>QHZQ01000488.1 GCA_003224725.1 Acidobacteriota bacterium | reverse complement strand
TTCTTCGGTGCAAATTAATCCTGAGCAGCAGCAGATGATGGGTATTACGTTAGAAGAAGCGAGGGTAATAAACTTGCAGAAGGTTGTAAGGTTAGCCGGCCGGGTGTCTTCCGAACCGAACAACGCAAGGTCGATTCCCGCCAAGTTTGCCGGGTCTGTCCAGGATCTGTTTGCTAGCTCTGAGTTTCAGTACGTCAACAAAGGGGACCCGATCTTATCCATGACTTCCCAAGAATTCACAGCGGCGCAGGCAGACTATTTGACAGCATTGAGTTCCAATGAAAAATCTTCAAAGGCGGATTCTCAAACCGCCACGCCAGAAAGGAGCCCACTCGATTCTGCGCGGGAGCGCCTCCTACAGTGGGACTTTAGCACAGAGGAAATAGCCCATTTGGACAGGACACGCCAGCCTTTTCCGGCCATCATCGTTCGATCTGTTTCCAGTGGATGGGTCAGCAATCTGGTTAAGCCAGGCACAGATGTCACGGCCGGCAACATTCTCTATATCGTCATAGATCTCTCCTCGGTCTCGGTATTGGGCGAAATCCAGGAAATGGACTTACCGTTTGTAAAAGTTGGACAACCGGCTGAAATCACGTTCGATTTTCAACCAGGCAAAATCTGGAAAGGCAAGGTGACGGCAATCTACATGGAATTTGATGCCAGAACGCGGACAGGCAAAGTAAAAGTAAAATTTCCCAACAACTCCGCATTGCTCATGCCCAATATGATTGCCGATATCCGGATGCGGTGCAGCCTCGGCAAAGGCCTGGCCGTCCCAGAAAGCGCTGTACTTTCCACGGGGCAACGATCCGTCGTTTTTGTGGCCAAAGGCAGCGGTATCTTTGAACCGCGTGAAGTGAAGGTAGGTTTCAGGCTTCGCCAGTTTTACGAGATTAAGCAGGGTCTGACTGCGGGTGAAAAAGTGGTGACCGCAGCCAATTTCCTCCTCGACTCCGAATCGAAATTGAGGGCCGTCCCCCTAAACAATGGCCGCCAGCCTTCTCCCCAGGATTAATCCTCTTCCAGCCCGCTGTTTCCCAGAGGGAGTTAGAACTTTTGTCATTGAGCAACATGCCTCCAACTGGCACTAATCCATGATAAGAAGAGAAGGGTGGAAGTTTGACAAGCCTTTACCAGCAGGGGGGGTAGGGCGCGGAGATCGAATTTCCTAATCGTACAGAGACTGATGGTTGAAAAACTCATCGGATGGTGCGCCAAGCACAAATTTGCGGTCCTTTTGCTGACGGGAGTGTGGGGGTGCTATGGCATTTGGACTTTGGGTCACCAGACCATCGATGCCATTCCGGATCTTTCTGACACGCAAGTCATCATCTACTCGAAGTGGGACCGTTCTCCGGATCTGATCGAGGCGCAGGTTACCTATCCCATTGCCAGTGCCCTTCTGGGAGCGCCCAAGCTGAAAGCTATTCGCGGTTATTCTGATTTTGGATTCTCCTACATTTATGTTCTCTTCGAGGATGGGACAGACATCTACTGGGCACGAAGTCGTGTCTTGGAATACCTGAACAAGGTTGCCCCATCTCTACCTAGCGAAGTGAAAACGGAAATCGGGCCAGATGCCACAGGTGTGGGTTGGGTATTCCAATACGCCCTGGTGGACGAGAGTGGCAAACATTCTTTGGCCGATCTACGCTCCTTTCAAGACTGGAATTTACGTTATCTGCTGCAATCAGTTCCCGGCGTGGCCGAGGTGGCCACCATTGGAGGTTTTGAAAAACAGTACCAGGTCACGGTCGACCCTTACAAGCTGCAGACTTATAACATTCCCTTAATGGCAGTGGTAGAAGCAGTAAGGCGTTCCAATTTAGAGACGGGAGGGCGCCTGATCGAATTCTCGGGCAGGGAGCATATGATCCGTGGGCGAGGTTATATCGAAAAAGTCGAGGATCTGGAACGGATTGTATTAAACGCAAGCCTTCCAGAGTCCCAGTCTATGAGGCCGGAACCCGCACTTCGAACCACTTCGGTTTTGTTGCGCGATGTAGCCCGGGTTGAAATCGGTCCCCAGGTTCGACGTGGCGTTGCTGAATTGGATGGGAGGGGAGAAGTCGTCGGAGGCGTTGTGGTCATGCGACACAATGAGAATGCTCTGCAGGTGATCCGTCGACTGAAAGAGAAGTTAAGGGAAATCGAGTCTTCCCTGCTCCCCGGCACCAAAATCGTAGTCACTTACGACCGCTCCGAATTAATTGAACAATGTCTAAATACCTTGAAGCAGGAATTGATTATGGGAATGATCATCGTCAGCTTGATGATCCTCCTGTTCCTCCGTCATTTTCCGTCGGCTGCCGTCCCCATTCTCACTATCCCAGTTTCCGTCCTGCTTTCGTTCATCCCTATGCACTGGCTGGGAGTCAACGTCAATATCATGTCGATGGCAGGCATTGTTCTTTCAATCGGAGTTCTCGTCGACGGAGCCATTGTAGAGGTCGAGAATGCTTATCGCAAGCTGGCGTTGTGGATGGAGGAAGGCCAGAAAGGTGACTTTCATCAAGTTCGATTGCAAGCGCTTCAGGAAGTAGGGCCGTCGGTCTTCTTTTCCCTCCTGCTCATCGCAGCCGCTTTCCTCCCCGTTTTTGCACTGGTGGATCAAGAAGGAAAGCTGTTTCGCCCCCTGGCCTATAGCAAGACGTTTATCATGATCATCGCAGCGATTATGACCATCACGCTCGACCCGGCCCTGCGAATGATTTTCTCACGGATGGACGGCTTCCGCTTTAAGTCGGCCTGGCTCGCTTGGGTGATCAACCAAATCGCCGTGGGGAGATACCTCACGGAGGAAAAGCAATTGATTTCCCGTTTTTTGTTCAAGACTTATGAACCGCTGGCACGACTAGTGCTGAAATACCCAAAGACAACCATAATGTTGGCCATGTTGCCTGTGTTGACCACTATTCCAGTATATTTCAAGCTGGGAAGGGAGTTTATGCCACCTTTCAATGAAGGGACCATCCTGTACATGCCAACTACCTTCCCTGGAATTTCGGTGGCTGAGGCTTTTTCAGTCCTGCAAAAGCAGAACAAGATACTGAAAACTATTCCCGAAGTGGAGCGGGCCTTTGGAAAGGCCGGGCGGGCCGAGACTTCGACGGACCCTGCACCATTTTCCATGATTGAAACGACCATCGTTCTTAAGCCCCGTTTCCAGTGGCGCCACAAACGGCGGTGGTATTCTAACGCCTTCCCGGAGTGGATGAAGTCCCTCCTGTTTCGCCGAATCTGGGAAGATCGGATTTCTTATGAAGAATTGATAGCCGAATTGGACCAGAAGGTAAAGATTCCAGGAGTTGTGAATGCCTGGACCATGCCCATTAAGGGCCGAACGGATATGTTGACCACGGTCGTGCGCACATCGCTCGGCATCAAGGTCCTGGGTACTGATCTGATGAAGATACAAGAAATTGGGATCGAAGTGGAAACGCTGTTGAAGACTCTTCCGGAAACACAATTTGTCAATGCCGAGCGAGTGTCAGAAGGATCTTTCCTGGACTTCCGTCTAAATCGCGACCAATTGGCTCGCTACGGGTTGTCGGTTGGCGATGTGCAGGACATACTCATGACGGCGGTAGGGGGTGAGACTGTGACCACCGTCATTGAGGGACGCGCCCGGTATACAGTAAATGTCCGTTATCCAAGGGAACTTCGGGACAATCTCGAACAACTTAACCGATTACTTGTTCAGACTCCCAATGGAGACCAAGTTCCTATTTCTTCCATTGCCGAGATTCGGCAAGTCAGCGGGCCCACCATGATTCGCGATGAGAATGGGGAGCTGGCAGGCTACATCTTTGCCGGCACCTTTTCGCAGGACATTGGAGGTTATGTAGACCAGGCCAAACAATTAGTTCGCGAAAAACTGAGTCTTCCGCCTGGCTACTCCCTGATTTGGAGTGGCCAATACGAAAACATGCTGCGCGTAAGGGAGAGACTCAAGATAGTGATCCCCTTCACATTGCTATTGATCATCGGTCTCCTCTACCTCAATACCAAATCGATGATGAAGACTTCCATCGTCCTGTTGGCAGTTCCCTTTTCCTTGATTGGAGCCGTCTGGCTTATGTTTGGCCTGGGCTACAGCCTCTCCATCGGCGGCTGGGTGGGAATGATCGCCTTGATGGGATTGGATGCGGAAACCGGTGTATTTATGCTCCTCTTTCTGGATCTTTCCTATGAGGACGCGAATTGCAGGGGGCTTTTGAAGAACAAGACTGAGTTGCAGGAGGCCGTCATTTATGGCGCTGTCAGGCGAGTTCGTCCCAAAATGATGACGGTTACCGCTGCCTTCATGGGACTCATGCCCGTGATGTGGTCTACAGGTGCGGGAGCCGATTTGATGAAGCGTGTGGTGTGTCCTTTGATTGGTGGTCTCGCCAGCTCTTTCGCGCTCGAGCTACTCGTCTACCCTCCAATTTACTTCCTC
>QHZQ01000468.1:3532-7380 GCA_003224725.1 Acidobacteriota bacterium | reverse complement strand
TAACCATGTTTGGCATTGCCTGGGGGATCATTTCCATCATCCTGATGGTAGCGGCCGGAGAGGGGCTTCAAGTCGGGCAGCAGAGAGAGGCAGAAAACTTCGGTAAAGATATCATGATTGTTTTTTCCGGTCGTACCAGCATGCAGGCCGGCGGAATGCGGGCGGGTCGCATGATCCGCTGGGAAGACACCGATCCCAAGCTGGTGCAGGAGCAGGCGCCTGCTTGCCAGTGGGTGCTACCGGAATTGGGCACCGACGTTCCGGTGCGGAGCCTCTATAACAGCGGCAACTTGCTGGTGACGGGCTCTTGGCCTCCTTTTGCAGACATTCGTACCCTGCCTTCATCGGTAGCGATGCCAAGAAACAATTGTTCGGTACCCGTGCCGCCCTGGGACAGACAATCCGGATCGGCGATTTTCCGTATACGATCGTTGGGGTGATGCGTGAGAAGGAGCAGGATTCCAGCTACGATGGCCGGGATATCAGCAAGGTGTTCATTCCCATCAGCGCCATGTTGCGCGACTTCCCTCAAAAGCCTCCTGGCACTTCCCACACGATCGACCGGCTGCTCGTCTCCCCCAAATCGGTGGATGTGCACGAAAGTTGCAAGTGGCAACTGCGACGCGCCCTGGCCAGCAGTCACAATTATGATCCAGAAGACAAAGAGGCTTGTGGAATCTGGGATACCGTCGAGAACGCCAAAGCCTTCCGGTTGATGACCGATGGCATGAAGTACTTCCTGGGGGCCGTCGGCTTGGCGACCCTTTTTCTCGGCGGCATCGGCGTGATGAATGTCATGCTGGTGGCTGTTCGTGAGCGCACGCGCGAGATTGGCGTGCGTAAGGCGGTAGGGGCCACCTCGCGCTCCATCCTCTGGCAGTTTTTTGTCGAAACCCTGATCGTCGTTTTTCTCAGTGGTGGGCTAGGTTTGGGTATCGGGTTTGGTTTATGTGCCATAGTGAATCAGATACCGATGCCGCAATACTTTGCGGGGCTTCTGTTCACATGGGAATGCGGGTTATTGGCGTTCGCTTTGCTTGGCACGGTAGCAGTGCTCTCTGCCCTTTACCCGGCCAGTCGCGCCGCCGCGGTTGACCCGATCGAGGCCCTACGCTACGAAGCCGGAGCGTGAGAAGGTCAGAGGATTGAGGATAGAGAATCGAGGATAGAGGATAGAGGATCGAGGATCGCCCGGCAAAACATCGATCCTGGATCGCTATCCACAATGCGTTGCGCCATGAAGCAGGAGGGTGAACAGAGAAAGAGGATCGAGGAAGGAGAATCGAGGAAGGAGAATCGCCCAGAAGGGCGTCGATCCTCGATCCTCTATCCTCGACTCCTGACAGCTTGATATGTTCCTAGAAATCCTTCGCCAATCCTGGGACGCACTCCGGAGGCAGCCGTTCCGCAGCTTCCTCACCATGCTGGGCATTGTCTGGGGAATTGTAGCCGTGAGCGTTTTGATTGCCTACGGCAACAGTTTTCGGGACATTTTGGTCACTGCGTTCAACGCGTTCGGTAGGAGCGCTGTCATTTGCTGGCCGGGGCAAACCGGTGAGCAGGCTGGCGGCGAACGAGCCGGCAAACGCGTTCACTTTGAAAAGGAAGATCTGGAAGTGATTCGCGAGGAAGCCACCCTGGTCAAGGACGCTTGCCTGGAGACGGTAAGATGGCTCTCCATCACTCACGGTGACAGCCTGGTTAACACCGCCATCCGCGGAATCTTTCCCAAGTACGGCGAGATACGAAATGAAGTCCCCAGCCAGGGCCGTTGGATCAGCCCCGAAGATTTCTTGGAACGCCGGCGCGTGGTATTCCTCGGTAGTCAGCTCACCCAAAAACTTTTCCGAGGCCGCCCACCTGTGGGTGAGATCGTTCAAATCAATGGTGTCCGCTTCACCGTTATTGGCGTGATGGACCGCAAGATTCAAATGAGCAACTATTTTACTAGTGACGACGACTCTGCCTTTATCCCATACACGGCCGCCGGCGACCTTTGGAATAATCGCTACGCCAGTGTGATCGTCTTCGCTCCCTTGGCGCCGCAGTTTGAATCGAAAGCCAAGGACCAGGTGCTGGCGGCCGTGGCTAAGCGCCAGCGCTTCTCACCCACTGACAGGCGCGCCATCCAGATGTTTGGGCGGGAAGAATTCCGTCCGATTATCGACGGCATTACCATTGGCCTGCAGGTTTTATTGATGTTCATTGGAGCCCTCACCCTGGGCATCGGTGGCGTAGGCGTGATGAACATCATGCTGGTTTCGGTGGACGAACGCATCCGCGAGATTGGTTTGAGGCGGGCTCTGGGCGCGCGACGATGTCATATCAAGGCCCAGTTTCTTTCCGAAGCCCTGGCGCTGACGCTGTTTGGCGGAGTGATCGGCATTGTCCTGGCCCATCTCTTGGCGGTGGCTGTGGGTACCTTGCCTCTGCTCGGCCCCCTTTACGAAGACACTTCGGGAAAGGGAGATATCCATTTAAGCATTTCCTTAGGCACCGTTGCTCTTTCCACGGCCGTCTTGGTCGTGGTCGGCATGCTCAGCGGGTTGGTTCCTGCCATTCGTGCCTCTAATCTCGACCCCGCCCAGGCACTTCGATACGAGTAGCGGATCGGTGGAAAAAGAGATTCAGTGCTTATACCTTATTTTGAGTTTGGAAATTCGGTATTCATCGCCCCTCGATTTATCGAGGCGTTGGAAGAGCTTCAGGACCCAACAGCCGTCCCCGTCACGAAGCTAAGAATGTGGGAGGCGCGCTCCGCGCGGCGACCAGAGCGGGTTGCGAGAAACATGAGTATCACAAGCTTTTGGTCGCCGGCCGGAGACCACCTCTCACACTGTATCTTGGTTCGCTTTCCCACTCCCTAACTTAAAACCTATGCCCCTTCACCTCCGTCTCCTCTCCGCCTAGATGTGATGGCAAGTCGCCTTCGTGTTCATAACCAATCTCAGACTGAAACTACTACTTGACAGGGCTTCGGGGGCTTCCTACCATGGGTCCATGCCTAGGTAGTCCATGCCCAGGAGATTCAAGAGAACGAAATTTGCAAATTGGGCCAAAAAAATCCAATGAGAAGGTGTTCCATGATAAGACCCTTTGAACCTCGAACCATCATCCAAAAGTCAAAGAGAATTTTGAAGCAAATATTGTTGGTGGCTTTCATCTATTCTTTCACCTTGTCGGGAGTGTCATGGGCGGCGACTTATGAGGTCGGTCCCGATCAAGCCTATCCAACGATCGCAAGTGTGCCCCCGCTAAATCCTGGCGATATTGTCAATATCCACCCTGGCACCTACAACGAGGTCAAGAAGTGGACTGCCACGGGAACGGCCACCAGTCCTATCACTCTTCATGGAGTAGGTACGCCGCGCCCGGTGATTGATGCAACAGGTCAAGATGTGAGCGGCAGAAATGGAGCTCCGCGTGCCGCCTGGGAGATCCAAGGGAACTATTACCTGATTCAGAACCTGGAATTCAGGAATGCCAGAAATGGTAATAACGGGGCAGGTATTCGAGTCTTGAATGCTAATGCAACAACGGTTCGGAATTGCAAAATAACTTACTGCGACATGGGCATGATGTCGAGCTCCAACGACAACCTGCTGGTTGAGTACTGCGAGGTGGCGTATAACGGTACCTCCAAATACAATGGCTACAGCCATAATTTCTACCTGGCAGGGGGCAATGCGATAGTGAGGTTCTGTTACACTCACGATGCTCTCTATGGTCAGAACTTCAAAACCCGAGGTCATTATACTGATCTATCTTACAATTATATTGCCGATTCCAATGAGGGTGAAGTTGGACCCGTGGACGGGACCGACACGGCCGCGCCCAACAGCAATATG
>QHZQ01000468.1:0-3525 GCA_003224725.1 Acidobacteriota bacterium | reverse complement strand
TCTCACAACGGCACTCTTTACCTGATTAACAATACGCTCATTGCCGGCAGCCCGGCCATTGGGTTCCTCAGGGCCAGTGCCGCCGACTCATTCATTGTGGCTGTGAATAATGTTTTTTACGGAAGTGATACGATCGTGCAGGCCGGATATGAGTCTCGAGTTAACGGCAACAATAATTGGATCCCCAGCACCGCCGCCAATCCTCCAGGGTTTGGGAGCACTATCAGCGGCACATCGCCGGGCTTTGTAGACACTTTGTTGCGAGATTATTACTTGTCTTCGGCTTCCCTGTGTCGAAACGCCGGTTCCAATTCCCCCATTTATTTGGATGGAGCTGGAGTTTCTCATTCCGGTGTTCCTGTTTCTGAATATGTCAGGCACGTCAACAGTGCCACACGTGCCAGCGACTGCTGTCTGGATTTGGGCGCCTATGAATACGGCACGGCGCTGCCCAACCAACCCCCTTTCGTAAGCGCCGGTCCCAATCAGACGGTGACGCTGGAGACAGGCGCTAGTTTGAGCGGCGCCATCAGGGACGACGGTTTGCCCAATCCACCTGCTATGGTGACGACGACCTGGAGCACAGTCAGCGGTCGAGGAACAGTGACCTTTGGCAATGCCAATGCGACCCATACGACGGCTAATTTTTCGAGGGCGGGAACGTACGTCCTGCGCTTGACAGCCCGCGACAGTGCACTCTCAGACTTTGATGACGTGACCATCGTCGTCACACGGCACTAACGCCGGCCGTGTCCAGGGGGTTTCAGTAAGATACGAGCTAAGCGCGCAACTCCCTAACGTATTTCAGGAAGTTTCTCATGAACCTCTAGATTTATCGAGGGGTCCTGGAGATTGGACGTTTTTCACGCGAATTCAAACGAATCAACGGGCCTTGCCCATAAAAGCAAACGTTTCGTTCCACAAAGTAGGCAAGGCCGGTACCCTGGTGCCCCCGTGGGGAACCCGCGCCGCGTCAGCGGCGCTTGAATCTCGCACCCCAGTGGGGTTTGCCATCTCATCCGTCGCTCTGCGACTGGATATGGGTTGGGTTGCCGAGACCGGCCTTGAAAGGCCGGCCTACTCTCAGATGCCGCTACGCGGCAATGAAAATGTCCAAACTCCAGGGACCCCTCGATTTATCGAGGGGTCAACGACAATGTTCTACTAGATCCACTACGGATCCAGGACCTCAGGGTATTGGTTCCGACGGCGGTGATGATTCTGGATTTGGCGGAGTGTCATTGGTAGCGGAAGGTTCTTCGAAAGTTAATGAAGTGGTAACTTTCGCGCGCTGGAACCCGCTGTTGCTTAGAGCGATAATCATTGTTCGCTTGTAAGAGAAGAGGACTTTCAATTTGAATTCCCCTCCATAGCTGACAGGGAACCACAGGTTCTCGTCAAATTTTTGATACTCGACTTTGAAGCCAAGATGGTGGACGTTACTTCCTAGGAGGGTTTTGACATAAAAAGGGATCCCTTGGGCAAGTCGTGTCGTGACCACGACCGGTTGGCAATCACTCACGTCCACCACAACTTCTCCTGCCCAGGAAGCCTCTTCGTGAGGATCATTCTTGCCCGGCTTGAAACTCACTCTATAGACCTGCTTTGTGCGGTAGACCTCCCTTCCTTTTAGTGTGAAGACGTATTTCTTTTGCTCTTGGCTGGTCAGAGGGAATAGATCAGCGGCAAGGCCGTCCCGGGAGTTGTCTTGGTTGGTAAAGCCGTCGGCAAAACCGGTCATTAAGTCGCTATCGAGGTCGAAACTCTTGTAATGATACCCAGGTTCGGTATATTCGACGAGCTTACCAGCCTTCAGATATTTTCCCAAGAATCTGGTAAGGGTCTTGTGAGTGCCCTTGGAGGTGGGAGCCACCGTGAACTCCCTCAGTTCCTCCCGGCAGGTCTTGCCATCACCCCGCTTAAAGCGAAGGAGAAGAGTCTGGCTGTAAACAAACGCGGATCGTATCCCCTGCGCCTGGTCCTGGTTTCGGGCTACTTTGGCCATGATGACTTGCACGGACTCTGACTGCTGTGCCGCCGTGGCAGAAGCTCCAAACAACACATTAATGGATACAAGCGCTAAGAAAAGCACGGAACGCATCAAATCACTCTGTTGTTGCGATCGGGTGTTATTCCTCAATTTGACCTCTCTTGCCCATTCTTTCTGGATTCTCCAGACATTTAATAAGCTCCTGAAAGCTGAGTTTCACTTGCGTCACCACAGCCTCGCTTGGCTCCAGGGTGATGATCATCAGCTTAAAGTTCTTGCCCATATCTCTAGCGTAGATGGTGGTCTGCTCGCGATCTCGACGAGAATGAACTCGTACCAGGGGTTGCCAGTTTTGACCGACCGATTGGTTAATGAGTTTTTCGAACTCAGGGTCGTCCAGTCCGCGCGAGAAGTCCTGGTCTTCAAAGATTGCTATTTCCACGCTCTTAGCTCCTGCCGGTCGTGCAATCCAGAGCACTGGCTTCATAAAACCGAGAAGCGGAATGTGAGTGCGCTTAACGTGGAAGTAGGATTCCACCTGTCTAACGACGAGACCGAACTCAGGGTCTTCCGCAGAGACAGGCGTGGACGAGAGCAACAGAGCGGCAATGAAAATTGAGATAAGAAACACCCCTCTGCATTTCATTGCGGTTCACTCCTTCTCCGATTTGCTGCTTCGTTCCAGGCCCATTCGTGGAATTCCAAACTCACCTTCCAGATCGCTAAGCTTGTCGAGGTCAATCGGTCCGACAATATTGACGATGGTTAGCTCTTTAGGCTCGGCGCTGATGATGGCCAGACCAATGATCTTGTCTCCCTCCATGCGGGTAAAAACTTCGACATTTTCTCTCTCGCGCTTGCTGCGAACGCCCACGATCCTTGACCAGGCTGGGGCGCGGATCTGCGCGCGGATCGCACTGACGTCCTCGTCGGAGTATGCACCCTCTTTGTCAAACTCGAAACTTTTCACGTAGATCCCTTTCAAACCGGCAACCAACTCCTTTGCCTTGGCTTCATCGGGCTTCTTGCTCGAAAGAAACTTGGTTGCGAGCTGCAGCATGGGACCGTCAATGGTGACGTCCACCGTTTCCTCCGCTTTGGCAGCCAGCTTATCGAGATGGTTGATCTGCAGCTTTGCGTCCTGTGCTTCGGCTGAAGGAGCAGCCAGAAGGGCAGATAGTAAGTCAAGGCAAAACGGTCCCAACCAAACGGGTTTAATTCTTTTCATAAATCCTCCAGGGATCCTACTTATTGGCTTTCTTTCGGCTGTGACAGGGGGGCGCGGCTGTCTTTCTCCAACACCACTTTCTGAACGAGATTGAGCTTAGTGCTGGCGATATGCAGGGCTAACAGGACTTGGTTTTTTGCCTTCTCCCCTTCGGCTTTGACGTCTTGGTATTTTCGGTACTGAGCTGTTCCGATCCAAACAAATAAGCAAGCCACAACACCGGCTGCAACCCAATGTATCTTGGGTAGGTGGAAAATTGAGGGCAGTGCCTGCCACCCACTGGGCT
The DNA here is from genome assembly GCA_003224725.1 of Acidobacteriota bacterium. Lineage (GTDB taxonomy): Bacteria > Acidobacteriota > Terriglobia > Versatilivoradales > Versatilivoraceae > QHZQ01. The sequence continues at coordinate 21 of QHZQ01000468.1, read as the reverse complement.
TTGATGCCGGCGATACGGGGA
>QHZQ01000467.1 GCA_003224725.1 Acidobacteriota bacterium | reverse complement strand
ATCATTGTCTCCAGAAACGTCCGGGCGGCAGCCAGATAGGGTGCATTTGCGGCTATCGATTTCGCTTCTGTAGCCACGATCCCGGCTGTGGTCCCGAGTGCAAACAAGAATTCTCGCCTGTCGTAGTTCATTCTCACTCCGATCTTTAAAACGCGGTTAAAAGTCGAAGCGAATTCCCACTACTCCTTGACGTGGCCCTGATGAATCAAGTCCCCGAGTCCCCCGGATCGTACCCACGGAACCGGGCACAGAAATGTTGAGATTGGGATCCGCGAAGTTCGGGTGATTCAGCACGTTCGTGAAGGTGCCCTGGATCCGCAAAGAGGATCCTTCGGTTACTCTAAAGCTCTTGAAAATTCCCAAGTTGAGTGCCTGCCGGCCGGGACCTACGATGATGTTGCGCCCGGAGTTTCCGAAGCGTCCGGACCCGGCTGGTGGTCGCGCGAAGGCGGAAGCATCAAACCAGCGGTCGATAGATCGTTCTCCCGACGGAAGATTTCCATCTCCGATCCGGTCCGGGATTCCGCCAAAGGTCTGCGTGTTGGAAGGATCAGAACCCGAAAATGTGGGGGTTAAGAATTCCCCGGTCTGATAGTTGTATATGGTGCTCAGCTGCCAGCCTCCAAGAATCCAGTCGAGAACGCCAGGCTGGTTCAGGAAGCGCCTGCCTGAGCCCACCGGCAACTGCCAAATCATACTGGAGACAAACCGTTGGCGCGGGCTGAACTGTGCATTGCCTCTTTCCCGCGCCCGATCAAATGCATTCTCAAGGGTCGGACCGCCTTCCGTTCGGCCCACCTCATTGGCATCGGTGATGTTCTTTGCCCAGGTCCACGCCGTCTTAAAAGATAATCCTCCGCTGAAGCGCCGGTCCAGTTCGGTGGAGAGCGCGTGGTAACTCTGATTTGCTCCGTTGTCACGTAATATGACGTTTTGAAAGAGGGGGTACGGCCGGCGGCTCAGGGAAAAGGGCTCGGTGCTCGGCGGGGGCTGATTGATGTTGCGGCCATAGATCACCTGGCTGGACCTGGTCCCGATGTAGGACAGGCGCAGACCCATATCCAGTCCCACGTCCTGCTCAACTGTCAGGTTCCATTGCTGGACAACAGGATTCACGAGATCGAGGTCTAGTGCGGTGACACTGACCGCGCCCAGAGTTCCCATCGCCAGGAAAGGACGAGTAAAGGTTAAAAGCGATTGTCCGCCCACCACTTGATTGACAAAGCCTTCAGTGACCTGAAAGGGTGCGCCCCCGAGTTCGCTGAATAGGTCCAGTGTCAGATCGTCGTAAAAAATGCCGTACCCGGCGCGGATGACCGTCTCAGTATTTCCAAAAGGCCGATAGGCGAAGCCCAACCGGGGCTGGAAGTTGTTCCTGTCGGCTTCCCGCAGAGAGTGCGTCGGAAAACCTGCCTGCTTGGCCGTCACAATAGGGATCGCCTTCGGAAATAATGCATCCACGTCCTCACGCAAGACCGCTTCCGTCGGCACGACCAGGCTGCCAGTCCGCGGATCAAAGTTTGCCCTGGTGTCGAACTTGTCGGTGCCGGGCGAATTGTAGTCGTACCGAAGGCCGAAACTGAGCGTCAGTTTGGGAGAGACCCTGAAATCGTCCTGAATGAAGCCGCTCAGAAGCCAGGCGCGCCCCGCCGAAGTGGACAGCCGGGTTTGACTCCGCGAGGTGGAGGTTGGAAGTCCCAGGAGGAAATCCGAGTAGGCGAACCCTGTAAAGCGATTACTGAAACTATAGGTCCCAAACATCGGTTGGACGGATCCATTGGATTGTTGCGGTCTATACTCACCACCTGCTTTGATGCTGTGGCGGCCGGTAACATGGGTGATCTGATCACTCAGCTGAAACGTTTTTTCTCCCGGGTCTGCCTGCGCCACCTGAAAGATCGAATGGAAACCGGTGATGTTCACGGATGGGATATTCCGCACCTCGCTGGAAACTTGAGGCAGACCCTGGATGCCTAAAAAGTCAATCAGCTCCTGACCACCAAGAGATCCCTCCCGTGGGTTCAACCCCCACGCATAACCAAATTTGAACTCATTGATCAGCCGTGGAGAGATGGTCCAGGTGTCGGAAACCGCCGCCAGCCCACCCGTGCGCACGTTGACCCGGGTGCCTCCAAATTCAGGAGGCACCCCGCTGTCGACAAATCCTGAATTATCCAGCCGTTTATACCCGTAGCGCGCATAGATGGTATTGCCGGGTGAAAAATGATGGTCCACGCGAACGTCAACGGAATCCTCCTGCACCTGCTGGGACACGGTCCCGCGGAAGTTGGCCGTCGTTGAATCCTGAGGACCAAAATTTGGGAGCGGGAAAAAGCGCTCCTGCCATTTCAGTGCTGTCGGATTCAGCAACTGAGAAGAGACGACGTTTCCGGGAAATGAATTGCCCGTGAAAGGATTCAGAATGACTATCGGCGTAGGCCGGTTCAGTAGTTCCGAAAAATCCCCCTGCCGCATCTTCACAGTTGGCAAGTTTGGCGCCAGGTTCGCCGGAACGCGCTGCCGGAAGGCTTCATAACTGCCAAAGAAGAACGTCCTGTTTTCTATAATCGGCCCTCCCAGCGTAAAGCCGAGATCGTTCTGGATGTTTTGCCCTTTCTGGTCGGCAAAGAATGGCCGGGCATTATAGGCATTGTTGCTGTTAAGCCAGTAGAGGCTGCCATGGAACTCATTGGTCCCCGATTTTGTGATGGCAGTTACATTGGTTACCTCGCCGAACTCAGCGCGGTTGTTCACTATATCGAACCGCATCTCCTGGATCGACTCCAGTGTGGGCTCGGCCGGGGAATTCTGCACTCCGAACGCGGGAGAGTTGGCGCTGATACCATCGATGTTGTAGTAGAGCTGAGTACCACGGGCGCCGCCCAGAGCAAATTTTGATCCGAGTGTCTGATAACCGGTGGGAGTCGTAAAGAGAAAGGCATTCAGAAGCACGCCATTGAGTATGTTCAATGGCAGGTCCCGAATGTCCCTGGTCGTTTTCAGATCAGAAATGGTGGCCGACTCGGTCTCGATAACGGGAGTGCCTGCCATCACGGTCATTTCTCCCTTGATCTCGCCTACCTCGAGCAGAATGTCGATTCGTACTGTTCGTCTCGCCTCCAGCAGGATGTCCCGGTGTTCAAAGGTTTTGAAGCCCGCTGATTGGGCCGCCACTGTATAAGGTCCGGGATTGAGGTGAGTAACTTCGTAGATGCC
>QHZQ01000466.1 GCA_003224725.1 Acidobacteriota bacterium | reverse complement strand
CGGAGAAACTCTTCTGGTCGGATCATCCCGGAACTCGCCACTTTTCTATTTTCTCTCGCAGGATGCTATCGCGAGAGGCGTGAGCACCCAAAGGCGCAACCACTCTATCACTAGCGAGCAACCTCAGACCACCCAGGAGTGCGATCCTATCGGCTACGGACCCCTCACCCGGCCTGCGCGACCGCCGTCGCTTCGGCCACCCTCTCCCATTGGGAGAGGCATGGGAACTTTGAGAAAGCTCCCTGGGTGAGGGGACGGCAGCTTAACACCCAAACTATGCATCGAACAATACCATCGACGCTGCTCCGTCGGCTGCAACCCCCTCACCCGGCCTACGGCCACCCTCTCCCCATGGGAGAGGGAGTAATAAATTACAGTTTACTCTCCCCTCGCCCCCATCCGGGGAGAGGGGACGGGGGCGAGGGGGATTGCCTCAGTGGTGCATAATTTGGGTGACAAATTTGACCGAAGTTTGAACTTCTTCGCCATAGCGTTGGCTATTCATGAAAAAGTTTTCGGTCCCGATTATCCTGATGACGGTCAGAATCGCACGCAACTTGGCACCTGCCACCCTGGACCAAGTTCGTGGCGCCGGGAGCGGCTTCGTAGCTGATCATCTTTTCGGGCGTGGCACCGCCCGTGCTCCGGAACCGTTTTTCCCCCGATTGACGGGTTGCTGCGTTGCATTATCACGATGGCGACCATCTGCACTTTTTGACCGCAAGCGCCTGATCAAATGGTAGAATCGGTAGCCTGGTCACAGATACTGGTGGCACGGGCTAACAGCAATTTACGAATGATTCTAAAACCGGCAGTTCAAACAGCCGCGGAGACGCAGAGAGAAACAGGGATAAAACGTAACGGCCTCCTATTTTTTCTCTCACTAAAACGGTGAAAGAAGTATGGCTACTCTGGGTTCAAAAGCCGAAAACCAACTGCCTGGCAATCCTGACTGTTGGTCGTTTTAACAAGAAGCTCCACGCGCCTCTGCGTCTCTGCGGTGGGCTTTTACTGCTGTTTCTAGGATGATGAGTTTCGGCCTTTCTGGCTCTCAGATCAAACACTCACGATGAGAAAATCCGCAATCACAATCCTGCTTGCCGCTCTTGTCCTCATGTCGATCGCCGGCGAACGAAGGATGGACCAAACCCGACTTAGGGCTCAAGGCGGACAGGACAAGTCCTCAGCGCCACGCCCTGCTAGCGGTCCAACCCAACAGGAACAGGAAAAGCATTTCAGCCCCGAAATTGAGAAGTTCGTCGAAACTTTCAAGCCGGGCGGAGAAGGGGTCGAAGGCGCAGGCGGCAGTCGGGCCCCTTCGCCAGAAGAGTCGCTGCGCCTCTTCACTGTCAGTGATGGCTTGCAGATGGAGGTCGTCGCGAGTGAACCGACCATTCGTCAGCCGCTAAATCTCCACTTCGATGAGCGAGGTCGCCTCTGGGTGGTGCAATACATTCAATATCCGTTCCCTGCTGGACTCAAGGTCGTGAAGTACGACAAATATCTGCGCGCGGTCTTTGACAAAGTTCCGCTGCCACCTCCCCATCATGTTCGCGGTGCCGATAAGATCACGATTCTGGAGGACAGCGACGGAGACGGCCGGTTCGAGTCGCACAAGGATTTTCTCACCGGATTGAACATTGCCACCAGCGTTGCAGTGGGTCGGGGTGGGGTTTTTGTTCTGAATCCCCCTTACTTGTTGTTCTATCCTGACCGCAATAAAGATGACGTGCCTGACGGTGACCCTGAAGTCTGCCTTTCCGGCTTCGGCCTCGAAGACACTCATGCGGTGGCCAACAGTCTCCACTGGGGACCGGATGGCTGGCTTTATGGCGTACAAGGCAGTACCACCACGAGCAACGTCCAAGGGATACAATTTCTGGGCCAGGCTGTCTGGCGCTACCACCCCACGACCAAGGCATTCGAACTCTTTGCGGAAGGTGGTGGAAATCCCTGGACCCTTGATTTCGACAGTAAGGGACGCATTTTTGTTGGAACCAATATTGGGGCGGCCCGGGGTCTCCACTTTGTTCAGGGAGGCTACTACATTAAAAACTGGCCCAAACACGGCCCACTGACCAATCCCTACGCTTTCGGTTTCTTTCAACACATGGCCCACTCGGGCTACCAACCGCGGTTCTCTCAAACCTTGGTGATCTACGAAGGAGGCGCATTGCCCCATTACGAAGGTCAGATGATCGCAGGAATGGCGCTGACCAATCGAATGCAGGCCAGCCGTTTGGTCAGAGACACTTCCTCTTTCAGCACCGAGGACACCGATGCCGTCGTATTGTCGACTAGCCGCTGGTTCAGGCCTGTGGATACCAGGGTTGGACCGGATGGAGCGGTCTACATTGCGGACTGGTGCGATATTCGCCTGAGCCACCTCAGCCCACAGGACAATTGGGATAAGACGACCGGCCGGATCTATCGCCTCCAGGCCAAAGGTGCACAGCCCATGAAGCCCTTCGACCTTTGCCGCTTGCGCAGCGAGCAATTGATGGGGTTCTTATCACATCCAAACAAATGGTTTCGTGAGCAAGCCAAACGGGTCTTAGCCGATCGGCGTGACTCAACCATCGTTCCGGCGCTCAAGAAACTGGTTGAAAACAATCGAGGCCAACTGGCACTCGAGGCCGTGTGGGCAGTGAATCTGAGTGGCGGCTGGGAGGATAGCTTTGCCCTGCGGCAATTGAGTCATCCTG
>QHZQ01000462.1 GCA_003224725.1 Acidobacteriota bacterium | reverse complement strand
CATAGTTTCGATTTCCAGTCCACGAAGGATTCAAAAGAAAAAGCTAGCCAAAACTATTTGAAATTTCCAAGAACCAAAGCCAAGGATACTGCACCCACAAATCACACGAATCCGCACGAATAGGGGAAGCCTTGCTCTGGTGCCACTTTGCGCGCTTCACGGGCTATAAACAAAGGGATTCGTTCGTAGACCCATGTGTGCTGTCGACCAAAGTTTGCAGTATCCTATAATAGCTACGTCTCGCTGCAAAAACGGGATCAGCGAAGTTTAGGGCGGCGCCGGCGCTTTGCGCGCTGGAAGACGCGCGACGGCCATGCCATTCTTGCACCGAGCACCAGCCAGTCTTCGGCTCGGTGCCTCCGGTCTTGAAAGTCAAATCCAGATTCGCGCGCGTTCGTGTGATTCGTGGGGGCTCCTTTTGTAGTGCTTCCAATGAGACTACGCACCCCGAGTCGATCAATCGACCCCGTGTCCGCTGGGGTTCTTATGGTTACTGGGGCGCCTCACAGTTCCCCTTTTCGGAAGCGCTCAAGCATGTGGTCGGCGGTTCGAGCGGCCAACGCCATAATTGTCAGGGTTGGGTTTTTTTCGGAGGCTGACGGGAAGACACTGCCGTCCACCACGAAGAGGTTGGGAACATCATGGGATTGACAAAATGCATTCACCACGGACGTCCGTGGATTAAGGCCCATGCGGCAGCCTCCCAATTCGTGATTGGTTTCAGGATCTGGTTTATCGTAAATCACTTCCACTCCGCTGGCCTCCAGGATCTGGCGCGACTCACGGCGCATGGCGGCAAAGAGCTTCCATTCATTCTCCCCGAAGTGGATGTGCACTCTGGCTTGAGGTAATCCCAAGCGATCTTTCTTCTCTGGATCGAGATCGATGTGACTGCCACTGCTGGGGAGCATTTCTCCGTAAGGCGAGAAATCCAGGTAGGCGGGATAACGTCGTTTCACCTCTTTTTTTAACTGACTGCCGAAACCGTCCAGCCATTTTGCCCAGGGGACCTCCCGGCGATTATGATAGTTGAACTGGATCCCAAAGCTCCGGACATAATCTCTTTTGTGCCAATGCATGTAAGAGGGAATGTAGGCATGGTCCAGGGCCCCTTCTTCGTTCACTACGGGAGTTCCGATTAACTGTCGTGCGAACCCCATCAAATGGCCGGTGAAGTGAGGAATATAATTCTGGCCTAACTGACCATTGGAATTAGCTAACCCGGTTGGATAATAACGGGACTTCGACATCAGCAACAGAGCTACGCTCTGAACACAGGCGCAGCAGACCACCACCGCTCTGGCACGCACTTTGCCTTCCTTCAAGGTATTTCGATTTAAATAGTGCACGCCGTTGACCTGCTTTTCTGAAGCCAGAGTGACTTCGCGTACCACGGCGTCATGAAGAATGGTAAGTTTACCGGTCGATAGCGCAGGAACCATCTGCACATCGGCCGAATTGTACTTGGCGACCACATCGCAGCCGGCCATGCAGTTGCCACAATAGTGACAAGCCGGGCGATCTTGTCGTGGCCGAGTCAGCGTGGCTTTGCGAACGTGAATGACTTTGATACCGAGGCGAGCCGCACCCCGCTGAATGATTCTGTCAGAGAAACGCATCGGCATGGGTGGCAGAAAGACTCCGTCAGGCAGATCTTCCAGATGGTCGGCATTGCCACAAACGCCTACTTCTCGCTCCAGCTTGTCGTAAAAGGGCGCCAGATCAGCATAATCAATGGGCCAATCCACGCCGGCGCCTTCGTAACTATAGCCTTTGAAATCCCTCGAACTGAGGCGCCAGGCCACAGAGTTCCATAGAAGTGTCTTCCCACCCACCCCGCGCGTGCGCGCGTCTTCAAACCCGGCAACTCCCGGGACCATAATCGGGACTTTGCGGTTAGGAAAATCGTAAGGCATGGCATGAGTATTGAACGCGGTGCGCGTATCAATTTTGGGTCCGCCTTCTACAACAATCACATTAAGTCCACTGCGCGTCAGTGCCGTAGAAAGAGTGCCCCCGGCAGCTCCGGAGCCTACGACGCAGACGTCAAAGAGGGTTTCGTTAACGTTCATGAGAGCTGAATTGGCGTTAGCGATCAGGCGGGGGAAGGAGATATTAGAGTCGCTTCGTCTCGGTCCATTACGTTTCCTAGTTGCTTCCAGCGGAAGTTTAACATGCGGAGGATCGAGAGTGACAGCAAAAAGGAAGGCGTGAGTCTGCGCTAGGGTTAGTTGGGGCGAAGAAGTTCACTGCCGTCCCCTCACCCCCAGCCCCTCTCCCATTGGGAGAGGGTGGCCCAAGCGACGGCGGGCGCGGGGGACGGGTGAGGGGGCAGTTGCCGACAGAGGCCGCAGTCTGAGATCGCTCGCTATTGGGGCTCCTGACGGCGTTGGTTAAGGCTGGGCCGTGCGGCAGACTCTGTTCAAAATCACGGCCGTGGCGAGCGACCGCGGTTCCCAACAGGCGAAAAGCTCATTTTGGAGGGCGGCGACCCTTCGCAGTCTGCCGTCGAAACGCCGCCGCACTTCCTGATGCAATGAGAGGTCGCATCAATGAGCTTAATCAGGCTGAAGCTCCGGCGGCGCGAGACCTCTCTGGTGCGAAGGATTTGGCTTCGATTTCTTCTTTCGCCGCGCGTCCCAGAAGCAGTCCGGCGGAAAGAAAGGTAGCAGCCAGTGCGAGATTGTTCAGCAGAATGCCAGCATTGAGAATCGCCGTCTGCTTACCGATGAAACCAGCATCAGCAATTACAAAGGCAACCACCTGGGCCAGGAAGAGGTTGCCCACCGTTCTGGCCAGGCCCTCTTGGGTCCGAAGAGCCAGCCCCCAGAGCAGGTTCGACACTGTGATCGCGTACAGTGCCGGCAGAATCAGAGCAAAGGTAACCAGATCAAACAGGCCCAACCGTTCCTTTAATGCTTCGGAAACCGGCTGCCGGGCCAGATCGATCATGGAAGACCCAAGGGCTGACGCAGCAAAGAAACCAACCAACGCAAACGCCGCGAAGGCCCCGCCCAAATGAGCCCGTCCGGGCCTGCGGTCTCGCAGGTAGGCAAATAACCCTACCAGTGCGGGAATCCACAAGAAGTAAGACAACTGATCGAGGCGAGAGGCAATGTGGGTGCCCTGTTTTTGGAGTGCGTTCCAGATCTGATCTGGAGTAAGTGGCGTTACACTCCCAGGTCCATTGGTTGCCAGCGATATAATATAACCCGCCAGACTGATCACTGCATAGGCGATAGCACACACTCCCGCCCATTTGTAAAGTCCACGAAAATTCATGGTCTCCTCCTAGATAACCGCGGTTATCTTAAATTGTTGAGATAGGAAAGTGCGACGTGAGATCTCTAAAGTAACAAAAGGCAGGTCTCCTGTCAAGGATAGCTCTTGGGTAATATTTGGACAGTAGCTTTTGGATACTTTTTGGCAATCCGGAAAGGCAGGTCTCCTGTCAAGGGCGCTTTTTTGGCAAACCTGATGAGGCCTGACCCCACTCTAACTTGCCTTGCTTCCTGACGTTCTTTCGGTGCTCCCCGTATCTCTCATCGTTATAGTGAAAGGGCTCATTTTGATACCACCTTCAACAACTTCTGAATTCGCGTCATCTCAGGGTGAGTGACACGTTCCTTCTCCAGCGCCTTGAAGTCCTCGAGGATGGACTCCTCCCATTTTTTGCCTGAATTCGCTCCCATTTTCTTGCCACGATGTTGCAGGTAGATTGCCTCTGCTTCCTGAGTCCGGCCGAGGAATAACAGAGCATGGGCGCGGTTGGTGTCGAGGGGCAGATAGGATTCATCTAATCTTCTTCCGGCTTCGCTGGAAGCCAGTGCGCCCGCGAAGTCGCGCGCAAAGAGCTGATACCGGGAAAGTGACACGTACTCACCTTTCAGCTTTTCACGCTGTTCCTTATCGTCCTTTGCGGGCTCGCGCTGCAGGAAGGCCACCCAGCTTTGCTGTGCCTCAACCGCGTCTTTCCAACGCTTCAATTTGGAGTACAGGCTTGCCATTTTCTTCAAGGCGCTCTTATCATTCGGGTTCTTTTTCAGCCCAGCGCGGATTTCCTCCAACTGCACTTCGTCTGTATACGGCAGCCTAATGCCATTGACAAAGCTCTCGGCAAGAATGGGAAGTTCAGCGGCAACAGGATTGTCTCCTCTCATGTCAACCTCACCGTTCCTGGAAAGACGGAAAATGGCGTAAAAGACTGCGTCGGTATACTGGACGGTACCAATGGCACCCCATCTACCATCTCGAGTTTCCTGAACAATCAATGGCGTGATAATGTGCGCTAAATTCGCACGCAGTTTGTCCGTGGCTTCTGGAAGCCAATGCAGTTCTTCCGCCCTGTCAATGAGATTAAACCGGCCATAGTCTCCTTTGATAGATCCAGCAAAAAACCGCAGATAGGCTGTCGCCTGGTCCACGGTGTCAAGATTTGGGGGCAGCTTTTGGTTCATATCGTGGATTAGCTGCGACTTGCCGTCTAAGAAAATCGTCTCGTCCCCACGGCGGATATAGTTGATCACGCCTCGTTCACCATTCTCTTGCCGTACCTCAGCTTCAAACATCATCGAGTTGTTGTAGAAGTTCAGGGGAAGCACACGAACACGGGCAATTTGGCCGTGTGTGAATCGCTCATCCGAGGCGGGCAAGTGCTTAATTTCGGTTTCCAACTCCTGTGGTACGAGGGTGTGCCAAGCGCCAGGTATGAGAGGTGGTAAGGCCCAGTTCTGGGGCTTGGCCGTCACAATCACGCCGTCTTCCGTCACAAGCTTGTCGTCTTTGGTTACGTAACCTTCAGGAAGCAGGAGGGCATCGAAATGGACTCGTTCAGTCAGTCTCTGCAATAGTTGCGGTGACGGTCGTGAATTTGAGTCCGATGGCACGGCAGAGCCGGCGGTTTCATTGAAATTCTTTATCAGCTTCTCGAAACTTTCCAGAAACTGCATCAGGTCATAATCGTAAGGTTCATAATTAAAAGCCTGCTTGGCCGTACCGAACGCAGATTCCAGCGCTTCAATTGACCGGGTCAGGTTACCTTGCTTCAACCACATTCCCGAAACGGCGCGTTGAATCTTCGCCTTCTGCTCAAGCAGCGTGGTGTCCCGCGGGCGGAGTTTCAATGCGCGGTCGATGGCTTCCGCTGCCTCGTTGTATTGAGAGGCTGCTCTAGCGGGCTGCCCGGCCATGACATACGCCGCAGCCAGTGACCAATGGATCGACGATAACGATTTGAGAGCGTCCGACGGTTCGCGGGCCAGTTTCACCGTTTCGGTCCAGATTCTTGCGGCGTCTTCATAGGCAGATATTGCATTGGCGAGCGCCCCTTGATCACGCACCACATCCCCCGTTTGTTGATGTAGATAGGCTTTGAGATCGAGAATGCGTCGATTATTGTTCGCGACGCCTCCTGTGGATCGGAGGCATTGAAGAGCCTGTGCGTACAAGCCAAGCGCCTTCTGCCTGGCCTCGGGAGTGTTTTCTTGAGCATAGGTCAAACCCTGGGAGTACAGGACCAAGGCCAATGATCGGGCATACTCTGCACGTTCCGGCGATTCTGCGACAAGATTCTCCAAGGCGTGACGCGCCGCTTTAAATTCACTTC
>QHZQ01000461.1 GCA_003224725.1 Acidobacteriota bacterium | reverse complement strand
GTTGTGAAAAAAATTGTGGACATCTGGTGGATTTCTTTTCAAAAAACCCTTGACAGACCACCTCAGATGTCTGGGCTGAATTATTAATCCCCTTCGGGGAAAGAGACGCTTTGTTGCGAAATCTCGGGATTCCAAATGAAGCATCTATTTCGAGTGCGCGAGCAGAACAAGTCCCAAGAAATCAAGAAATACATTGAGTTGCATCGATCGAAAATGTCCAAACTCCAAATAGTAGAGAACAGCTGATCGATAAGGCCAACCGGGTACCAGGCTCGCCCTTGCCACGCGACAAGCCATCGTCCTGGTAGAGGATTGACTTGAGCCACTGAAGCCAGCCGCGGAAGAACGAACCTCTCTCGCGACTTTCCGGGTTAGGAAAAACCATCTTTAGGATATGATGGGATGTGAAAAGTGCCGGTACGGGCGCGACCACCCCTTCCCTTACGACACTCGAAATCTCTGCATGGCTTCCTCGTTGAGCTCTACACCCAAGCCGGGTTCCTCGGGAACAGTCACATATCCATCCTTGGCGACAAAGCTCTGACGAGTGATATGGTCGCGGAGGGTGGTTTCTTCTTCGGCTACATATTCCATGATGAATGAATTGGGAATGGAGTTCAGGAAATGAATGGCGGCCGCAATATTAATGTAGGTAGTGAAGCCGTGATTGACGCAAGGCAGACCACGGTCCTCTGCCAGGCTAGCGATTTTCCGAGCCTCCGTGAAGCCCCCGCAGCGGGTCAAATCGACCTGCACGATGTCGATCTTGCCTTTGTCCATTAATTCGATAAACGACCACCGGTTGCTCTCTTCTTCCCCTGCGGCGATGCGGACGTCAGTGGCTTCCGAGAGACGACGGTAGCCTTCGTAATCATCGGGTCTCAGAGGTTCTTCTAACCAGAAAATATTATATTCGGCAAAGGCGCGAGCCCGTTGCAAGGCGGTCTTGGCGTCCCAGACCAGGCCGGCGTCGATCATCAGGTCAGGCCCTTTGCCCAGGCCCTTCCTGGCTTCCCTCACCAGAGCCACATCATTTTCAGCATCCAAATTTCACTGCGCTAAAACCCCGATCTTTCAGCCGGGAAGCCAGCTTGCCTGTTTCGGCTGGTGTTTTACCAAAGAGAACACTGGCGTAGCAGCGAATCTTCTTGTGAAACCCGCCACCTAACAATTTCCAGACCGGGACCCGGAGAGCCTTGGCCTTGATGTCCCATAAAGCAATGTCAATGCCGCTCATGGCGTGGATTCCCACCCCACGGCGTCCGCCGTAAATGTTGCCGCGATACATCTTGTACCAGATCTTTTCCGTCTCAAAGGGATCTTCGCCGATAACTAGTTCTTTGAGCCCACAAGCCGTGGTATGAGAAAACGGGCCCTCAATCAACCCCTTGACGGCTGCTGGAGAGGAGTCGACCTCAGCCAGGCCACTGATGCCCGCATCGGTGAGTACCTTGACAATGAGAGCATCCTGGCCGCTGTCACACTGTTCCTTCACATCTTTTTGCCTGAGATAATAAACTTGAACGTCGGTAATTTTCATTTTTTAACATTCCTCCGCTTGCGCTTTATTTCGATTCCCACGGAATCCAACTGGTCACTAAACGGTTGCAGTTTACGAATCCGAAGCTTGACTTGCTTGACTTCAAAATTTTCCAGGATCTGGCAACAGACTTGATAGGCAACTTCTTCAAGCAATGTGAAGGTCTCATCAAGGCAAATCTTTTCCACGCTCTTAAAGACCCTGGCATAATCAACCGTGCCTTCCAGCTCTCCAGTTCGCCCCGCCTGGTCGAGGTTTGCGACTAGAGTCAGATCCAACCGGCAAGGCTGAGGTTTGCTACGCTCCTCCTTGGTGGTGCCTACTTTAATCCCTAGTCGAATTCCTTCCAAGAAGATTTTGTCCATGTTGCCTCTAAGAGAGAAGCCTCCGTTAGATAGCCACAAGGATCAAACGGCGGCTCAGATCGTTCTCGCACTTCGGGTTAATGCACCTCCCGCTCCTCGGGTGATGGGACCCAACCATAGTACGCCAGGAAACGACGTAGGGTTTGGTCTTCACGTGATAACGCAGGCAGCCAGATACCTATCCGCGTGCGCTTCCACCACGCACCGCTGCGGTCGTTTATCGGGGTGAATTCATAGCGATACAAGTCAGCACGGATGTAGCGTGGTGGATCATCCGGGAACGGGTTATTGGCCAACAGGCTCAGCGTGCCCCCGTCGTTGTGCAACAGCTTCCACACAAAGTGGAGAGTCCACGGATAACGCTCCGGGCTTGACATGGCTGCAAACGAGATTTGCCAGTCCAGACGATAGTGATACGGGCTGATGATGCAAGGCCGGCGAAATGGGTTCCCTGGTTTACATTTGAATTCGTATTCCTTCCATTGTGTCTGTTCGTTGAGGACCGAATCAGCGGTACCCTCAAAGAGGATCTCATCACGTTCCCGGCCTACACTGCCAAAGGCTCCGTAGGTGTTGACCAGGTGCAATTGACTGAAAGAAGTGTTCATCGCTTGGCGGCTGGACAAGAGGTTGGCGACCGGGAGAAGGCTCAGTGCGGCCACGAGCAGGAACAGAGCGGAAACGAGGGCTTGGTGGCTGCGCGAGACTTCAGTCTTCCCGCAGGCTTGCATGGCTCGATCGCCCAACCGGCGAGGCAGAATGCGGCAAAGCAGTGAATCGTCGAAGCAGGCGAGACCGGGAATGATTGTCAACCAGTTGAGAAACGAAAGATTACCGCTAAGGATGAGGATGATCTGGAAAGATAGTAGCAAGAATCCAGCGATATGGCGCAGCCGCCGCGGTCCGAAGACGAACCACGGGGTGACCAGCTCATTGAGATGATTCCAAAGCGCCCCCAACTTGTGAAACCAGTAAGGCATGAAGTGAAGAAACCGGCTATGGGTTGAGTCTCGTAGTGATAATAGAGGCAGGTAAGCTGGCGCCAGCAGGCGTCATTTCGAATCTTGATGAGGCCTGCACCCAGCATGATCCGGAAAATGAGCCAGCGGAACAACCAGAGGACCAGAATTGGCGGCGGCCGTCGCGGGAATGGGTGTCCATCAACCAAGGGACAGAGGAAGATCGCCAAAAAGCCGGTTTCGAGGAGCTGGATCTCCCAACCGTAGGAGTACCAATCCTGACCAATATGGACAAAGGAAAGATAGAGCAACCAGAGCAATGCCATGAGGATCGCATTGGCGAATCCAAGCAGCACCACGAGTGACAAGCCCATACCCAGCCAGGTCATCCTCACCAGAAAGGAGTCGGAAACGTTGATCCAGAAAAGACTGGGTAGTTGGAAAAAGGCGTTCAGGCGGGACCCGAAATATTTTTCAAGCTGGTGGAGATAGAGCTCGGCAGGAAGGAGCCCGTTTTTCCCAATGAGAGGCAGGATCTGGTTGGCAAGGGAGAGGAAGGCCACGAAATAGACCATTCCCAGAAGCCGCAGAATGACAAACCGGGTGAGCCAATAGGAGTGAGGGCCCTCCGACCACTTCCCCAGCCGCGTCCAGAGTCCGCTGAAACCGTTCCGGGAAAGGTCGTGGTAGGTGACGCTGGCCCGCTCCTCCGAAGTGCTCCTGTGGTTCATTGCTTTGTCTAGTGGCCAAACCGCGCCCACAGGGCTTGAGTTTGGACTTTCGAAGGCGGCATCGCCCCACATTTTGACAGAATCCCACACGCATTAGCCCCTCGATTCATCGAGGGAATCTGGAGATTGGACATTTGAATGTGGGAGCCGGCCTCCGGACGGCGACCAGAAGCCCGGTGGGTCACGGTCGCGGCCCGGAGGTCCGCTCCCACGTTCTCAATTCACTGCTTCATCAATGGATTGCTATCACCAACAACTCAAACTCCACGGCCCGCAGCGCTAACGGGACGCTGTCAAGAACTGTAATAAGTCAGCCATCTGCTGCACGTTTACCTGTTTATCCAGATCGTCAGGCATGGCCGATAAATCGGCGACGTAAATCCGCTTGATGTCTTTGCGGGGGATGACAGTCTCTTTGCCTTCTTCGCGGCGGAGTGTGATGGTAGTTGGCGTCTGACTGCCCATCACGCCTTCGTGCGTCCCTCCTGAAGCCAGCTCCACCACGTAAGTCTCGTAATTTTGAGCGATGGATTTGCTAGGCATCAGAATATCGGAGAGCAACAGTGGGGCCGGTCGATTCTTGACCGTGCCGAGGTCCGGTCCGACTTCAGTGCCGACTCCGTTTTTCTTATGACACTTAGAGCAAACTCGCTTGAAGACCTGCTCGCCCCGAGTGAGATCTCCGTCCATGTCCAGAGCCGCCTCATACCGTTTTAGGAGCTTTTCCCGCTCTCCAGGCTTCTCTTCCAGCAAGTCCCGAGCCAGGTCACGGATTGCCGGGTCCTGATTCATGAGCAGCCGGCTCTTCTGGGTAAAATTCAGCGTCCACGACTGAACCTCCTCGTTCTTGAGCGCATTCAGCAACAGCCGGGTCCGGCCTGGATCTGACTCCAAGGCATCGGCGGCTTCACTGCGTACATGAGGCGGCAGGGTTCTCCACCTGGCAAGCAGGAAGGTCCCAATCTCCGGGTCCTTGACCTGGCCCAGCGTCCGCACGGCGGCGGCCTGCACCGGTTCCGGCTCTTTTGGATCGACCAACTTCTTGAGCAGCGGTGCCTGACTTTCAGATCCTGCCAGCGCCAGCAAACCCACAGCGTCAGCCCTCAATTCCGGATTGGCTGATTCATCCGCGGCAGCAGCCACAGCCCGTTTCAAAGTCTTCTCCTTCGCAGGGCCCGCAGGAAGTCCAATCACCTTCAATAACTGCAAGGAGGCCCTTCTGACTGAACCGGAAGGACCCTCGAAGAGTTTCAGCAACAGTTCCTGGCTGCTTTTCAGAGCCGTCGTCTCCAGCGACTTTCCCCGAACCCCCCGAGCCAATCCCTCCAGACTGGCGGCGCGCCACCACTCTGCGTCGGCAGACTGCCTGTCGGCCACGGTCTTCAGAACCAGCTGGATCTCTGCAACATTCTGCCGCGCTCCAATCACGGAACAAACCTTCTGAAAAAAGGAACGGCGGCCTTTCGTCTCCATGCCGGTCAAGCGGGACTTGCGCGCCATTTCAAAATACTGGGAAGCGCGCGCCGAGGAGGCACTGAGGGCTGCCAGTTGCATCCATTCGTCCTCGATGTTGTCCATCAGCAGCTTGTCTTGCACGGCCCGCGCCTGCCCGGTATCGACGAAACCCAGGGTGCAGAGAAGCTGAAAACGAACTTTCGGATTGGGGTCTGCACCCATCTCCAGGAGTTTTTCAAGCAAAGAGGGGGAACTTGTCAGTCGCTGCTCCGCCAGGCGGATGGCATTCTCCCGGATGCCCGGCTCGCTGTCTTCCAGCGCCTTTTCCACCAGGGAGGCATCCAGCTTCCCCAAGCCCTCCAGTGTCCACAAAGCGTGCAAACGCGCCAGAGGCGAGGGATTCTGCTTAAGCAGCCGGATCAACGGCTCAACCGACCCGGCACTCTGACGATCGACCAGCAGCCGCTGGGCCGTTCGTCGCCACCAGATGTCGGGATTGGCCAGTTGCTGGACCAGGTCTTCGTCCGAGGCTTTCCCCAGATGAATCTTCCTCGGCAGGGGCAGCGGGGACTGTGAGTCCGGCACGATTCTGTAAATGCGGCCCCTGTCACTGCCTACGTAGAGTTCCTTCGAATCGTGGTGATGGTGGCTCGAGGTCCACTCCGGGTGCTCAATCATGGGCCGATAGTAATCCACTAGGTAGAGGGCCCCGTCGGGACCGATGTAAAAGTTGACGGGCCGGAACCAGCTATCGGTTGATGCCAGAAATTCCACGCCGTCCTGGACGCGCTTGGCAAGGTAAGTGGAGCCTGCCTCGGACCAGACGTCGCTGTGCACCAGATTGTGAGCGGGTTCTGCTACGAAGGAAACATGGCGAAACTGCGGAGGGAAGGCGCCTCCGAGGTAAAGTGTCAGACTGCAGGCTGAGGTGAACTGGCCGACGTCGGTCAGCATCTCGAAGCGAGGCCGGTGAGTGATCGGAAAAACCTTGGCCGCGTTTTCATGATCGGACATATCTTGCATAGCCGTGACCACGGGTAGATCAGGATTGCGTTCCAAATAGCGGGCCGCAATCACTTCGTGGCGAACATGGTTGGAGTTACTGACCGTGAAGTAATGGCCCCATTCATCAAAGTAGTGGCCGTACTGGGAATTTCCCGAGAGGTACTCCAGTTGAAAGGAATCAGACCGAAAACGAACACCGCGCCGCTCAACCTTCAAGACGGGACCGCCGTTGTGGTCAGCGAAGCGAATCTCACTTCCCGGGTCGCCAAACTTCTCTTTGAAGATGACGGCCCGGGCAGGGCCCTCATGCGCCAGGTAGATCCAGTTGTCCAGCCCGTAGAGAGGCCCGTTGACCGTATGTTGCGGATTGGTGAACGGGAAACCGGTTAGAA
>QHZQ01000487.1:2048-6623 GCA_003224725.1 Acidobacteriota bacterium | reverse complement strand
CGCGCCTCTTTTTAATGTCTGATTCCAAGAATGCTGTTAATTCGGTTAAGAGAGCAGTTCGATCACGAGTGCCGTCCAAAAGCTGCAACAGACGCCGGGCCATCTTGTCCGTTACCTGGACACTGGCATGGCAAAGGTTTGTAACCAGACTACCATTCTGGATTTGCAGGCGTGCCAGCGCGCTTGCCACCGGGCGCTCGCTGACTGTCAGCACAAATTGAGGAGAGTGAACGTGCAGTTCCGTCAAGCCGGCGGCATGGGTCCGCAAAAGAATTCCGCCCAGCTCTCGAGCATCTTCATCAAAACCGAAGTCGTCACAAGCAGAATATCTACCTGAACGAGATCGGGCCGTGGCCAGCAGTTCACTAAAATGGCACGATTGAGGCCAAGTTTCGCCCAGGTGCGCCATTGCTGCCTTGATTAACGGATTATCGGTCTTGAGCGCCGACCCTTTGGGACCGCCGAATTCTTCCACAGATCGGGAATCAATGTCTGGCTGGGCTGAAGTCGAGCGGGCTGGTGAGGCTACATAGAAATCGACTATTCGCTCTGGTTTCGGCGTCAATATCTTGGTGGCATAGCAGAGTTTGACGAAACCTGCGGCATTTTAGAAAGTCCATGTACTGTTCTTTAACGACCATGTTATCGGTGAGTTGGTTCAGCTCCTCAGCCACATGAGGAGGAAAAATACCCATTTGAATCTCGAATAAGTGCGCTTCAGCTAAATACTGTAACTGGTGCCGGGTTGCCTGCTCGATGAACCTGTAAAAATAGACTGGAGAATTGATCTCCGCTAAATCGTCATGATAGAGAGCCGCTTCCCTGTATTGGGTGATTCGTTCTAGTTCCTTTTTGAGAAACGCCCTGTAGGGGTCAGGCTCTGCCTGCGATTCTGCCAAAAACTTGATCAAAGCCCGGGCCTGTTGGATGCGTTGCTCAGGCTCCGTCAAATCTCGCACATGAAATAGCATCATCTCACGGACCAGGTTGCGCAGGTGTCCACCAGGATAAGTGTTATAGCTAACATAGGCGACACCCTGCGGGGCTAAGTTGGCCTTGCAGATAGCGAGAATCTTGTCCTGGACGGCCGGCGGAACCCAGGAATAAAGGCCATGGGCAATAATGTAGTCAAACCGTCCCAAGTCCGAAGATATCTGCATAATGTCGAGGGGGCGAAGTGTGATGTTTTTTAGGCCAAGGGCTTCCACCAATGCCTGGCCACTACGGATAGGACGCGCGGCCAGATCGATGCCCACGAACTCACTGCCAGGAAGTCCGAAAGCCATCGGAATCAGATTACCGCCGTCGCCACAACCCAGTTCCAGCACGCGGCAGTTTTCGACCGCCGCGGGCTTCATACCGAACAACGTGGCTAACGTTGCCAGTCGGTCCGGGTGTGTCTGGGAAAAGGGACAACCTGGATACAGAACTTCATCGTAGGGGTTTGGCTCCAAGCCTGCCATAAGTACTCTTGCCATTTGACAATTCCAATTTAGTAGATCAGCTTCAAAGAGAATTGGACCTGGCGAGAAGGACTGGCGGTGCGGCTAATCAGTCCAAAGCCCGTGCCTCGCACAATGTTGGCGGGGAGACCAAAGTTGACTAGATTGAAAACGTTGAAAAACTCAGCGCGGAACTGCAATGTCAGCTTATCTCCTCCACCTCGACGCCCAAAAGCAGTATCTTTGATCAAAGCCAGGTCGAAGTTATGAAAGGCTGGCCCTCGAAAGGTGTTACGGCCCAAGGTTCCAAACCGTCCCTGGTTTGGACCGGTTCCCCCAGGCAGACCGATGGGAATGGAGAAAAAATCGGCGTTGGTAGACCCTTGGCCAAAATAATCTTCCCGGACCGCACGGCTGGTGGAAAGAACTGGTCGACCGATTTGGTCCGGCCGGTCGGCGCCGCTGGATCCAGCGCCAGTCTGCTGCACCCCAGAG
Source organism: Acidobacteriota bacterium (assembly GCA_003224725.1). Taxonomy (GTDB): domain Bacteria; phylum Acidobacteriota; class Terriglobia; order Versatilivoradales; family Versatilivoraceae; genus QHZQ01. The sequence continues at coordinate 4,686 of QHZQ01000487.1, read as the reverse complement.
TAAACCGAAAAAGGCGATCCGGTGGTCAGCGTCGTGATGTTCAAGAGTTGCCAGCCTGAAGTAATACCCTGTCCTAATGGTTTGAACAAGGCCAGGCGATCCAGCGGCAACGCTTGCACGAGGCTGAAAACCACCACGTGAGCCACATCAAAAGTGGAGGGGCCCTTTTCCGCTCTCGAATTCTGGGGATCTTGCGGAAAGGCCTGGAGCAAAGCGCCCGAGGAACCCGTAGAGAAGCCACCCAGCGCGGAACTCGTGTCATCGAGTGACTTGCTGAAGGTGTAACTCGCCTGAAATCCCAGCCCAGCCCGAGGTGAAGTCTTTCCCAACGCGGCTTGCAAGGAATGGAAAGTGGAATGGGAACGGGTGGTCATGACATATTCGGGACCGAATCCTCCCGACACCTGCCCGGTCGAATCAAAGCCTGTAAAGCGTGCAAACCGAGGCTCTGCTCCGCCGTAACTGTTCGGCAAGAAGATGCTGGCGAGCTTAACTCCCACGGTGGCCACGTAGGAAGCGCTCAACTTGACATCGCCAAAATCGTGTTCCAGACCCAACGTGTAACTGCCAATATAGCCGTTTCGGAAATCCTGAGACATGCCAAATATGGAAAGGGGAATGATCTGATTACCTGGAGTGAGAGCAGCCAAGTCTTTGACAAATCGCTCGAAATCGACTTCGGTGTTGGCCGGCACGTCCGTTGAGCGGCCTGTGGCAAAGACGGGTTGCCCTCGAGGCGTGAAGACCAGCGGAAGACTGAAAGGAGTGACCTCATTTTCAAAGGGAATCGGCGAATCTGGAGCGGCGGTGACATAAGGATTGACGACGTAAGGAAATCCTCCTGTCAGGAAATTGGTCTCGAACAGATTGGGTAAGATAGTAGTAATGGCACCCCCAGCACGTAAAACTGTATTGGTGGCCAAGCGCCATTCGAAACCCAGACGCGGGCCCCATCCTCCCCGGTCCAGATCGTAGGGGGGTTGCGGATTGAGGACCAACTTCTGACGCGTATCCGCCTGCCAAAAGTGCGCAGGTTGGTTTTGCGGTCCCACAAAAAAAGGGCTGGAAGTAAGGTGCTTGGCTTCGCGATTGCGCGTGTTTAATTCATAACGCAAGCCATAGTTCAGAAGAAAGCGCGGAGAAATCTTCCAGTTGTCCTGAAAATAAAAATTGTAAGATTCCCGACGGATGGCGCTCAACCCCAGGCGATCGCCTTGCGGAAACAGGGAAGGAGCCACTGAAGTCGTGAACGAAAAAGGTGTAGCAGTCAGGAAGCCGGTGAGTGCATCCGGCAGCGGATCGCCGATGTGAATATTGTGCCGGCCGCTTAAAGAAGGAATTTCCACTGAAGCATAAGCTGTTCCACCTCCAAAGGTGTACTCGCCATTTGGGTAGTAGGCGAAGATCGTCGAGTCGCGGTGGAACCGAGCTTCGATTCCGACTTTGAAGGTGTGTGAGCGGTGAACCCAAAGTAGACTTTGGCGGGCCTGAAATAGATTGCCGAACGCGCCCAGAACCGTTCCGGCCGGAGCGTTGAAGGCCTCGTAGAGACCATCTGCAAATTTCAGTGCAGGCTGGGTATGGTTGAGGGTGGGGAATAAGGGTGTGCTGCGCAGGAAGCCAAAGGTGGACTCCAAGGTGAGATTCGGAGATAACGTGCGAGTGTAGGCCAGACCAAAATTCCGCTGGTGGTCGAGAAATCGAATAGCGAAGCTTGGGTCAATGGCGGTCTGGCTGGGATTAGTCAGCGGCCCGTTGACATTGTTGAAGTTGAAGCGGGCAAACAATTGGGATTTATCGGAAAGACGATGGTCAAGGCGCACTGAAAACTGGTCGGTCACTGTTGAGACCTTGGACGACGCAGCGTAAGTCCGTCCTCCGTAAGGTCCCTGGGGATCGTTAGGCAAGGGATAGCGCGCCAGCACCGGTGCCATCTTGGGGTCGACCGGTACCAGCAGCGTGTCGCCGGGAAAGGCCGTCGTGTTCCTTCCCTCTCGCTCTTGCGGGGTCGGAACCGCGAAGATCTGAGTCGTCCCGAGCACCTGGCGGAATCCCTGGTATTGGCCGAAGTAGAAGGTTCGGTCGTGGCCATTGTAAACACCCGGCACGACCAGCGGACCCCCGTTGGTAAATCCAAATTCGTAAAGTTGCGCGCATCCAGGGCGGCGTTGCGGAGAAATTCAAAAACAGTGCCGTGTATCCGCCCGGTGCCGGACTTGGAAATAATCTCGGTAAAGCCGGCAGCTCCGTGGCCTATTTCGGCCGGCATCACGCCGGAACTGGAGTGGATTTCCTGGATCGCATCCACGTTGAAATTGGAAAAGGTCGCTCCACCCAGCTCAGGGTCGGTGGTGTCGATGCCATCCATGGCGAAGACGGTCGTGGAGCCTCGTTGGCCGTTGACGGCGAACTGTTGAGTGAAATTGGCAGCGCCATTGGCATCCGTCATGGTCCCGGCAGCCAATAAAAGGAGTTGACTGAAGTCACGCTTGTTGAGCGGCAGCTCGGAAACCTCCTGGCTCGAGAGTCGTTCGCCTCCGGTGGCAGGCACGATGGTCTCGGCGGCCCCGCGATGGAAGATGAGCTGGTGGTGACCGATGGTGAGCTCGATCCAGGCCTGTAAATGCTGGCCAGCTCG
>QHZQ01000487.1:0-1947 GCA_003224725.1 Acidobacteriota bacterium | reverse complement strand
CTTATGAGCACTCTACTGGCTTTTTCTGACCGCAGCTCGATTGTTGCTCCGGACAATCGAACTCCCCGAGCATCGCGTAAAGCGCCTCGCCAGGAAGCAGCGGTGGGTTGACCAGCAGCCAGGCCCAAAGTTGTACTCATCCACAAACAGGCCAGCAGTCGAAAAATTCCGCAGGCGTGGTCATAGCAAATGGGACTTCGGCATTGCTTGTGACTCTTTCGCGCCGAATCCAAAGCCCCGCGGGGATACGGACCATTCCCGTCGCAATCAGAACAAATTCCTTGCTGCATCATGCCTTTGACATTTGGAGGCAAGTCGTGACGTAGTCGGGATAGCTTTCCAATCAGGCCGTGTCCGCCTCAGCCCCAGTGTGGGCGAGGGGGACTAAGCTGTTTGAATTTACTCCTCGCCCCTATCGGGCGAGAGGGGTGAACGCTTGATACCCAAATTATGCACCATTGGCATTAGCCTCGGAGAGGCGCAAGATAATAGCCCATGGTGTCAGCCGTGGGATAAGGCAGATACGTGAATCAGCCCCGGAGGGGCGACAGACAAGGCGGAACAATTTATCTCCCATCGGGATTCTTTCGCCCCTGCCAGGGCTTGGCTCCTGTATGACGCTAACCCACGGCTGGCGCCGTGGGATAGGGCTGATGCCCCTCCGGGGCGCCCACGATGCATAACTTGGGTGATAAGCATTCACGAGGCCGGGTGAGGGGTCAGTGGCCGATGGAGCCGCGATCCATTGCGGTCTGAGGTGGCTCACTCAACTAGAAGTAGCGAGCAACCTCTTACCGCCAAGGTTCGGGTCTCTTAGAGCAGTTGACCCCTCACCCGGCCTGCGGCCACCCTCTCCCCAGGGGAGAGGGGCAGGGGGTGAGGGGACTGCAGGTTAACAAACTTGACCAAAGTTTGAACTTCGTCGCCACCAAGTAAACCCTAGAGAAGATGTAACCCCACTCAGCTTAGATCAACAATGAGCTGCCAGGTGTTCAAGCATGCCTTCATCGCTTAAACTTTGTCAAGTTCTGTCAGAAGCAAATCAAGATGTCCGGTGAAAATAACAAAATGACATGTCGGTAAAGTAGATTTCGAGAAATAGTCACTCAGGCCAACGAGCGCAGCGAGGTTGGCCTGAGCTCCTTTTCCAACGCTTTTGCTTTTAAAGAAAAAAAGAAACTTAAAGAGATGTCCGAATCCGGAGGGGTAGGGCCCCCTCTGGATTCGTTCCTTTATTGGGCCCGCCCGGGCCGGGCTCGGACTGCAACAGTCGCGTCGAAATTCTCCCAAACCGTCCGACGGCCCAGCGAGGCGGCGGTCCGCTGCAGTGCGCTTGTTAAGCCACTGGTGAATCATCTGTTTCGGGAATCCGCGACGGCGGTGACGTGGGTCGAAAATACACTGACGCCTGCGGACGAAAAAGGAAATAAAGTACTCCAGCGAACAGCAAACTATGCACTAACAACTCAAATGGCGTGTGCAGGACACTCAGGATGACGTGGTATCCGAGCCAAACGACAAGAAGCCAGCGCGGCCAGTTGCTGCCACGGAGCATGAACACTCCGCAAAGAATCGCGAGAAGCCGGACGAAGCAAACCCAGACAACGTCATATTCAAACGGACTCCGTGCATTGAACTCGGTAGCGTGGTATGCAAGCCCAATGAACCCGGCTGCTAAGAATATGCAACTGATGACCGTGATGGAGCGTGGGCGTTTGTTCATTCGACCTCACTGGCGGATCCGTCCGGGCTGGCCAGAACGACGGTGTAGCCATCGAGATCGCGCAACCAGCACTCCCAGTGGTTCGGGCCGCCGTCATCGGACGGAGGATTGCGATGGCGCGGCTTGACGACCTCGGCCTTCATATCCTCAGCGCGGGCAAGTGCCGAGTCGAAGTCGTCGAGTTCAAACCACAGCAGCACGCCGTTTCCGTATGGCTTAAGATT
>QHZQ01000486.1 GCA_003224725.1 Acidobacteriota bacterium | reverse complement strand
AGGAGATCGATATTCATCAAGGCATCGAGAGCACGCTGACGATGCTGAAGTTCCGGCTGAAGAAGGGCGTCAACGTCACGCGTGAGTACGGCAAGACCCTCCCGCGAGTGTGTGCACACGGAAGCGAGCTGAACCAGGTTTGGACCAATCTCATCGATAATGCAATTGATGCCATGGGCGGCAAAGGCGAACTGCGTATTCGTACCTCACAGGAACTGGACAGGCTGCTCGTCGAGATTACTGATAACGGTCCGGGTATTCCGGAGAATGTGAGAGCTCACATTTTTGAACCTTTCTTCACGACCAAGGGAGTGGGAGAGGGCACTGGCCTGGGCCTGGACACGGTGTACCGCATCGTTCGCAGTCATCACGGGGAAATCACTTTTGATTCCAGGCCCGGTGAAACCTGTTTTCAAGTGCGGCTTCCGCTGCCACAGCCCACAGGAGGCAAACCATGAGTCACTGTATCCACCTCGATCAGGTCCAGGATGTGAAACCGCGCACCCGAGGTTGTGAAGAGTGTCTGAAAATGGGGGATCGGTGGGTGCACCTTCGCCTGTGCTTGAGCTGCGGGCATGTCGGTTGTTGCGATTCGTCCAAAAATAAACACGCCACGAAACACTTCCATGCGACCACCCATCCCATCATGCGATCGATCCAGCCCGGAGAAAATTGGGGCTGGTGTTACATCGATGAACTCGAATTGGATTTCACCTCTGGTCGACTCTGAAAACGCAGAGCTCCTTCGCGTTGAAGGAAGGGATGTGGCCATGCTCATGACAGTACTTCTCCTTTGCTTTTTTCTCGGGTGCGTAGCTAGGCATCCGCCACGCGCCGGTTATGCGGGCGCATCTGTCCCACTTCGCCGTGACACTCGCTGAAGACGTCATCGCGATCGCGGGCGGGTTGCTCATAGTCTCTCACCTGTAAACGGATTTGTTTTGAGACCGCTGGACTTACGCTGCAGGAGGTTTTGCATCCGGAGAACGAACCCGGATAATTTTTGCGCCGCACAGGTGGTCGAAAGGTCGTTCTTATGCTGAATCTTCCGTGCTGGGAGCCAGGTGTTGTCTGCCCACGAGGCAAAGAGCTCTCTCAAGTTGAGAATGGACTCTGGAACAAGGGCGTACTCCTTCATGACCCGGTCGTGCATTAGTTCGAAGAGTCAGAGGAGATTATTCAGTGACTCGGCGAGGGTAGGGTGGGCGAAGATGGCGTTGCGCAACTGGGTGTCGGTCAGGTTGCCCATCATAGCGATCTGAACCATGGACATGATCTCACCGCCTTCGATCCCCAGGATGGCGCAGCCGACGATTCTGCCGCTGGCGGGATCGATGATGGCTTTCATGAATCCTCGCGATTCGTCTACTTCAAGAGCCCGCGCCACGTAGGTCATCGGCATCTTGGCCACGCGAATGTTCAAGCCCTGCTCGCGCGCTGCGGTTTCGGTCAAACCCACCCGGCCCAGTTGCGGGTCGATGAACACGGTGTAAGGCACTAGCCGTCCCGAAATGCTGGCCTTCCCCCCATTGATGAAGTTGGTCTTGAGAATCCGGAAATCGTCGTAAGAGATGTGAGTGAATGCCGGTCCACCCTTGACATCACCCATTGCATAGATTCCAGGTATATTGGTTTCGAGAAACTCATTGACGCGGATGAACCCTTTGGAGTCTGTGGCGACACCGACAGCTGCCAGGTTGAGCGATTCAATATTCGGTACGCGACCGGGAGCGACGAGCAGGTGCGACCCGGTGAGTACGCGCTCTTCGTCTGCAGTCTGCACGGTCAGCCGCACCCTGGTATCCGCCGCCTTGGCGACCCGGATTGCTTCGGCTCCCAACAGGATCTCGATTCCATCTTCCCGTAGAATGGAAGCTACAGCATCAGCCACATCGGGATCTTCCCGCGCCAGCAACTGCCTGCCACGTTGAACGACCGTGACCGCGGCACCAAAACGGCGGAACATTTGTCCAAACTCTAGGCCGACATAGCCCCCACCCAGAACCAGCAGATGCTCCGGCACCCGATCCAGTTCCATGATCGAGGTTGAATCCAGCCACGGGACCTCATTCAAGCCGGGCATTGGCGGAACGGCTGGACGGCAACCGGTGTTAATGAAGATTGCCTTCCCTTTGATCCGGACAACCTGCCCGTCGCTGACTTTGACTTCTAACGTATTTGGATTGACGAAAGTCGCTTCACCCTGCAGGAAGTCCAGACCCGCTGTTTCCCGAACCCGTCTTTCGCCGCCTTGGCGGAAGCTTTGCACAACGGCGCGTTTTCGCTCGCGCACCTTACCCATGTCGATTTCAATCTTTCCAACCCGAACTCCGTAGTCGCCCGCTCGACGGGCGAGATAGGCCACCCGCCCGCTCGCCACCATTGTCTTGGTTGGGGTGCACCCGTAGTTGATACAGGTCCCGCCCACATACTGGCGCTCGACTAGAGCTGTCTTCCGGCCTGCGCCAGCCAGAGCAAGGGCCAGTGGTTTCCCGCCCTGACCTGAACCAATAATGATTCCGTCGTATTGGTCCACGATTTCCTGAGTTTGCGGCATAGCGTCCTCCACTCGTTTTTAGCTTTGGAACGATGCATGCAGGAGCGTGCGGGGCCAAGCCTCTGCCAGCCAGCTCAGCCCACCTTTGCTGTCATTCGCAGCTCGCGAGCCAACAGTTCAGTATTCCCCGGTTTCTGGACTCGCCAGATCGAGTCGACAAAGTAGCTCTTCGAATCGTAGATATGCTGATGGACTTCAAACCCAGTTTCTTCGGCCAGTTGCTCAATGTCTGAAGCCAGGTACTTGTAGGAATACTCCGTATGGAGCGGTTCCCAGGGCTCAAACAAAAACGAGCGGCCAATCGCTTCGATGAACACCATCTGCCTCTCCTGACTGACGAGGTAGCTTTCCATGGCCCCCGAAAAGACATTATAGGTTCCGAAGTAACGGAACTTGCCGGCATCAAACTTGCCACCCAGCTCGCGATTGATCCGATGCAGTAGGTTGAGATTAAACTCTCGAGTCACGCCTTGCGAGTCATTATAAGCCCGCAGCAGGAGGTCGATGTCCTTTTTCATGTCAAAGCCGATCAGTACAGCGTCGTCGTGATTGAGGCAGTTCCACAGATTTCGCAAAAAGAAGCACGCACGCTTGTGGGTGAAGTTGCCGATGGAAGAACCCAAAAACAGGACCAGGTTTTTGCGCCGATAGCGATGGTTGAGCCACTTCAATCCGTTGAAGTAATCGGTGACCAGTCCGTTGACTTCCAGACGCGGAATGAGTTTCTCCAGCGATTTCACCAGCTCCGCCATCGCGGATTCCGAGATGTCAATAGGGACGTACTGAAAGGCCAAACCCGCCTTGGCAAAATGATCCAGCAAGAGAATACTTTTTTGACTGAAACCCGCTCCCAATTCGACGAGATTGAACGGTGATTCGCTTGCATAGGCGGCAATACCTTGCCGGTGACGCTCAATAATCTCCAACTCCCGCTCGGTCAAGTAGTATTCTGGCAGCAAGCAAATCTGACGGAACAACTCGCTGCCTCGCTTGTCATAAAAATACTTGGATGAGATGGATTTTGGCGTGGACGAGAGTCCCACCAGCACGTCCAGTGCAAACGCATCTTTCTCATTGAAAGAATCGGCATGGTCTGAAGGGTACAGAATCTTGTAGCCTTTGGGCATCAGCGTCCCTCCTTTAGGAGGCGTCAGCGGCCAGGCGGATGCCCGTGAACTGCCAACGCTTCTCACACTGAAAGAAGTTCCGATAGGTCGCGCGAATGTGGCTGCGAGGTGTGGCGCAAGAGCCGCCGCGTAACACCATCTGGTTACTCATGAACTTGCCGTTGTACTCTCCGAGTGGGCCGCGCTCTTGGTCATAACCGGGATAGGGCAGATAGGCGCTGTTTGTCCATTCCCAGACGTTTCCGAGCAAATGCTGAAACACATTCGCTGAATCACTGTCGGCAACAAAGGGGACGGGGTGGAATCGGCCGTCTTCCAACAGGCTTCCCTGCGGCGCGCGAGCACTTGACGTTGCTGCAGCCGCTTCCCACTCGAACTCGGTAGGCAGTCGCTTCTCAGCCCATCGCGCGTACGCAGCCGCTTCGTAAAAACTCACGTGAGTTACCGGCTCGCTCGAGTCCACCGGCAGCATCCCCCACAGTGTAAACTGTTGCCAGCTTCCGTCCACATTCTGCCAGTAGAGCGGAGCCTGCCAACCTTCACGACAAACGGTATCCCACCCGTCAGAAAGCCACACCAGGGGATTGCGGTATCCACCGTCGTTGATGAACTCGAGATACTCGGCGCAACTCACTGGCCGGTTCATGAGCAAGAAGTCCTGAATAAGGACACGGTGGCGAGGGCGTTCGTTGTCCCAGGCAAACCCCTCGGGAGTTGCGCCGATCTCATGAACGCCACCCGAGATCGGAATGAGGCGCCCGGGTG
>QHZQ01000452.1 GCA_003224725.1 Acidobacteriota bacterium | reverse complement strand
ACGCCAATGCCCGGGCGGCGATTGTCGGGCTAAGTCTGCATACCAGGCCACTGGATATCTTACGGGCTTCCTTGGAGTCGGTGGCCTACCGCTTTGCCAAGATTGCCGCCTTGTTGAAACAGGCCGTTCCAGGCGCCCGTGAAACAGTGGCTTCAGGCGGGGCGTTGCTCCGGTCTCCAGCCTGGACCCAGATGATGGCCGATGTCTTGGGTCACCCGGTGATAACCTGCCAGGTGGCCGAGGCTTCCAGCCGCGGTGCCGCCTTGCTGGCTCTGGAAGCGCTAGGGATCATCAGAAGTATTGAAGAAATTCCTACTGCCATGGGAAAAAGGTTTCATCCTGATCCGCAGCGACATCGCCGCTATCAGGAGGCAATGAAGAGGCAGGATGAAGTATATAATTTGCTGATCAAGCCCAAATGAGACGCAATACGTGATACCTGAAACCCGGGGTGTCACGCATCACGTTTCAAAGGCTTCAGATTTTTTGTTGTCTCACTTCATGAGGCGCGCTAAAGTTTAAAAAGAGAGGGAAGATGAAAATTGCCATTGGCGCTGATCATGCCGGGTTTCAAATGAAGGGTTCGCTGGTGGAATTTCTCAAGACCGAAGGGCATATGGTTTTGGATCTGGGTACGTACAGCAGCGATCCCGTGGACTATCCAGATTTCGCTAAAGCCGTGGGCGAAGCGGTCCTCCAGGCTAAAGCCGAACGAGGCATACTGGTGTGTGGCAGTGGCGTGGGAGCTTGTGTGGCTGCCAATAAACTGGCGGGGATAAGAGCCGCTCTATGCCAAGACTCTTATTCCGCCCGCCAGGGGGTTGCCCATGACGACGTCAATGTCCTTTGCTTGGGCGCTCGGGTCATTGGCCCGGAGTTGGCGTTAGAAGTCTTGCGCGTCTGGCTGGCCGCCCGCTTTTCCGAAGGAGAACGACATAAGCGGCGGTTAGCTAAGATTGAAGCGCTGGAAAAGCAAGGTCAAGCCAATTGCAGAAATACTGGGGTGTAGAGGAAGGGTCAAGCGTGATACGTGACGCGTGAGGGCTCACGGATCACGTATCATATTTTCGTCATATTTTTTCGGAGGATATTATGAGTATGAATTTAGTCACCACCAAAGTTGCTAATCCCCTGGTGGAGTTGCAGAATTACGGACAGAGTGTTTGGCACGACAATATCAGCCGCGGTCTCCTGGATTCGGGAAAGTTGCAAAGGTTGATTGATGAGGATGGATTGCGCGGTTTGACGTCCAACCCCACCATCTTTGAAAAGGCCATCAACGGGAGTAGCGAGTACGATGCCCCGCTAAAATCGTTGCTCGCCCAGGGTAAAGAGGTAAAGGAAATTTATGAAGCGCTCGCCATCGAAGATATCCAGCGAGCGAGCGATTTGTTCCGCCCTATTTTCAATGAGACCGCCGGCCAGGATGGATTTGTCAGTCTGGAAGTCTCTCCCAAGCTGGCCCATAAGACAGAAGAGACCATTCAGGAGGCCCGCCGGCTCTGGAAAAGAGTAAATCGACCGAATGTGATGATTAAGGTGCCCGCCACTCCGGCTGGAATTCCGGCCATCGAGCAGCTTCTCGGAGAGGGAATCAACATCAATATCACCATGATGTTTTCGATGGACCACTACACTCAGGTTGCCGAGGCTTATATTCGCGGTCTGGAAATTCTGGAGCGATCAGCCAGACCCTTGACAGTTGGTTCGGTAGCCAGCTTCTTCGTGAGCCGTGTCGATACTTTGGTGGACAAGCTGTTGGAAGATCGGTCACTCAAAGCAACCAGTGCCCCGGAAAGGAAGGAAATCAAGTCCCTTTTGGGTAAGACAGCTATTGCCAACTCTCGATTGGTCTATCAAAAGCTCAAGGAGATTTTTGGCCGTCCCAGATTTCTGGCCTTAAAAGGAAAGGGAGCCCGGGTGCAACGGCCACTCTGGGCCAGCACCAGCACCAAGAATCCCAATTATCGGGATGTGCTCTATGTTGAGGAGCTCATCGGGCCGGATACGGTTGATACCATGCCGCCGGCCACTATCGATGCCTTCCGAGACCACGGGAAGGTCAGGCCCAGCCTTGAAGAAAACCTGGAAGAACCGAAACAGGTGTTTGCCAAATTGGCTGAGCTCGGAATCAATATGGACGAAGTGACTACCAAATTGCAGAACGACGGGGTCAAATTGTTCGCTGATTCCTTCGATACGCTGATGGAGAGCATTGCAGCCAAAATGAGTAAAGCGTGATACGTGAGGTGTGATGCGTGAAACGTGATGCGTGAATCGTGATGAGTAAGAATGGTTGTCGTCCTCACGTATCACTCATCACGTATCACGTATCACGTATCACGTATCACGCATCACGCACCACGGTTTCATTTCTCTTGCAATCTGGGCTGTTTGATATTTTCTGGCCCTTGTACCGCCAGTCTGGATACGCGGCTGAGGGAGAGCCCTTCCCGGTTCATGAAGACCAGCCCGATGAGCATGACAGGAATCATTGAAATGATGTAACTGCCGTTGCTAATGCCGGCAGCCTGAGAATGCGGATCTTGAGAAGACATGTACTTTGAGAAGAAATTGACCAGGGCCAGGTCCATGAAGAATTGAAAGCCTCCCACCCCTCCAGGTGTCGGGATAGCGACTCCTACGACGGTAATGGCCATGAGGAAGATGGCTCCCATGAAGGGGAACCCCACCAGATAGGCCTGCATCAGACACCAAAGTTGCAAGGAGATGGTAAGCCAGATGGCCGCCGAAAGAACCATCGCTTGAAAGAGTGCGCCTCCCCGTTGCAAGGCCCGAAACCCTTCCAAAAAAGACAAAAGAACACGGCGAATTCTTGTCGGCATTCGACTCGTCCAGTTTTGGCGGCGCAGCAGCAAACTGATCATCACAAATCCCAAACAAAGGATGATGAAGCCCTTCACGGAATAGTTTTGGATGGTCAACATGAGTTCCGAGTTAGGGGCATAGAGATGGCCAAAAAAGACGAGATAAAATCCAAAGATAACGACGACGGTCAACGTGTCCAGAATGCGCTCCAGGAGCGAGGCTGCGATGACCGAAGCCGCAGGAACATTTTCTTTCCTGGCCAGAACCAGCGAGGCGGCTACTTCCCCGGCACGCGGAGGGATTGCATTGATGACGTATTTTACCAAGGTTAGCGAGAAAAGGCTCTTCAGGGAAATCCTGGGTTTCACGGGTGACAGCAACACTCCCCAGCGCACGGCTCGCAACAGCATATGGAGCATGACAAAGCCAAATCCAGCGAGAAAGAAGACGGGACGGCCCTGGATCATCACGCTCCAGGCCTGTCCCCAATCGGGAACGCCCCGATAGAGGATGTAACCAATAAGGAGCGTCAGCCCCAGGCTTAGCCCCATTTGTAGCCACTTTTTCATCTATTGAGCCATGCAGTCTGCGAAGCGACATCACCACGGATGAAAAATGTCGATTCCCTCTTTGAAGGGAAGGTGTGAAAAGATTGGGAGGGCGAGCCTCCTGGCGAGCCATCGCCCCAGCAAGTCCTTGCCCCAGGAGGCTCGCCGATCTCGGCCGGTTTTGAATTCTTTCACACCTTCAGGGGCGTAGGGGAATGTCTCTGTCGCAAGGTGGACGGCATTTCCCAACCGGGACACCCCCGGGCGCCTACCGTGCCCAATCAATGATTCCTCAGAAGGACCTTCGATACAGTTGTCCAATCGCTTTCCGTCCGCTTGTTTATTCGTTTCTCTGCGTCCTCCGCGTCTCTGCGGTTGATGGGCTGCGGGGGAATCGAAGTCCAAAAGTACCATGCCACGGGCATTTTCTCAAGTGGTTAGCTTGCTGGCTGGTCGTGGCCTGCCAGCTCGAGTCATGAGGATCCATAGGCTGTGATATACTGCTCTCCAAAAAATGGAAAGGAGTTTTCCTGGAATCTATGCCTACTGTGAATCCTCGGCGACGTTTTTTGAAACAATCTGTCTTAGGAACCGTGGCGGCCACGATGGGAGGAACCTCGATGTCACCTGTGAGCGCGGCCAATTTGCAGGGTTCGGAACAGCCTCTTAAGTTCAAAATTTCGCTGGCAGGATGGTCACTTCACAAGGCGATCTACGGCAATCTGGTAAAGATGCTCGATTTCCCTCGCATTGCTCGTCAGACTTTCGGGCTCGAGGCCATCGAGCTGGTCAATACGCTCTTTGAAGTTCCCACCCAGGACTACGTTGCACGGCTTAAGAAGAATGCCCAGGGCGAGAATGTGAAAATCCTTCTAATCATGTGCGACGATGAGGGGGCGTTGGCTCACAAAGACAAAGCGGAGAGAATGAAATCCGTTCAGAGCCATCACAAGTGGGTGGATATCGCGGCGGAATTGGGCTGCCACTCCATTCGAGTCAACATGCGCGGCGAAGAAAAAGGGCTGGCCGGCAACCCTAAAGCTGTTGATGACTTCGTTTCCCGCTCTCTGGACGCTTTTTCAGCTCTGGCACAATACGCAGCCAAGAGCCATATCAACGTTATCATTGAGAATCATGGGGGTCTTTCTTCGAATGCGGACGTCCTGGTTCGGGTGATGAAGGGAGTGAACTTGCCCAATTTTGGCACGCTCCCGGATTTTGGAAATTTTGACAGAGACCAGGACCGGTACGAAGGTATCCGCAAACTGATGCCCTATGCCAAAGGGGCAAGCGGCAAGTTTTACGACTTTGATGCCGGCGGGAATGAGACCACGATTGACTACAATCGGATGATGAAAATCGTTTTGGAAGATTCTCATTTTAAGGGGTACATCGATATCGAGTATGAGGGTGAGCGGTTGAGCGAATACGAAGGAATTATTGCGGCCAAACGATTGCTGGAGAGGTATCAGCAGGGATGATCCAACTCACTCGGCTCAAAAGCAAGTTAGCCGAAATTTGCGATCTCAAAGGAGCTGCCTCTGTCCTGGGCTGGGACCAGCAAACCTATATGCCACCGGGCGGTGCCAACGCCCGGGCCGAGCAACTGGCCACGTTGGAAAAGTTATCCCATGAAATGTTTGTTTCTGCGGAAATGGGAGAGCTGCTAGAAGGCGCCGCCGCCGAAGTGTCAGCACTGGCCTATGACTCGGACGAAGCCAGCTTGGTGCGTGTAACCCGCAGAGACTACGACAAAGCTCGTAAAATACCGCCGGCTCTGGTGGCTGAAATTGCTCGGACCACGTCTCTGGGAATGGAAGTGTGGGTGAAGGCCAAGGCAGAATCCAATTTTGCTGTGTTTCAGCCCATCCTACAGAAGATTTACCAGCTTCATCAAGCGCTGGCAAACTGCCTGGGCTTTGAGGAGCGTATGTACGACGCCCTGCTGGACCAGTACGAACCCGACATGAAGACCTCCGCTCTGGAAGAGATCTTCGCAAACCTGAAGGCCGAATTGGTGCCCATGGTCCACGCCCTTTCCGACAAGCTCAACAGCGTGGACGGCTCCGTTTTGCATCGCCATTACGATGGGCAGAAGCAATGGGACTTTGGAACCGAGGTGTTGAAACGTTTTGGTTATGACTTCGAGAAGGGGCGACAGGATAAGTCGGTTCATCCTTTCACGACCTCCTTTTCCATCAATGATGTCAGAATCACAACCCACGTGGACGAAAACTTTTTATCTTCAGCGCTCTTTGGGACGCTGCACGAAGGTGGGCATGCGCTGTACGACCAGGGGATCAGCCCGTCCCTGGAACGGAGTCCGCTCAGCGCCGGAGCCTCTTTGGGTATTCACGAATCTCAATCCCGGCTTTGGGAGAATCCGGTGGGAAGAAGTCTGGGTTTCTGGAAATTCTTTTATCCACGGCTTCAATCCATCTTTCCGGACTCTCTTGCCCCTGTTTCGCTCGAGGCTTTTTATCAAGCGATCAATCGAGTGCAGCCTTCCTTAATTCGGGTTGAAGCCGATGAGATCACCTATAATCTTCACATCATGATACGGTTTGAATTGGAAGTGGATCTCCTGGAAGAGAGGCTCAAAGTGGCCGATCTGCCGGCAGCCTGGAATGCCCGAATGAAAGATTATCTGGGCATTGTTCCTTCCAAGGACGCTGAGGGGGTCCTTCAGGATGTTCATTGGTCCCATGGTCTTATCGGGTATTTTCCAACTTACTCTCTGGGCAATCTCATCTCGGTGCAATTGTTTGAACAGGCTAAAGCAGAAAATCGCGACATACCCAGCCAGATCGAACGGGGTCATTTTTCTGGCTTATTGGAGTGGCTTCGAACCCATGTTCATCGCCATGGGAGAAAGTTTCTCCCACTGGAATTGGTGGAACGGGCTACTGGCAGCCATTTTCGAGCAGAGCCATATATCGATTATCTCAAAAACAAATATTCGGAAATTTACCTGACCTAACGAAGCAACTTGTGGGTTGGTTGGGATAGCTGCTCCTATGAAAATCACCCCTATCAAGGGGGGCGTAGGGGGAGGCGTAGGGGGTGTCCCCGGGTTTCCAGTGCAATGTCCAACACAAGACATCCCTCTGCAGCCTCTTAGAAGGGGGAATAATTGTCATTTGTGCCGCCGCAGGCGGCATGAGCGGATCCCCCGGGATTGTTTTTGACGGCTTTCGCTTTATAAATGGGAGAAGCCCCTCGGCTATGCTAAACCAAGAACACTCCAAGCTCTCTTGGATGGATTTTCTCTGGCTGGCTTTCCTGGGCGGACTTTCCATCTTGCCCCCGTTTTTTGAGCTCCACAAGCAGCTTACCCTGGTTGGTATAGGGGCTTTCCAAATTTTTGAGCATCGTTTTTTCCAGTCAGTAAATCCGAGGCGAGCCCGGGCTTATAGTGTCATCATCAAGATCTTGCTTGCGACCTTGTT
>QHZQ01000451.1 GCA_003224725.1 Acidobacteriota bacterium | reverse complement strand
GTTAACCACCAAGACACCGAGCAGGCAATATTGGAGTTTCCCTCAGCCGCAGGATTGATAGCAGCCCAACGGAAAAGTGTCTGGGCGAAGAGCCCTCTTTCCTCGGCTGCGGCCATTCTGAGTGTATCTGCGTTCTAGAAGATCTCGCTCTGTTAAGCAAGTTCGTTCTGGTTCTTGACAGGATTTTCGTTAGGCCAGGTTCAGCACAGTCTCCGAAAATGAGAAGTCTTTCTTGCATTCTTCACGCTGTTCCGGCTTTCGGGTGTCTCGGCGTTCTTCTTTGCGTCCTTCGCGTCTTCGCGGTTTAATTTTTGGTTGCGGCGTTCTAAAAGTTCGTTTTTCGGAATCATCGTCATCCTCACCAACTCATTCGCGTCCATTGGAAAAAGGAAGTTGAGAATATGAATAACATTCACCAAAAATTACACAGAAATGAACTTTGATCAACAAGGCACTATGCATGAACTTAAACGAGCCTGTCAAGTTTTTTAGTTGACAAACAGGCTCGGAACTCCATTTATTATGCAGGAAGACCTGTTCTTCTGACGACGGCAGTGAGAAATACCAAAGTTTGGAAGCCACGATGCAGCAAGGCAAAACAGTTCGTCCACCGAAAGTGGGGCAGGCACGGTTGCAGGCGGAACCGTCACAGCGCCCACTATTGGTTTATCTCCAGGCCATTTTGCCGTCCCTGAACCCCACCGAAAGACTCATCGGGGAATACGTCCTGCAAGATCCGGAGCGGGTTCTTTCTTCCTCGATATCGGAGATGCGAAGGGGCTCAGGGGCCAGTGTGGGCTCCATTGTGGGATTCTGCCGCAGCCTGGGTGTGAAGGGATTTGCCGATTTCAAGATCAACCTGGCGCGGGAGTTGGCCCAAGGAGGATTTTCAGGCTCGGTGAAAGCGGTGAGCGGCCAGCAGAACAGCTCGCTCTTTGAAAACGTCTTTCAATTCCACTCCCAGAGCTTAAAGGAGACGTTGCAAATCAACCCGGAGGAAATTTTGGCGCAAGCTTCTCGTATTCTTGAAACGGCAAGAAAGATCGAGTTCTTCTCCATAGGGATGTCTTACCCGGTGGCCTACACGGCTTGCTGCAAGCTAAGACTGATCGGTCTTCCGGCCAGCACTCAATGCGACTCGCATATGCAACTGGTCATAGCCACTCAGCTCAAAAAAGGGGACGTCGCCTTCGGCATTTCCTGCTCCGGCAGTACTCGCGAGACGGTTCAGTGCCTGAAAATTGCGCGAGAAAAAAAGGCTACCACCCTGTGCCTTACCAATTGCATGAAATCTCCCATCACCGCTCATGCAGACCTCGTGCTGTATGCCACTCCTAGCGAAATCAAGTATTTTCAGGCGCCCCTGGCTTCCCGCATTACCCAGCTTGCATTGGTGGATGCCTTGTTTGTCTCGATTGCGCTTCGCCGCAAGAACAGAACCCTGACTCAGCTTCAGAATGCAGGGGAAAAACTGCTGGATCATCGGATTTGAGACCGATCAAAAAATAAACCGCGGAGACGCAAAGGCAGGTTTTAGGTGTGAGGTGCCAGGTGTTAGATACCACCGCAACAGGGATTGAGAATGCAAATGGACTTCTCATTTTCCGAGCTGTGCCGAACCTGGGCCCTGCGAATTTCTGCGAAGATCTTGTGAAAAGAAGAAGAGATGACAAACTTGCTAAAAATCAGTGGACAATGCAAAAACATGGAGGTTACTCCGTGCGGTTTCATCCGTCTCCCAGTAGTTCTACTTTAGTCCTGCCTTTGGTGTCTCTTCTCTCTTTGATTCTACGCCATCTTCGTGGGAGCACCAGACATCTGCGTTAGTCTGCGTTCATCTGCGTCCGAAAGTTTCTCTCTCTGTCTCCATGCCTCTGTGGCCTGTTGGGTTTCTGCCCGTGACCGTGTTATGGCTCATTCAACTTGTCAGTTCCATGTCTTTTTCGAGAGGGCGGATGGGTTTGATTCCTAATTTTTGAAGCGCCCCGTGATAACCCCTTACGGCTTCTTCAGCAGTGATTTCTCCATCGGCGATCCATCGTAAGAACTGGACGAAGGTCAATTGATGTTCGGAATGATTGATCTTTCGACCAAACAAGGCGGCCCGCGCCCCATACTTCTTGGCTTCGGCCAGGAGCTTGAAGGCATCGAAGGTTGTCCCGGAAGATCCACCTAGGATTCCCGGCACCAGGTGAGGGTCATAGGCCGCCAGCTCCTCCATGAATTGGGGTCCATGATAAGCAATCTTGAGGAAAATCGGGCGACTGGAGCGTGGGACACCTGCCAGTAGACGGGCAATATGGTCGTTCATGAAGTGCCCAAGCGTTTCCGGTTCGACGGCGCCGGGGACGTTGGGATCGAAAACCTCCAGGAAATGGCGGAATCCCTTTTGTTCGGCTTCATTGCGAAACTCCCGGTAGGCTTTGAGAGTCCGGTGATCGCACTCCGGATCATTGTTGAATGTCACCGAGTAGAGGCCAAGATTGCATCCCAGCTTACGTTCTTCCGGAGTGCAGACGGCCTTGCCACACTGCATTTGATCAATCGTGGGGGTTCGAAAGGGAATGGAAGGGACCTGGGAATATCTCCCTCCTCGGACCAGATGGATATCCGTCGTGTCATTGGCACGGGCAGCCGGAGTTACGGAAGAATTATCAAAGAGCCGCTCCTCAATAGTCAGAATCTCGCTACTGCTTGTTGACATCAACAGGATATCCACCAGTCCCTGGTGAATGATTTCTCGCATGTGATCGCGGTATTCTGCTAGGCTGCAAAATCTTCCCGGACCGTCTGAGGGTTCCAGCCTTCGTCCCGGCGCCGATAAGCCGAAAGCCATGTCCGCATCTTTGGCATCGGCCAGGATGAAATCTTTAGCTGTTGTCGGGTGAGCGTGGATATTGGCCAATTTGCGGTCGAGACTCTTTTCCATGGGGACGTTATTCTAAACTGAGATTGCGTTGAATACCACCCTATGATCTCTCTCGGGTTTAGAAATTTCATTAACCCCCCGATTCATCGAGGGACCTTAGACCAGGTTGATCCTAAAAACAGCGGTTCAATAACCGCAGAGATGTGGGGACCCAGAGAGAATCATCCTAGAAACAGCAGTAAAAGCCCACCGCAGAGACGCAGAGGCGCGGAGAGCTTCTTGTTAAAACAGCCAACAGTCGGGATTGCCGGGCGGTTGGTTTTCGGCTTTTGAACCCAGTGTAGCCACACTTCTTTCACCGTTTTGGTGAGAGAAAGAATGGGAGGACGTTACGTTTTATCCCTGTTTCTCTCCGCGTCTCCGCGGTTGTTTGAACTGCCGGTTTCAGGATCATACAGGAAACATATAGAAACTCTGCGACCTCAACGTTTCGTTTTACCCAGCAGGTGGTCAACGATATTCGGACAAAGCAATCTAGTTTCCTTGGACTCATGACTGCTGGCAGTTCTCAGAGGACAACTCTCCGCGTCTCTGCGGTGACTTTTAGTGCCGTTTCTAGGTTGATCCTCTAACTGTTTCAACTATTCCCTCGCCGGCGCAGGTGGTAGCAAGGGTTTCGTGCTGTCCTAGGTTAAAAACCGCTGAATTAGCCTGATCCTTGCCCCAAAAACCTGGTACCTCTTCTTTTGCCAACTGGGGTTTTCTCCAGTTTGGGCTTTTCCGCGCAGCTGGACAAACCCACGACGAATTAGAAAGCAAATTCGTGGTGGCTACCAAACTGTTTTTCGCCTTCCCTACCTAACGCATTACATAGCCTGAACCGATGCCAGGGCAAATGGTTGCGAGAAGGAGGGCTACTAGGGAATTAGACACATTTAAGCTGCTTAATTCTCAACGCATGGTGCAGAGGGATCAAGAAGGTGGACGGGAGTTTAATGGAAAATGAGGATTGACGATTGTCGGTTGGAGATTTTGGTTGGAAAAGACGGGTACCAGCACTGACGAGCAAAGTTCATTTTTGTTTATGGATTCTGAATAAAGTTTAAAAAAGCTTGACAGCATTTAATCTCTTAAATTATTAGTGTTCCGGTTCAAGAACTAAACGCTTCCGTGCTGGGGTAAGTCGGGAGGTCGTCGGCAATTAGGAACGTAACGTTGCCAGCGGATGGCTCACGACCAGATCAGGCCTGTCGCATCGCGAAAGCACGCGAATGCCTTCGGACTCACTTAACTTAATTCCGGTTTTGAAGAGTTTCAAGTGCAAGCGCTTGCAGTCCCTGGTGGCAAAATGGACCCAGAGGTTTGAGCCCATCCGCTAAAGCGGCGGTCGCCTGGTTTCAAATTCTCGTATCCGAAATGCGGTATTTCGGATAATCTTGTAGGTCCAACTGGGTTTCACGAGTGTTCAAAAAGAATTCGAATAATTTACGCTTTGAAAACAAAAGAGTTGAAATAATCTCAATAAACCTTGGAGGATTGGAATTTTTTTTGCTATGACAATACTGTGACATTAGGGAATCCTCTACAAACGAATCTCTAACATTCAGTCTACAACTTAAGAATTTAGCTCTTGATTACAACCCTCGCGAAGGAGGTTTATGCAATACCGATCAAGAATGGCGAAGTTGTTGTTTAGCGGCGTATGCGGTTTGGTGTTTTCCCTTTTCTCGGTCCCTGCTTTTGCTCAAACGGGTGCAGGCACCTTTGGAACGATCCTCGGCGTTGTCAGCGACGAAACCGGGGCGGTGGTCCCTAAGGTAACGGTTTCGGTTACCAATCAAAAAACCAATATTACCCGAACCTCCGTCACCAACGACGAGGGATTTTACCAGGTCTCGGCGCTATTGCCTGGAACTTATAAGGTGGAAGTCGAGGCCACCGGATTCAAGAAGCATCTACGCCCCGATATTGACTTGCGAGTGAATGAAAGCGTCCGGGCTGATGTGACTCTGCAGGTTGGAGAAATCTCTCAAACCGTC
>QHZQ01000450.1 GCA_003224725.1 Acidobacteriota bacterium | reverse complement strand
CCACCTCGTTGAATATTGGCAATTACAACCGGCAGTTCCGTCATGACGGCCAGTCCAATAGCCTCTGATTTCAAAGCCACGCCCGGGCCGCTAGTCCCTGTCAGCGCCAGATGTCCTGAAAAAGCAGCTCCAATGGCTGCCCCAATGGCCGCAATTTCATCCTCGGCTTGAAACGTCTTAATTCTGAAATTCTTGTGGCGAGAGAGTTCGTGCAAAATATCACTGGCTGGAGTTATAGGATAACTGGCGTAGAAAAGCGGTCTCTGGGCCACTTGGGAAGCTGCGATGAAACCTAGAGCGGTGGCCTCGTTGCCGGTAATGTTGCGGTATTTCCCCGGAGCAAGATTCGCTTTGCGGACCCGATAGTGCGTCGTGAAAAGCTCCGTCGTGTCGGCATAATTGAACCCGGCACGTAACGCTTGTGAATTGGCCGTCAGGATTTCTGGCTTTTTCTGAAATTTTGCCTGGATCCATTTCAGGGTCGGCTCCAAAGGACGATCATACAACCAGTACATCATCCCAAGAGCGAAGAAATTTTTAGAGCGTTCTGCTTCTTTCTTAGGCAGGTTCAATCCTTTTAAGGCATTAGAGTTGAGTTCGCTCAGAGGGATGGAAATCACGCGGTAACCCGCTAAAGTTCCGTCCTCCAGAGGACTTTTTTCGTACCCCGCCTTCTTGAGGTTCAGTTCTGCAAAGGCATCACTATTGAGTATGATGATGCCGCCTTTTTCCAGATCGGGCAGATTTACCTTTAACGCCGCTGGATTCATGGCGACCAGGACATTAGGCTCGTCTCCGGGCGTTCGAATATCGCGGCTGCTAAAATTGATTTGAAACCCGCTAACCCCGGGAATGGAGCCTGCCGGGGCGCGAATCTCAGCGGGAAAGTCTGGCAGGGTGCTGATGTCATTGCCAAGAATCGCAGAAGTGTTGGTGAACTGGGTTCCGGTAAGTTGCATTCCGTCACCCGAGTCGCCGGCAAAACGAATCGTGACGTTTTCTAATTCAACGACTTCTTTGCCAGGCTTGTTTTCGATTTCGGTTGTAATGGTCATGTCTAGTCCGCTATGGGAGTCGAAACGAGAATTTTGTCCTCGTTTGGCCGCTTGTCGTGGAGCGGCGCTCTGCGCACGCTGGAAAAAGCGCGACGGAGCGCGCGTTCCACCAGGGATATCAAGGGCGAAGCCCTTGTCTAGTTAGAAACGAACTCCTCCATTTGAGTTGACCGTTCAAATGCTGGGAGGCACTTCAGTGGTGCAGTTCTATGCGCCATCGGGTTCGGGGAAAGTTTGATCCGGTCGAGGCGGCAAAGATAAGACTTCCTGAGGAAAATTCTCAGCCAGAAAATCAATGAGGTTTGAGACAGCCAGACGGCCAAGTAGCCGTCCTTCTTCATCTACCAGGGGGACGTCACGATATCCTCCCCGATCCATCAGTTGAACGGCATCTGCCACAGAATCATCCGGGTGCAACGTGGTTGGATGCGGCGTCATAAAGTCCCGGACTTTTCTAGAATAATCCACCGGAAAGCCAACCACTTTGGTCACCAGGTCTCTCTCGGTAAAGATTCCTGCCAGTTGATGGTTCTCGGTCACCAGCACACAGCCGACTCGTTGGGACTTCATGGCACTGACTGCCTCATGCAAACTACTGTCAGCCTCCACGCAAACCAGCGGAGCCAAATCCAGGTGGCGAATTTTTCTGCGGCGCAAGGTGCCCACAATATCCATGCATGCACTCCCAACTCTGCATAAAATCTACTTATGCACAAGATGATGGGAATGTATCATTTTCGGAATGAAAACTCAAACTGAAACGTAATACGTCGTGCCGTTAGGTGGATCGAAACGAGAATTTGGTTCTCGTTTTGGTAACCACGGTCAGCAGCTTTTGCTGACCGTGGGCTTTTCGTCGGCGGACTGCCCACGATTACCGCCAAAGACGCGTTAATCGTGGCTACCCAAGCCAGGGATACCAAGGGCGAAGCCCTTGTCTAGTCTAGTTAGTAGGGCCGCCTTTCTCCGCGACCACCGTCGCTCGCCGTGGGCTTTTCGGCGCGGGTGGACAAACCCACGACGGATTAGAAAACAAATTCGTCCCAAGGCTATTTCTTCGCCCCCGTAACTAAGAAGCTGTGAAAAAATTGGGAGGGCGAGCCTCCTGGCGAGCCATCGCCCCAGCAAGTCCTTGCCCCATGAGGCTCGGCGGGAGCCTCGCCCTCCCGATCTCCGCCGCTCAAACGAGGACAACAGGACTGGCTCTGTTATTGGGAGAATTTCCAGTGCGCTAGTTTAAAATTGTCCCGGAGTCACGGAGCAAGTGGAAAAGAGGCCGGCTTTCCAGAGGTGTTATCCTCACCCAGAGGGTAACAATTTTTCCAGGCTTTGCAAAGATGTAAACCCCTTATCCGCTGCCTCCGCGGTCTCGGTGCCTCTGTGGGTAACTGCCGTTTTTAGGTTTATGGTAGAGGATGGGATCTGACGTCTGGGGTGGGTCTACCGCAGTTCCTCCATCACTTCATCGAGCGCCTCTTGGGGCGGGCGCAGGAGTTCCTGGGGTAGAGAGGCCAGAGGTTCATCTACCAGGTCAAGGATCTCGATGAAATCCTTGGCGCTGGTATCCAGATAAAAAATACCGGTAAGGATTTCTTTCTTTTCGCGCGCTTCGCGTAAAAGATTCAATGCGGACCTGCGGCTGGTGGGATTGTATTCAGGGTCGAGCTTTCTCAACCGAACATGCGATCCATCGTGTAATCGAACCGAAACGGTGGTTCCCGGGTCATAATCCACGTCGATGTTTTCAAAATATGGAATGTAATCCACGTCAGTTAACGGCTCTTCGTGATCTTTTACGTAGCTGTAGCTCTTGGTGGAACCTTCGTGATCGTTAAAGGTGACGCAGGGAGAGATCACGTCAATCATGGCTGTGCCTCGATGAGAAATGGCGGCTTTCAAGATTGCCAGAAGCTGCTTTTTGTCACCGGAAAACGATCGGGCCACAAAAGTAGCCCCTAAATCCACAGCCAGCGCACAGGTATCAATCGCCGGAAGGTCATTGGTAACCCCGCTCTTGGACTTGGATCCGGCGTCCGCCGTGGCTGAGAATTGTCCCTTGGTGAGCCCATAGACTCCGTTGTCTTCGATGATGTAAACGATCGGCAAGTTTCTGCGCAGCATGTGAACGAATTGCCCAATCCCAATCGAGGCAGTGTCGCCGTCACCGCTAACACCCAGGGCAAAAAAGTTTCGATTGGCCAGTATTGCGCCCGTGGCCACCGAGGGCATGCGGCCATGAACGGCATTGATGGCGAACGATTGGCTCAAGAAGTAAGCTGGAGATTTACTGGAACATCCAATGCCTGAAAACTTGGCAACTCGAGCCGGCTCGATTCCCAGTTCAAAAAAGGCGTCGATGATCCGTTCAGAAATGGCATTGTGTCCACAACCCGCGCACAGGGTGGTTTTACTGCCACGATAAACATTGGTTTTCTTGGGTGGGGCCGGGAGTATAGTAATCGTACTCATATCAATCGATTCCTTCTTGAGCCAAGATCTGTTCTACCACGCTTCGAGGACTGATGGGAAGACCGTTGTAGTGACGAACACTGCGTAACTTCAGCGCCGCTTCAGGTTCAACCTCAAGGCGGATGAGATCGTGCATCTGCCCGTCTCGATTTTGCTCGACCACGTAAACTCGATCATGGCGACGGATGAAATCCTCCAATTCATGATTAAGCGGGACCGCTCGTAGTCGCAAGTAACTGGTTTCCAGGTCATGCGCGGCCAGGAGGCGGTCGCGGCTCTCTACCACAGCCCAGTGGCTGGTTCCGTAAGCGATAAGCCCGACCTTGGCCTTGGAATTTTCATCAATCGCGGGCGTGGGCACCCGCTGGCGAGCGGTTTCATACTTGCGCGCCAGGCGATCCATATTACGGACATAATCGTCCGGGCGTTCACTGTATATGGCCCACTCGTTGTGTCCGCTGCCGCGAGTAAAAAAAGGAGCCCGAGGATGATGATTCCCCGGCAGAGTTCGATAGGGGATACCATCGCCATCCACATCACGATACCGGGCAAATTCCTTCACCCTGTCTAATTCTTCGCCCGAAAGTACCTTGCCTCGATGAAATGGCTTCGTCGGATACTGGAAGGGATCGGACATCCAGTTATTCATTCCCAGGTCCAGGTCACTCATGACGAACACCGGGGTCTGAAATTCTTCCGCCAGATCAAACGCTTCGAGGGAGAAAGTGAAGCATTCCTCCACGGAGGCTGGCAGCAGCAGGATGTGTTTGGTGTCCCCGTGAGACAAAAATGCGGCCGAAAGAATATCGGACTGCGAGGTTCGCGTGGGCAGCCCGGTCGAAGGACCCACCCGTTGGATATCAAAAATGACCACGGGAACCTCCGAGTAATAAGCAAAGCCGGCAAATTCTGCCATCAACGAAATTCCCGGACCGGAGGTTGACGTCATGGCTCGTGCTCCAGCCCAACCGGCGCCAATGGCCATGCCCAGAGCGGCCAGTTCATCCTCTGCCTGCACGACCGCAAAGCTGGCCTTGCCGGTTTCCTTATCGACGCGATAGCGCTTTAGATATTCAATCAAACTTTCACAAAGCGAGGAGGAAGGCGTAATAGGATACCAGGTGGCCACGGTGACTCCAGCGAACACACAGCCAAGGGCGGCCGCTGAATTCCCATCGATGATGATCTTTCCCTTTGTCAAATCCATGCGCTCCACGACGTAAGGGTCCGCTTTGGTGAGGTGCTTTTCGGCATATTCATAGCCCGCCTTGGCTGCGTTGAAATTGAGATCCGCCGCTTTGGGCTTCTTCCTGAACTGCTTTCTTAAAGATTTCTCAATCTCGGGCATTTCAATCCCCAACAGCTTGGCCAAGACACCATCGTAAATCATGTTCTTGACGAGTCTTCTCAGCTTTGCATCCGGACACACTGTAGCCACTAATTTATCGAAGGGTACCGCATAATAGACCAGGTCGTCGCGCAAAGATTTCAAACTGAGGGGTTCGTCGTGGACAACCATTGCGCCGGAGACTAATTTGAAGATGTCCTCGCGGGCCGATTCCGGATTCATGGCGACTAGAATGTCAATAGCCTCTCGTCTTGCCAGGTACCCCTTCTTGCTAACCCGAATGGTGAACCAAGTGGGTAAGCCTGCAATGTTAGAAGGGAACAGGTTTTTCCCCGAAACGGGAACACCCATTTGAAAAATCGAGCGTAACAAGACCGTATTGGCAGTCTGACTCCCTGAGCCATTGACCGTCGCCACCTGAATATTGAAATCGTTTATAATTTTTTCAGTGGGCTTGCTTAACTTTTCTTCTTCTTGAACCGCTAGATCTAACGGTGCCACTTTGCTCCTTATAAATTAGGTTTCAAATTTCGCGAAGTCTGGCTGAAATACCCGCCCTTCCGTTTCAGGAGCGGGGTTGACACAGGCCAGAGGGTTTTTTACAGGCAGATCGTTTTTCCTTTTTTTGACCAACCCCGGCGACCTTACCTGACAACAATAGTATAACAGATGATCGGACCTGTTGGAAAGGC
>QHZQ01000485.1 GCA_003224725.1 Acidobacteriota bacterium | reverse complement strand
GCGTGTGCAGGGAGTGGAGCCATACATCATTTCCCTGGAGGATGGGACGTTTCTGCTCTACGACCAGGATGGAAATATCATCATGAGGTTTGACCGCGACTTCAACACCAAGAGTGAGTTACTCAATCGACGCGTGTTTGTGGTGGATCGACAGGCAATGGATGCCTTTGTGCTTGAATACATCAAGCGAAGGAACCTCGATTACAACGACCAGACCCTCAACGATGCGGTCTACGCCTATGTGGCCAATCTCAAGAAGGCAGGTGCAAAATGAAACCAGTTCGATTTAAGGGGGAAAAGGGGACAGGCTACTTTGTTTGGGGTACGCAGAGGCGGCCGCGTGGGATGCGAGGCATCACCTATGAGACAACTCGGCGAGGGGAAAGGCCTAAACAAGGTAGCCTGTCCCCTTTTTCTGGTCCGACTAGCGGCGGCTCAGACTTTCTGGATGGCGGCGAGGGCGACGAATTGCAACTAGAAAGGATGGTGGCATGATGAAACAGGCAGGAGCCTTTCTGCTGGCGCTTGCGCTGGTGACAGGCGTGGGTGTGTCTGCGCAGATGGGGCCTGCGGAGCCCCAGCCGCAGGTGCAGGCAGGCGATCAAGCCAAAGAGAAATCTGTAGCGAAAAAGTATCCGCCGTATCCGGATGTGTGGGGGTATGAATTGCCGTGGCCAGCAAAGGATGATCGAAATGTTTTGTTTAATGTTTTTAGCCTACCAGAAGGGGATTATTTTGTCACATACGTAAAGAGCCTCAGGAAAGCTAAAAGAAAAGATGGCACTTGCTGTGACTTTAAGATGACTCATGCCGCGTTCAATTTCTTTTCAGGTCAAAAACGCGATCTTTCTGGCGATGAGCTGGATGCCTTTGGAAGGGCAAACGACAAGAACAGGTTACAAGGTGAGCTGAGGAAGATCTTATTCAGTGATGGAAGTAGCATCGAACAAGAAGGGAGAGGCCATAATTGTTATGAACCGTTCCCATATTCAATACTCAGGAAGAACAAAGATGGCGTCGTTTCCATTAATAAGAAGCTACTCTATCTCCTCCCAAATTCGAGGAAGGTACAAATCAACGGTGGGAGGTGCGCTGATCCGGCAACAACTATCGATAAAAAAGTAGAAGAAGTCTATGCACGGTTTATGCAGATCGAGGATGAGACCTTTATCCTCTATGATACCGGGGGGAACTTCATCCTCAGATTTGATAAGGAGCTCAATACGAACTATCGATTAAACAACTCCATTTTCTTGGTGGATATGGAAAGAATCGAAAAAATCAAAGAAGTTCAGAATTACGATCCTCAGGCCACTCAGGATGGCATTTCTCAGTATCTTCTAGACCTCAAAAGGGGGGTTAAGCAATGAGCGGGTTCACGGGTGGAGATACATTAACAGGACTGGCCAGACAAGTAAGCGATGTCATCGTTAAGAATGAGCTTGGGCCACACAATGCTTATGCCTTGTCACATGCCGGCACTAAAACTAGTGGCTATAGTTTTGGGGCAGTGCAATGGGACCTAGCTGCTCGTCCAGAAGTGCGTGATGGCTTTTTTTCAGACATTCTAAACAATGCGACTTTTCCTAACGGCTCCAAGATAGTTGGAGATACAACGAGGACAGACATACTTAAAAAAGTCTTGATCCAGGGAGACAGGAATGCTCTAACACAGGAACAAAAGGCGCTTGTTAACTTAGCACTTTCGAGCGAATTTGGCGTCCAGACGATAAATGCAGAGCATGTTCTTGAAGTCAATTCTCTTCTCGATCGTGTCAATGACTTCGTTGTTTCAGTCGCCAACATAGATAATCAGGCTCTCTTTGAGTCCAGTACCGCGTTGCTATTTCTGGCCGATTTTCAAAACCAATTCAGCACCAAAACAATAAATGCCTTGAAGTCCTTCATCCAAACGGGAGAAGGAGTCCCTCCAGGTGGCAGCCTTGTAGAAAGGGAAGGGAGCAAATTCGGACTGGATGATCTGTTGAGATTCTATTTTAGCACTGGATATGCCCAAACAGCCAAAGGCCTAAATGATGAGTTGAGAAGGTTTGGGAACGTTCTCCAAGTGGCAGGAGGGTACATTCCGCAAAATACGGAGGAAGCCAAAGGGATTCTCTCGGTCTTTGAAGAGGTAAGAGAACAGCAAGGACAATTGAGTTACTACAGCAAAGTCGCCCCTTCTTTAATTCAACCAGCCAAGGGTTTTCTCATTGTCGAAGAGGCGTTGGGCCATTCCATTGATGGTGATGTGGTAGTCGGGTCAGGAGGGGACCCTATTGAAGGAACCGAAAGGAATGACCTCGTGCTTGGCGGCGACGGCCATGACGTCCTCATCGGAGGGAAGGGCGATGATGTGTTACGGGGTGGGGCGGGGAAGGACCTGTACGTCTATAATTCCGGCGATGGCCATGATGTGATCGTTGATAACCCGACGGATGGGTTAGCTAGTGGCGACGGGGGCGATGGCAAGGGGGCCATCGTCTACGATAGCCATTTACTCGAGGGCGGGATCAAGAAGACGGGAGAGTCAGAATACAAGAGCCTCGATGGCACGTTCACCTTTGTCTGGAATGGGCCTGGCAGCGATCTGGTCGTCAACAACACCCTCACCATCAAAGATTTCAGCAACGGCGACCTGGGCATCACGCTGGCGAACGCGCCAGAGATCGTCACGGATTTCGGTCCGGCGACGCGCACGGAGTTTCAGAAAGTGGATCACTTCGTGCAGGTGGGCACCGACCTGAACGGCAACCCCATCTTTGAGCCGGTCTTCGCGAACTTCTTCGATGACGCGAGCAACGACACCCGAACGACTTCAGACCCCGGCCGCCTCACCCCGCCCATCGGCGACAACAACAAGCTGATTCACGCCGGGGGCGGCAGCGACTTCATCGCGAGCGGCGCGGGCAATGACTCACTGCTTAGCGAAGACAACAACAATTCACTCTTGATGATAGGGAGTACAAAATGAGACGTGCAATCATCATTGCAGTTGTTTATATCTTCGCTGCAACAGCAACCGCTTGGGCTGCTGCCTATGAAATGGTGCTGAACAAGGATGAGAAACTCTGCCCGGCGATGCTCAAGCTAGTGAATGAGGATTTGGAACGATATGGAAAGATTGCCTATCAGTCGCACCATGAGTTTGCCGCCATAAAGTGGGAACCGCTGGAAAAAGTTTTAGGAGAGAAATTTAAAGACAGCCATTGCGGCATCTATCGAACGGCGAAGTTTGATATCAACAATGATGGACGAGCCGAAATTGTGGTCAAAGTAAGTGGGTGCGAGAAATCGCAACTCACGGATTTCATCTACATCTTCAATGCAGATGATCCTTTTTTTTCATCCTTCAGCGATCTGGCAGACCTCATGGACAAAAATATTGGTGAATTCCCGTCCGACGAAACAGTTTTAGGCGGTTATCACCTTAAGCTGATTCCTCCTAAGGACACTACATTTGGCAAGTTCTACCAGGGTCCTGCAGGATGGATGACGCTCAATCCTTTTTTGTATGAGGGCGCGTCTTACCTTGCAGTAACTGATCGGGAGGGCTCGAGATCGGAAGGTCGCTGGTTCGTAATCGGCAAGTATAAAAAGGCAGGGGAACTGGACGACATTTGCTACTTCCGAGACAAAAATGCGAGGAGCGCAGAGCCACAACAGAAAGAGAAAGGGCAGAGGTGAACGCCATGCCTACGCTCAACTTTCATACGCTGGCTGAAATCGCCTACAAGGCAGAACTTGTTGGTTTTGTAAAGCCATTAGAAAGCCTGCTTCTTTCCGGGCGCCCTCTAACCGATACTAAAGCAAGACATTTGAAACCCCATTGGGACGGTGGAACCAATTTAGCCATTGGTTATGGCTTTGATTTGTTCGTGCATGAATTCGCGACTATTAGACAGCGCCTAAGCGCTGTCGGTGTCACTTTTACTGACCAGGATGCGGCGCGGTTACAAGGCAGGTTAGAAGAGATCAAGGGCAGGTCAATCGTATTTATCAGTCAGCACCGAGGAGACAGAGAAGAAATCAGCCAATTCATGAATGAAAGGGGTTTGGAACTGGGCCAACTACTTGCTCTCCCGAATGTCGTCACGGCAGAAAACTTACTAAAGCTGGAGCTTGAGAGTGATGAACCAGGCTTGGATGCTTTGCTTGCTTCGCGAGGAGTACCAACGATCCCGCCTTCTAAGGAGAGGGTTGTTCTTGCGTCTATGTTTTTCAATCAGCCAGATCTAATTGGTAAAGACCTAAGCGGTGCTCTTAAAGATGGAAATCGTGCCGAAGCATGGTTTGAGATTCGCTACAGATCTAATGCAGACGGCCAGCATGCCAGTCGGCGGTATCAGGAGTCGGATCTATTCAGCCTCTATGACGGTCCAACCGGGTTCCCGACCTCGGTAGATGAAGCTATCCAAGTCGTGCGGATGTTCCGACGGCACCAGAATGACATCGAAACTTATGAAGGGTCTTTTCAGCCGACAATTGGGCCGGTCTCGCAACAAATCTCGCCCGCCTTCGGGTTTCTCATCACCAACTTGGGCCTGGGCGAATCCCTTCAACAGGTCTATGTGGCGCTGGATGTACTCACGGCCGGCGATGCGATCCAGGGGACGGAGAAAACCGATCTGCTCCTTGGTGCTTCCGGCCACGACATCCTGATCGGCGGGAAGGGCGATGACGTACTGCGGGGAGGGGCGGGGAAGGACCTGTACGTCTA
>QHZQ01000484.1 GCA_003224725.1 Acidobacteriota bacterium | reverse complement strand
CCATCTGTCCGGTTCCTCCTTTTCAGATGAAACCTTATCGCCGCCCTACCGGTTAGACCGGACACTTCATTTACTACCACCACCGGACATTTCACTTGTTTAGCACACCACCTGCGAATTGAGTTGACAGCTAGAGATTGTTACGTTTAGTCTGAAAGGTATTAGTTTGGCTGATTTGAGTTTCTATGCATAGAGTTCCAATTCATAGGGCAGGAGCAAATAAGAGGCGAAGTGGGATTGTCAGCCATTTGCTGCTCGTTCTTCTGGCTTCAAACCTTTGCCACAGTTATGGACACGGCTGTGGACTCAGTCGCAGTGAGATTTGGTGGGGACGATCCAATGCTCTCCTGAAGCCTTCTGCTGAAGGCTCAGAGCCGACGTACAGCAAGATCCCTCCCTGTCTTGCCTGTAATTGCCAAAAGCAAAACCGCGCTGTTCTGTCGTCACAGACTTCGTTGGCAAAGCCGCACCCAATCGGTTCCTGCCTGACCGACCCCCAGCGCATCTTCAAAAAACAGCCTTACCTACCCTTAGATCTCTCCAGAGCTCCCCCTTTGCTTGGATAGCGCAAAACGTCCCAAGTCCATTATTCAGGCACCAATACGCTTGCCAGGTTGAATTCACCTGCGCGTCGCCTGTTGTCTACTGTCTGACCAGGAAACCGCAGCTCACTAGCAGAGGACGCCCGGTCAGAGAGGAAGCTATCCTTAATTTAGGTCGATCAGTACTCAAAAATTCCAGACAAAAAATCAAGGAGCTCTTTTAGCCATGAATCGAAACCTTTGTTTATTAGCAACTGTTCTTGTGTTCTTTGGCTTCAGTTTACCAGCCATGACGCAATCTTTAGGCAGCGCGGGGACAGTGGAGGGCACCGTCACCGACCCCACGGGTGCGGTGATTAGCGGGGCAAGCGTAGAGCTTCAAAACCCCATAACCGGTTTTAAGCGTCAGACGACTACGGATAATACAGGGAGTTTTCGCTTTACCAACATCCCTCCTAACCCTTACCACCTGCATGTGTCCGTCGCCGGATTTAAAGAGGCACATCAGGACGTGACGGTGCGCTCCTCGGTTCCTGTTAACCTGAAGATCCCGCTTGAAATTGGAACGCTTACTATCGAGGTCAACGTGGAGGCTGGCGCCGCCGGGATGGTGGAAAATGTTCCGTCAGCTCATACCGACGTGGACCAGACTCTAGTTTCCCACCTACCTTTGACTTCCCCAGGATCTGGATTAAGTGACGTGGTAGCTCTTTCGGCTCCAGGTGTTGCCGCCGATTCCAATGGCTTCTTCCACCCTCTGGGCGATCATGCCCAGGCCACCGTTGCTATTGACAACCAGCCGATTTCGGACCAACAGAGCAAAGCTTTCTCCACTCAGCTTCCGGTCAATGCCATCCAGTCGATGGAAGTCATGACCGGTGCCGTGCCCGCCGAGTATGGTGACAAGACCAGTCTGGTAATCAACGCGATCACCCGGTCTGGGATTGGGTTGCAGAAACCGACCGGCAGCTTTCTTGCCCAGTATGGCACATTCGGTACCACCGATTTGAACGGCGATTTGGCCTTGGGTGGTCCCAAAGCGGGCAACTTTACTGCTTTTAATTTTGAGCGTTCAGGCCGATTCCTCGATGCCCCAGAGTTCACTGTGCTCCATGACCAGGGTACGGCCACCAACTTCTTCGATCGAATTGATTTCAGCCCCACCCCCAAAGATACACTTCATCTGAATCTATTTTTGGCGCGCAACCGTTTCGATCTCCCGAATACTTTCGACCAACAGGTTCTGGGGCAGGACCAGGGGCAGTTGGTCCGCACCCTAAACATCGCACCTGGATATGTCCATACCTTTAATGCAAACACACTCCTGACAGTCAACCCTTATTACAGGCTTGACCAGGTCCGGTATTATCCCAGTGCTGACCCCTTTTCTGACGAGACTCAAACCATCAGCCAGCAGCGGCGACTCAACAACGTGGGCACCCGGGCCGACATGTCTCACGTCCAAGGAATCCATAACCTCAAATTCGGGGTACAATTCTCACATACTTTCCTCACGGAAAACTTCCAGTTCGGCATTACTGACCCGGCCTTCAACGATCCGTCTAGCGATAGTTTCATTCCCGGACTATTGCCCTTTGATCTGACGCGCGGCGGCAGTCTGTTTAGATTTCATGGCCACACCGATGTCAAGCAAGAGGCCCTTTACGCGCAGGACAGCATCTCGTTGCATGATCTGACAGTCAGTCTTGGCCTTCGCTTCGACAATTACAACGGTATTGTCACGGGACACGCAGCGCAACCGAGAGTCGGCCTTTCCTACCATCTGAAACCGTCCAACACAGTCTTGCGTGGTTCCTACACCCGCAGCTTCGAGACACCCTACAACGAAAATCTCATTCTCTCAAGTTCAACTGGAGGGGGCGGATTGGCGGCAAATGGCATACTCGGGCCAGCCACTGCCGAACCCTTAAGACCGGGCAGGCGCAACCAATTTAATCTCGGGCTGCACCAGGGGATCGGTAAGCTGGTGGTCATTGATGCAGACTACTTCTGGAAGTATACCAATAACGCCTATGACTTCAATGTGCTCCTCAACACCCCGGTTGCCTTCCCCATTTCTTGGAACAAGTCAAAACTGGACGGGGTTTCATTCCGAGTCAATTTGGCGGAGTACCACGGATTGTCTGCCTTCATGATTGCCGGTCATACTCGGGCGCGTTATTTCCCTCCCGAAACGGGTGGCCTGTTCTTTAACTCTGATCTTCCCGAGGGAGTTTTCCGCATTGACCACGACCAGGCGTTTCAGCAGACCACTCATGTGCAATATCAATTCAATCAGATCAAAAAGGTCTTACCCTACATGGCCTTCACCTGGCGCTACGATAGCGGCCTGGTTGCAGGCAGTGTTCCTGACTTCGAGACGGCTTTGACCTTCACGCCGGACCAGCAGGCGCAGATTGGTTTGTTTTGCGGTTCAACCTTCGCGACTCCGACCCAGGCATTGACCGGTTGCGCATACTCAAATCGTGATCCCGGCGGATGGAACGGCCAACGACGATCACAATCCTCCCCGGATTGCGCCTCGCCATCTCCTGGGCTTCAGTGTGGGGTCTAATAACTTGCTGGGCACAGAAAAGGTGCGCCTGATCTTGCGTCTGACTGGAGCCAATCTGGCCAACAAGGACGTGCTTTACAACTTTCTTTCTACATTCAGCGGCACACACTTTGTCTCTCCTCGCTCCTTCCAAGCCCAGTTGGGAGTGACGTTCTAGCCCAGAGCCTTCTCGCGCAAGACGCGGAGGCGCAGAGAGAAAAAACTGAGGATTGAGGATAGAAAATCGAGGATCGATAGCGGTCTTCGATCCTGGGATCTTCAATCCTCTATCCACGATCCTCGACTCTGAAATCGCTTTTCAAGCAGTCCACGTTTCCCTCACCCCATAGGTGTTAAGTT
>QHZQ01000483.1:537-4223 GCA_003224725.1 Acidobacteriota bacterium | reverse complement strand
TCTGGCAAACAGTGCTTTTCTGGTGGCCCAACTTCGGGTAGTCCAGGGTCAACGGATCGATTTATGGGAGGTCAGAAGAAATCAACATGGCTAGCGGTAGCGAGCAACCTCAGACCGCCAAGGGGTCGGGTCTCCCGAAGCAGCCGACCCCTCACCCGGCCTTGCGGCCACCCTCTCCCCAAGGGAGAGGCATGGGAGCTTTGAGAAAGCTCCCTGGGTGAGGGGGCGGCAGGTTAACAAAGAGTACCCCTGCCCACCGGGCGAGGAGCTTCCAATGTGTGGAATTTGCGGAAAAATATATTTCGATTCTGAAAGGCCTGTGGAGCCTGAGGTCCTGTCGGCCATGTGCCAGTTCATTAAGCACCGTGGACCTGATGATACCGGGACCTATCTCCGTGGCCCCGTAGGAATGGGCTCAACGCGGCTCTCAATCATCGATCTCGAAGGCGGCCACATGCCGCTGTCGAACGAGGATGGAACGGTGTGGATTGTGTATAACGGTGAAGTTTACAATTTCCAGGAGTTGCGGCAGCGGCTGGAAAGCTCCGGTCACCGTTTTCGAACGCGCTCCGACACAGAAACCATTGTCCATCTTTATGAGGAAGAAGGAGAGGACTTTGCTCGTCATCTCAACGGCATGTTCGCCCTCGCCATCTGGGATGAACGAAAGCAGCGCTTGATATTGGCGCGCGATCATTTGGGGATTAAGCCACTCTTTTATTGCCAGCTAGACGACCGACTCGTTTTTGCTTCAGAAATTAAGGCGCTGCTGGCCGATGGCTTTGAGAGACAGGTGGATCGGGTGGCGCTCCATGATTATCTTTCTCTCAACTATGTGCCAGGGCCCCGAACAATGCTTAAAGGAGTGCGAAAGCTTCAGCCCGGTCACATCCTGGTCGTTCATCCATCAAGCCGGAAGCTAGAGGTCCGGCCTTATTGGGATTTTCCACAGGTGCTGGAAAAGCCGCCGCAAAATCAGGCGAGCTCCACTCTTGAGAAAGAATTGCTGAACCTGTTACGCACAGCAGTCCATGAGACCATGATCAGTGACGTGCCGGTGGGAGCTTTCCTGAGTGGTGGCATCGATTCCAGCCTGGTAGTGGCCCTTATGAGCGAGGTATCGAGTCGACCCATCAAGACCTTCTCGGTTGGCTTCAAGGAACGCTCCTACAGTGAACTCCCCTACGCCAAGTTAATCGCGCAACGTTTTCAAACGGAGCACCATGAGCTCGTGTTGCAGCCACGGGTCCACGACTTAGTGGCTGCCATGGCAGATTATTTCGACGAGCCATTCGCCGACAATTCTGCCGTGGCAGTTTTCGCGGTCAGCAAGCTGGCGGCCAGCCAGGTCAAGGTGGTCTTGAGTGGTGACGGTGGAGATGAGGTCTTTGGCGGCTACTACACTTATCAAGCCGACAAACTGGCAGCGCTATATCGGCGGCTGCCGCGGGCCCTGGGTGAACGTTGGCTGCCTGGACTGGTGGCCATGTTGCCGACATCCTTTGAAAAGGCTAGCTTCGATTTCAAGATCAAGCGCTTTGTCAACGGCGCCTATTTGCCCCCTCTGGCTGCCCACTATGAATGGAAGGCCTACCTCGACGAAGAAATGAAGTCCAGATTGTACTGCAATGGGACCAACGGCTATCACGCTGAGCTACGACCGACGGTCGCGCTGCTACAGGCTTATTACGACAGCTACGCCACGGATGATTGGCTCAATCGCCTGCTTTACGTCGATAGCAAGGTTCAGCTAGCCGACGATATGCTTACCAAGGTGGATCGCATGAGTATGGCCCATTCCCTGGAGGTGCGCGTCCCCCTGCTGGACCAGCGACTTGTCCATTTCATGGCCCGCCTGCCCAGTCGGTATAAGGTGCGCGGGCTCACCTTGAAACATCTGTTGAAACGGGTCGCAAGAAATCTCCTGCCTCCAGAAATTGTGCGGCGACCCAAAGCCGGTTTTACCATTCCCATCGCCCGTTGGCTTGCAACGGATCTTCGCGACATCGTGGCCGACCAGTTGTCTCCCGCCAGAGTGAAAGGTCAGGGCTTGTTTGAACCCCAAGCGATCGTGGCGATGCTCGATGCCCACTGGAGAGGCCAGCGAGATTTCAGTCGCAGCATTTGGACGTTGCTGATGTTCGACCTCTGGTGCGATCGTTATCTGAAGAAGGATCAAGCACAGCCTATCAGTCATGATGGCCGGTACATTTCTGCGTGCTCTCCAACACACGCCCAAGCCTGAACGTAGCGAGCGACCTCAGACCGCCGAGGATTGCGGCTCTGTTGGCAACTGACCCCTCACCCGGCCTTCGGCCAACCCTCTCCCCTGGGGAGAGGCATGGGAGCTTTGAGAAAGCTCCCTGGGTGAGGGGATGGTAGGTTAACAAAATTTGACCAAAGTTTGAACTTGGTCGCCACCAGGTGAAACTAAGGCCGGCAATTATTCTTCACCGCAAAGATGCTGAGCCTGCAAAATGAAGATATCCATTTCGAGGATCGAGGACCGACGACCGCACGATCGAAGACTGCTATCGATCCTCGATTCTGCAACCGCAATCCTCAGTTTTTTTTCCTTACTCTGCGTCTCCGCGCCTCTGCGGTTAGTTGAACTCTGTTTCTAGGATAAATTATGCCAAACACTAACCTGCAACCAACAGTAGAAGATGTAGCTCCAAGGTTTCGTTTGAAAGCTTTCGATGAGGCCGTTACTCCACCTGTAAGACGTGCCAGAAGAATTCTGGATCAGGTTCGATCCATCCTGCTACGAACGTTTGATGCAACAATCACGGCGCCTCTAAGACCAAAAAGAAGATTGATACAGCAGGTTCATGTCATTTTCAATCCGGAATCCAGGAACTTTGATAAGGTCTGTTCTACAATTGACGTCATGAATCAGGTAATCCCCTACGCCTCCAGATGTTCACTTCGATTTTTGTCTTGCTCCAGACAACTCCCTTTTGAAAACGCCGACATCGAATTAATCGGCTGTGGGTCAGGCGCGACCGTGTTCCTGTTAAAAACCAAACAGGGGCACAAGGTTTTGAAAATCTATCGACAGTCGCTGGGAAGGCGCTTCCATGACCTACTGGAAATCTTCAAAAGGAAATACGAAATAGTTGCTTCCTGGTACAACGGGCGTTTTGATTTAGTTCCGGCAGCAAGGTTTTTGATCTTGAAGGGCCCCTTGCTGGGGGTCCCGGTTGCGGCGGCGCTGCAAGCCTATGTGGATGGAGAGAAAAAGGATTTTTTCCGGGAGTTTTCGGATGAGCAATTACTACGTTTGATGAGAGAGCAAGAAGAATTGAGAAGACAATTTGCTTTCTTTGCGGAACGGACCCTGGCGGTTCATTCCCGGGATGGGTTGTGTCTAGATCTTCTTGGAAGAAATAACGTTGTACTGGCAAACAGCGGCAAGGAGTTGAGGTTCGCGCTGCTGGACAATGGGATTTTTGATTTGGAGTCTATGAAAGGAAAAAAGCCCCATATCTATCGGAAGCTTGAAGCGCATGTTTCTAGAATTAGATTTCTGCTTCGGGCCATTACTTCTTTTGCCACTTACAAGTTTTACGTGTTCTGCGTTTTGTGTAGCGACCTGGTTTGCACATTGGATGGAGTTGCCGATTTCGCGATGTGACGAGCCAGGGGCTTCGCCCCTGATATCCCTGCGGGATAAGGGACTCAGG
>QHZQ01000483.1:0-437 GCA_003224725.1 Acidobacteriota bacterium | reverse complement strand
CCCAGTCTTCTCCCTCTCCCCGCACAGGCGGGGAGAGCGTTGGGGAGAGGGGCGTGATTGAGAAAACAAAAAATTCCGTTTCGCCGCGCATAACGGCCTAAGTTTCTCTTGCAAAACCGGAAGACCACTGAAAAACTCGTACTCGTCGTCGTCCTCGTTCTCGTGCTCAAAATCCAGAACCCGAGAACGACGACGATTTCAAAAACGAAAACCAAAGAGTCATGAAAATATCCGTTATTCACTATAGCTCGCTTATCATAGGGTACTTGTTTTTACTTGCTTTCAATTCCCCAGACACACTTGCACAAAAAGGGCCCGCCAGACTGACCAGTCACTCACGAGGCTATATGACGACCCCCCAGGAGTTGGTTACCATTGCCGAGAAGGCCGGGAAAAAAACCCAACCTTACAAAGATGCGATCGATAAGATTCTGGCT
>QHZQ01000083.1 GCA_003224725.1 Acidobacteriota bacterium | reverse complement strand
AGAACATATCGAGGCCATAAAGCGAATCCTTGGTTTGAAGGACCGGTAATGTCTCCGTCAAAACTCCTCATTGGTTCTCGCGGCAGCCCACTGGCTTTGGCTCAATCCAAGGGGGTCAAGGCTGAATTAGAAAGACATCATCCTCATCTGGAGGTTGAAATTGTCATTATTAAGACCTCGGGTGACGTTTTCAGTCAGGCGCCGCTCAGCCAAATCGGAGGTAAGGGTCTTTTCACCAAGGAAATTGAAGAATCGCTGCTTCGAAAAAAAATTGACCTAGCCGTCCATAGCCTGAAAGACCTTCCGACAACCTTGCCGCCCGGACTTTGCCTGGCTGCCGTGAGCCGCCGCGAGGACGTCCGGGACGCCTTCGTTTCCAATAAATACCAAAGCCTCGAGGAACTGCCACTGGGCGCCGTCATCGGGACCAGTAGCCTGCGGAGGCAATCTCAATTACTGCAGATTCGATGGGATCTGGAGATAAGAAATTTACGTGGCAACCTGGATACGCGTCTCCGCAAGCTGGATGAGGGACAGTACGAGGCCATCATTCTGGCTTGCGCAGGATTAATCCGGCTCGGTTTGGCCCATCGTATCGTTGAAAAGATCCCGGTGGAGCAGATCTGCCCTGCCATTGGCCAGGGAGCTCTCGGAATTGAGGCGCGAGCCGAGGACGCTGTTACTCTCGAAAGGCTGCAGTGCCTCGACCACCAGGAAACGCGTCTGGCAACAGAGGCTGAAAGGGCCTTCCTGAAACGTCTGGGTGGGGGTTGTCAGGTCCCCATTGCTGCGTATGCCCGAGTGGCAAATGGGCAATTGCAGTTGGACGGCGTGATCACCAGTATCGATGGCAAACAAGTTTATCGTTATTCCGCCCAGTCCGACTTGCAAAACGCCGAAGGGCTAGGAATACGTGTGGCAGAGAGCCTGCTAGGCCAGGGGGCCCAAGAGGTCCTGGGTGTCTCAGGATGACGTGTTGCAGCCATGAGAGGGCTTAAATTTTGATGACCGGCATGGTTTACCTGATTGGAGCTGGCCCGGGAGACCCGGAACTCATCAGCCTCAAGGGACTGCGCTACTTGCAGGCTGCTGACTGTGTCATCTACGACTACCTGGTGAACGTGGATTTGCTTCGACATGCCCGAGTTGACGCAGAGCTCATCAATGTTGGGAAGAGGGGGGGACAAAGCCATATCTCTCAGGAGGAAATCAATGACCTGATTGTGGAGAAGGCCAACTCAGGCAAGATGGTCGCTCGGCTAAAAGGAGGGGACCCTTTCATTTTCGGCCGAGGGGGTGAGGAAGCCGAAGCTTTGGTCGCGGCAGGTATCGGGTTTGAGATCGTTCCTGGGATAACTTCCGGGTATGCCGCTCCCGCTTATGCAGGAATACCGGTGACCCATCGCGATTTCAGCCCATCGGTTGCCTTCATCACCGGACATGAAGATCCCGGCAAAGAAGAATCTCTTATCGCCTGGGACAAGATCCCAACCAGCATTGGCACTTTGGTTTTTTTCATGGGGGTCAAAAACCTCCCCGAAATTGTTGAGAACCTGCTTCGACATGGAAGGAGCCCCGAGACCCCTATCGCCCTGATCCAATGGGGCACTTATTTCAAACAGGAGGTTCTCACCGGTACCTTGGCATCCATCGTTCGACAAGTGCGTTCCGCTGGATTCTCGGCCCCTGCCATTACCGTAGTGGGTGAAGTGGTTCAGCTTCGCGATAGGCTAAAGTGGTTCGAAAACCGGCCGCTATTCGGAAAGCGGATTATCATCACGCGCCCTCAAGAACAGGTCGAAGACTTCAAAACTCAGCTTGCTCAATTGGGGGCTGAGGTCATCGCATTTCCAACAATCGAAATAAGCGAGCCTGCTTCCTGGGAATCTCTGGATGAAGCCATCCGCCAGATCGACCAGTATCAGTGGGTCATTTTCACCAGCGTGAACGGGGTCAAAAACTTTTTCTCACGTTATCGCCTGGCCCAGAAAGACATCCGCGACCTGAAAGGGGTGAAGATTTCCACTATTGGCCCAGCCACTGAGAAAGCGGTTTGCTCCATGAATCTGAACGTGGAGGTGGTTCCCAACGAATTTAAAGCGGAAGGCCTGGTGGAAAGTTTAAAGGGCAAAGTTATGAAAGGGACCCGTGTCTTAATTGCCAGAGCCAAAGTAGCACGCGATGTCCTTCCGGAGGAGTTAAGAAAACAGGGCGCCCGGGTAGATGTCGTCGAAGTGTATCAGACGACCATCCCTAAAGCCAGTCGCTCACAGTTGCAGCAAATCCTGGATGAACGGTCTGTCGACATGGTGGTGTTCACCAGTTCTTCTACGGTTTCCAACCTGGTCGAGATAGTACGACCATCACCCCTCAAAGAGCTCCTGGACGGGATTGCTGTGGCCACCATCGGGCCCATCACCGCGCAGACCGCCGAGAGGTATGGCCTGAAAGTCTCAGTCCAACCCTCACAGTACAGCATTCCCGCGCTGGTTAAAGCAATCGTCGAGTTCTTTGGTTTTTCGAGCGGCGTGGTAAGAGGGTAGAATAATGGAAGGATGGAATGGTGGAAGGATGGAAGGATGGAATCCGAATTTGCAGCTTCAACACCAATTATTCCGGCATTCCATTGTATTTTTCCAGTCGAATCCTAAGGAGTCGCTCATGTGGTCTTCGACGACCGCGTGAAGGATGAAAATGCATATTCCCCTCCACTGGAGGGGTGTAGGGGTGGGTTGCCCAGAACCGGAAGGACCCACCCCGAAGGCTGCCGCCTTCTGCCCCTCCCGAGAGGGGATTTTCACGGGAGTTCCCATGAACTGCTGGAAATGCAGAACCGAAATTGAAATTGCTGCCTCAGCTAAGGTCTTGAAGACCGATAGCTGCCCTAAGTGCGACTACGATCTTCATGTTTGTTTAAATTGTCGCTTTTACGATCCCTCAGCGCACAATCAATGTCGTGAGACTCAAGCAGAATGGGTGCGTGACAAGGAGAAGGCCAATTATTGCGATTATTTTGAGCCCCGCAGCCTATCAGGCTTGAGCCACAAAGGCGGCAATGCCGCTACCGACGCAAAGGCAGCATTTGATAAGCTGTTTAAAAATTGACGGGGGCGCGTGTATGGAGTCGAGGCCCGAAGGGCTGGCAGTCAACAGCCCGCGCCCAGGAAGGGAAGGTGTGGGAGGGCGAGCCTCCTGGCGGGCCATCGCCTAGCACGTCCCTGCCGCATGAGGCTCGGCGGGAGCCTCGCCCTCCCGATCTCGGCCGGTTTTGAATTTTTTCACAGCTCCAGGCGTCAAACGGGTCTCAGCATACGCAATAGCGGCTGCGGGTCACGCCTCTGAGGCTAAATCAATCAATGCAATCCAGGAAATCGACCTTTCTTGTCCTCCCGGCAGCGTGGCTCCTTTGTATCCTGGGTTTCCGCCTTGAGCAAATGACTCGGGAGCTCGTGATCAACTATGTTCTGGCACGAAGCTTAGGAGCTCCAATCGATGGATGGCGAATGAGCTGGGCAGCGCTTACCATCGATGCACGGACCTTCTTGCTCCCCGCCACTGCTCAAACCCTTGTCGCCGTCTTGGCGAGCCTAACGGAACTATCGGTTGCGGCTGTGCTAGGGCTGATTGAGCCTCGGCTCAGGTCCTGTTTCGGAAAGTTGTTATGTCTCTATTGCAGCCTGTGGTCACTGATCGCGTTCTTAAGGCCGATACAATTCTCCGCTTTCCTGAGGCGCAGTCCCTTCCAAGGGCTTTGGCGCGGCATTTTGCTCAACCCAGCTTTAAAGCAAACGCTCGGGTTCATACTTCTGTTGTTAGCGCTGGCTATGCTGGCATGGATTTTCCGCCGTGTCGTTGGGCTCGCGGCTGAGCAGTTCGTCCTCGCGAGTTTTTGGGGACGGTCCTGGGCTGTCGTTTGCCTGCTGTGCATTCCACTGACTGCGGCTATCATTCTTATGCTGTCTCGTTTCCCCTATTTCCGTTTCAGCCGGGCCGGGCCCTACCTCGTTTCCGTTTTCGCTTGCCTTCTAGTGTTCTCTCACGTAGCAATTATTAAGCCCATCAGCAACAACGCCGTTGTACCCTCACCAACCAGAGCCGATCTCCTAAAAACCTTTCTCCTGATGGTTCTGTGCCTTTCGGCTATTCCGATTTCCGGTTGGGCCGGTCGCTGGATCCACGAGAAACGCCTGGCAAGTTATTCGACCGAACACATTAGAGTTCTCTATCCCATGTCAGCAGTCTCTGAGACTGCCGTAAAGGCTTTTGCCAGGGAGGCAGAGCAAACTTTCACTCGAGTGGCAGAGCAACTCAATCTTGGAGAGGCGTTTCCCAAAGTTAATTTCATTTTCTTCTTGAGTGCTGAAGAAAAACTGTCCCGCTGCGGCAGCGGTGAAGTCGTCGACTTCGATCTGCCTCGTAATGACATTCAGGTCATTTTTATGCCGCCGTTCAGTCGATTCGACCCTTCCACCCTGAGCCGCTTTCTACTGGAGAAAAAGTATGGCAGTGGAAGAAACCCTATCCTGGAGGCAGGTTTGGCGCGTCTCCTGCCCAGTAAGGAAGATCCACGTTTCGAGCCCCAAGAGGATAAGCTTTTGGCCAGCATCCTTGAAGTCGAAGGCGGACTCAAGATTGCCGATCTGTTCTTTCCAACTAATCCCGACTCGATTTCTCCCTATGTCAAGGAATCGCTTTCTCGGGAATTCGCCAGGTTTATTCTGAGGCGCTATGGTCTTACCAAGGTACTGGCGCTTTATGCAAGGGCGTTTACCTCTGGGTCGGGAGACCTGGAGGTACGGGAAATGCTCTCCACCTCATATGCTCAGCTCCAATCTGATTGGGCCAAACATTGTCTCGAGCGTCGGCAGGAGCTTTTACCGCAGTTTGGACAGGTCGCACACGGACCCAGGCAACTCGATCCTGGCGTCTTGATTCCATTTCAGAAGGGCATGTCCCTTTCGGCAGAGGGGGGAGCGCGCACCGGTTATCTCTCCGAAGCGGCATCCGACTCGCTTGATCAGCTTCAAAAACTTCATGTGGAGTGGATTTCCGTTATGCCTTTTGCCTTCCTATCGGGAGAACAAGGCAACCCAGAAATTTATTTTGCGCACCGCGGTTCCTGGGAAAGCGATGACAGCCTCAGGAAAATTGCCTGGGAAGCTCAGTCTCGAGGCCTCAAGGTTTTTCTAAAGCCACATCTCTGGACGAGCGCTGTTTCCACGGTTGAGCTGAAGATTTCAGATGCCAAGGCGTGGTACCGCTGGTTTGCTGGCTATCGACGCTACATCTTGCATCAGGCGCGGCTGGGTGAAGAAATCAGGGCCGCCATGTTTTCGGTTGGGAACGAATTGACGCATCTGGCACTCGACCCCGCTCACGAAAGTGACTGGCGAGAGTTGATTGCCGAAGTACGTAGACTCTTTTCAGGCGATGTTATCTATTGCGCCAACTGGGGCGACGATTTTGAAAAGATACGCTTTGCGGATGCACTCGACGCAGTGGGGCTGAATGCTTATTATCCTTTGGCAAACCGGGCGGACGCCTCCCTGGACGAATGGCGAATAGCAGCCCGTGCCATCGCCGAAAAAGTCGAACGTGTTTCAAACCAGACTCACCGGTCTATTCTGATTACTGAACTGGGCTATCCCAGCACCACCCAGGCAGCTATCACGCCGTGGAGCGAAGAGGGAGCCGGGGAGGTCTCCCTTCAAGCCCAGGCCCAAGCCGCTAAAATGTTCTTCGAAGTGTTCTGGGAAAAGCCGTGGCTCCGAGGGATCTATTGGTGGAAGTGGTACAGCCACGGTCGCGGTGGCGGTGAAGGCGATGTCAGCTACATGCCTCGCGGAAAACCCGTCGCTGCTGTCATCGCCGATTGGTACGCCCGCCCGCGGAATTGAATCTGCACGAAACAGGCCACCAATGATCGCAAATACATCAGGAGAACCCATCCTGGGAAATACGGAGAGGTGTTGTCATGTTGAGGAAACCTCATCTTGCTCGTGCTCTTACTCGATTCATTGCTATAGGGGCGAGCAAGAGTAAGAGCACGAGGCAAAATACTCTACTGTGCTTCTGTAACGGAGTGCTGATCCTTCTTTCATAATTGCGCATCTATTCATGCACCATTCCCACTTTCCCGGCCTCATAAAGCCGCGGATCGATCCTGCAAAGGTGCCGGGCCATGGGCGGCGACAGAATCGAGTAATGAGGCAAGGTGAGGAGGAATTGATTGAGTGACCACAAATCCTCTTCCGCCGTCATCCAGCCGATCTTATCGAACCGGCTCAGGTTCAATGGGAAAGAGTACCTGCGCAGGGTTTTCTCTCCCTCCA
This sequence comes from Acidobacteriota bacterium, assembly GCA_003224725.1. Taxonomy (GTDB): domain Bacteria; phylum Acidobacteriota; class Terriglobia; order Versatilivoradales; family Versatilivoraceae; genus QHZQ01. Next base: position 6,646 of record QHZQ01000083.1, on the reverse strand, counting down.
GATTGTAATAGTGCTCGAAGTAGGACATGACTAACTCGCGGACGGTTCGATAGACGGGCTCGCGAAAGCGCAGCCCGGAGTAATTGGACTTGGCAATAGCGCCCCAATGCCCACGCTGTTTGAACACGGCCAGAATATGGTCATCATCTCGGACCGCTTCCAGATCAACGACTAATGGAGGATAGCCATGGACGCGCAAGGCAGCTGCCGCCAGTAGCGCACCTTCAAAGCAATGGCCGGTCTTGTCGCGCAAGACCCGGCGAGGTGATCGGCATGTCTCCCCCTTTTTCTCCTTGTTATAAGCTAACCCGTCAATATATCTCTGAATTTTCTCCGGCGTATTTAACCGTCTTAGAATCGACATCTCTTTGGTAGTCAAACCGTTCAAATTCCCTCCTCGTATTTCTCCAACCCAGTTTCTCACAGTCCCTTCGCGCTTGCTAAGCATTGCATTTCATAAATACAGTCACCTACATAATGACCCACCCCTACACCCCTCCCAAGAGGGGATTTGCGATTCCCCCTCCCTCCGGAGTTGTAATTACGAATAGCAGTAGTAAGACGCGCTTCTCTAAACCGGATGGGGAGCCAGGATGTCCCCCTGTGGGGCTGGCTCTCTACCTGCATTTTACCCGAATGCTTCTCGACAATCTTGTAACAAATGGGTAATCCCATGCTGGTCCCTACACCTACTCCCTTGGTCGTAAATCCAGGGTCAAAGATCTTTTCCAGGTGTTCAGCCGGAATGCCTACCCCGGAATCCTGAATGCAAATACAGACATGTTCCGGTTCCTGCCAGGTTCTAATGTGAATCTGACCTTCCTTCGGAATTGCTTCCAGGCTGTTAATCAAGAGGTTCATAAAGAGTTGGTGCAACTCCATTGGGAAACAGTTAATCAAAGGAAACCTGGTTGAATTCCTTGACCACACGGGTTTCCTTTCGAAGTTCGTGGCGCAACAACGTCAACGCAACTTCGATACACTCCTTACGTCTGCTTTTCGGTGATGAGATTGATTAAGATTAGCAAAGGGTGCATCGTTGTCACGATGGAATCCATCCGTTGACTGGCTGCGCCACTCGAAAAGATTCCGACAGCACCCCCAGCAACTTTTTGGTTTCCTCAGTTCTTTGGGGCCCCCTTCGTCTTTAAACTTAAAAGGGTTCTGAAGGCGCGTAAGTAGAAGGTGCTTCTCGGGAACTCCCTGGACTAAGGCGGCCGCGCCTTTGGCGGTTCGACAGACGGGTCAGGGAGTTGACAACCCTTCAGCAGGGCACCATCCGACTTCCGTCTGTTTGCGGCGATTAATGGCCACTTTGACGCAGCCACGAAGAGGTACGGTTCAAATAGACGGCGTGCTTGACGTACCCTGTCGTCAAACCGGCTAAAAAGACATCGCTTGAAAGATTCGCAGGCTCCGATTAGACTTGAGCCGTGCTGGTTACCCATGGAGCAATGGACAAGGCACAGTGTGGGAGGCGATCAAAAGGTTGTGGTTTACAGTCCCTGTTTCTTTTAAGCCACGCTGGTCGCCGCGCGGAGCGTGCCTCCCACATTCTTAGCTTAACAGCTACGGGCTTAAAGGCCGACTGACGAGGGCCACGACAGTTGCAAAATTGTAAAGTCAAATCCACCCCCCACTAAACCATGCAGCAGATTCGTAAAATCCTGAACCGTGTTTTTGAGATACGAGAAGGAGAGTTCCTTCGAACTTCCCTCATGTTTTTCTACCTTTTCCTGGTCATAGCTTCCTACATCACCAGCAGCGCAGTGCGCGACTCGCTCTTTCTTAAGAGCCTTGGCACGAAACAGATCCCTTATGCGTACCTGTTGATCGCGATCGTTGTGGGACTTATTTCTCCCTTTTATCTCAGAGCCGCCAGCAAGGCAAGCCTTAACCAGTTGATTCGTTACACCTCACTGGCAGCCGTTCTTAGCCTCCTTGTTTTCTGGTGGGTTTTCATACTGCAATTCAACAGGTGGTGGATGCTTTATGTGTTTTACATCTGGGTAAGTATTTTTGGAGCCATCACCACCTCGCAATTTTGGTTGCTGGCTAATCACGCTTTTGATCCCCGCGAAGCTAAGCGACTTTTTGCCTTGATCGGCGCGGGTGGCGTGTTGGGTGGAATGCTTGGCGGGTCCTTTACCAATTATGGTGCACAATGGTTCGGAACCGAGTGGCTACTGCTGTGGTGTGCGGGTTTTATGGTGACCTCGATGCTCCTGGCGGAAGGAGTTTGGAAAGAAGTGACCTTGAAATCTAACGCCGACTCGAAGCCCCGCAGGAAATCGGAGCCTCGCGCCACGGGTGAAAATACCGGAAGGCTGTTGAAACTAATCCATAGTTCGAGGCATCTGTCACTGTTGACCGCCATGCTCGGAATCACCGTTATCATCGATTCGTTAACCGACTATCAACTCAAATATATTTCATATCATAGCATCGGCTCGAAGGACCAATTAACCGCTTTTTTTGGAACTCTTTCTCTCTATCGTGGCATTTTTTCATTCCTGTTTCAGCTCTTTCTGACAAGTCGAATTCTGAAAGGGCTTGGGGTGGGACTGTCCATCCTTTTCCTGCCGACTAGTCTGCTTCTGGGTTCTTTAGTCATGGTTTTCTATCCAGTGCTCTCGGCTGTGAAATTCCTAAAAGTCAGTGATGGAAGCCTTCGGTTTTCCATCCATCGCTCCAGCATCGAACTGCTCTATCTTCCGATCCCGCTGGAGGTAAAAAACCGCGTGAAGGGATTCATCGACATCTTCATCGACCGGGTTGGACTTGCAGTCGGCGGGCTGTTACTGCTCCTATTGACTCGGGTTTTTGCTTTGTCAATTTCTCAGTTGAGCCTGGTTGTATGCGCTATGGTCTTGGGTTGGATTTTTCTTTCCATTTCCATCAGGCAGGAATACTTGAATAGCTTTCGCCTGGCTTTGGAAAAGAAGACCATTGAGCCTGAAGCCTTGCGAGTTCGGATTACTGATAGCACAACACGGGATACGCTCACACAGGCTTTACAAAGTCTGGATGAACGGCAGGTGCTTTATGCCATGCGACTCCTGAAGGATATGAATTCCACGGATTGGCTTCCCGACATTCAACCCTTGATCAAACATCCTTCCGCCAAAGTTCGCGCTCTAAGTATCGAGTGCCTTGGCGCTCGTCAGGATCCAGAAATATTGGCTCTAGTAACAGACCGCTTGCAAGATCCTGACCTCGAAGTACGCGCGGAGGCCATCCATTATTTAAGCCGGCTGGAAGGGTTTAATTCCCGGGAGAAAATCAAGGAATTCCTTCGCCATAGAGATTACTCGATTGTGGGAGCTGCGATTCACAGCTTTCTCAATCATGAAGTGCCATGCGATGGCCTCATTGATCAAGAGTTCATCGAGGATGCCCTGGCTCAAGAGGGAGACGCTCGAGATGCCGCCAGGATTGCGGCAGCGTGCGCTCTGGGGTTGGTAAGCCCGTCGTCGTCGCTGCAGCGCTATTTGAAAGTCTTACTCCAGGATCCTTCCATCGAAGTCGTGCGCAACGCCATCCGCAGTGCGGGACAAACGCTCAATCCGGATGTGTTGCCCCTGTTAATGCAGAAGTTGGCGGACCGCCGCCTGCGTTCCGAGGCCCGCGAAGCCCTGCTTAAATACGGAGTGGAGATTGTCGGGATCCTTTCTCAGTACCTAAACGATCTCAACCAACCTACCTCAGTTCGTGCCAACATCCCCAAGCTGCTGTCTCTACTAGGGAAGCAAGAAGCCGCCGATGTTCTGATTCAAAGTATTCGTCAGCCGGACCCGTTCCTGACCTATCGTGTCATTAAGGCCCTCAACAGGATGCGTGTCACTTTCCTTCAGCTTTCCTTCAAGCACGAGGTCATCGACCATCACATTCTGAACGACATCAAAGCGTATTATCAATATCAGGCCATGTCCCGGACAATGAAAATAGGTGAGTCAGCCAGTTATGCTGGCTTGCAGCTTCTACATAAGACGATTCAGGAGCGCATGGATCAAAGTTTGGAAAGAGCTTTTAGACTCCTGGGGCTTCGATATCCACCCAAAGACATTTACTCGGCCTATAATGCGATTCGGAGTCAGAAGCCTCACTTGCGCGCCAGCGCTATTGAATTTCTCGACAATTTGCTGGTCCCTGATCAAAAACACCTTTTGTTTCCGATATTGGAAGAGTCGACCTCTGATAATTTAATCGGGCAACGTAACCATGTCTTAGGACTTTCACCCAAATCTCAGAGTGCCTATTTGAACGATTTGATCGTGGGAAAAGATCCATGGCTCAGAACACTTGGCATTTATGTGGCTGGAAGCTTGAAGCTTTCTGTGCTGGCCGATTTGGTCCGGGAGTCTCTGGATGCCCCAGACACGGCTATCAGGGAAACGGCACGCTGGAGTTGGAATCGGCTGAATAATTTCGAAGGCGCTCGAGCCTGACCTCCTGCAGAATAATGCTGCCTACTCTCGTCTTGACCGGAGAAAGGGGAGCTGTGAAAAAATTGGGAGGTCGAGCCTCCTGGCGAGCCGTTGCCCTAGCAAGCCCCATGAAGCTCGGCGGGAGCCTCGCCCTCCCGATCTCGGCCGGTTTTGAATTTCTTCACAACTTTAGGATATGAGAGGGGTAACCAGAATTCATGACGACTCTTGTGGAGCGACTTTGTGCTAACCATCGTAGAAAAAGTTCTCTTTCTTCAGAACGTCGACATTTTCAACCATACTACAACTGAGGAACTGGCTTATATCGGATCCATCGCGAGTGAAGAACAAATGCCCAAAGGTACCATCATCTTTAAACAGGACGAGCCGGCGGACGCCATGTATGTCATCGTTCACGGTCGCGTGCGGCTTCATAAGGATGAGCAGGAAATTCTTGTCGCCGCCGAAAAAGAAGCCTTTGGTACCTGGGCATTGTTCGATACGGAACCTCGACTAATGACAGCCACCGCCATCGAAGATGTGCATCTTTTGAGAATTGAACAGGAGGATTTCTACGATTTGCTCGCAGACCATATCGAAATTACGCAGAGCATTTTTAAAGCCTTGGTTCAAAGGATCAAACGACTGATTGGAAGCCAGACCCGGGGCTAAGTAGACAAAACAAAGCGCCGAATTCCCTCTCGTAGCCCCGTGCTTCAGCGCGGGGTTGGAAGAGGCATCCCGTTCTCCCCACCTTTCCCGCCAGCGGCGCCGAACCCAGCGCCGCTGGCGGGAAAGGTGGAGGAAGAAAAACCATCGAAGGAGCCCCCGCGCTGAAGCACGGGGCTAATGAAAATTCGCTGCATTGTTTTCTGGAGGTTACTAACCTTCAGTGGCTGGCCACAAGTTTCCAAGCCTAGACCTAAACTCTTATGACCTCTGACCCGCAGGAAACATCAAACTTGGAGCAAAGCTATAAGACTTTGCTCAACCTGATGGAATCGATGTTGGATTCCTCTTTGGACGGCATCATCCTGGTGGACGAACAGGGTAAAATCCGCTTCGTCAACCAGGCATTCAAGCATCTTTATGGATTTGAGAAGTGTGAGTTGGTCGGTATGGATACCCTGGATTTCCAGAGTTCGGCCTGCTGTTGCTTTAAAAGATCGGAGGAATCGCAAAAGTTTTTCGCAGAAATATTTACCTTGGGCGATCCGGTGATTCGTCGCGAGCTCGAGTTGACGAAGCCCGCGCCAAGAGTCATTTCTTTCTATGCTCGACCCGTCATCGCACGGGAGGGGAAAATCCTGGGGAGAATCTCAATCCACACCGACGTTACGTTAGAGCGCAAACTGCAGGCGGAAATGAGAGAGGCTCAAACTCAGCTCATTCAATCTGAGAAAATGGCCTCTCTCGGGATGTTGGTGGCAGGGATTGCCCATGAGATTAATACTCCCATTGGGTCGATCAACAGTAACAATGATATCCTCGTGCGAGCCGTAGGCAAGATGCGGGATTTTCTCCATTGTGCTCAATGTCCCTCGGAGGTGGCAAATCACCCTGACGTCGTCAAGATCATGGGTATCCTGGAGGAGATTAACCGCAACAATCGCATGGCCTGTGACCGCATTATCACCATTATTCGAAACCTGAAGAACTTCGCCCGCCTGGACGAAGCGGAGCGGAAAAAGGCCGCGCTGGTCCAACACCAGTTGAAGAACCGTATTCAGGTCATCAAGGAGTACGGAACGTTACCTGAGATCGAGTGTTTCCCCAATCAGTTGAATCAAGTGTTCATGAATCTATTTGTGAACGCCGCTCAGGCCATGCCCGACCAGGGGACTCTGTCGATCCGGACCTTTCGTCAGGGGGAGGATGTTAAGATTGTGATCAGTGATACCGGCATTGGTATTCCAAGAGAACACCTGTCTAGGATTTTCGATCCAGGATTTACCACAAAGGGAGTTGGCGTTGGAACGGGATTGGGCCTATCCATTTGCCTCAAGATCATCCAAGATCATCATGGTAGGATAGACGTCAAGAGTGAGGTGAGCAAGGGAACTGCTTTTACCCTGACGTTGCCCATTCAAAATAAAGGAGCTTGATAATGTCTCAGAAAGATCCCATTACCATTCTTCTGGTGGATGACGAAGAAATGGTGCTAACCTCGATCAAGGCCTTCCTCGCGATCGAAACCGATTACCGAGTCCTGGCTTATA
>QHZQ01000482.1:3672-3887 GCA_003224725.1 Acidobacteriota bacterium | reverse complement strand
GCCCCAGCTAATGGCATTAAGATTGGTTGTGAGGCCATTCAGATTTTTACCAGAAACCAGCGCCAATGGATGGCCAATCCCCTATCAAAAAGGGAGATTGAAAGCTATCGGAATGAGTTTGCGAAATCCAAAATTAAAATGGCGGTCGCGCACGATTCCTATCTCATCAATTTGGGCACTCCGGATAAGGATAAATTAATCCAATCGCGGGAAGC
>QHZQ01000482.1:0-3592 GCA_003224725.1 Acidobacteriota bacterium | reverse complement strand
TGACGCTCTGAGTATAAAGCAAGGATACAAAACCCAACTTCTGCTTGAAACAACGGCTGGACAAGGGAGCAATCTGGGATACACCTTTGAACAATTGGCGGAGATCCTCGACTTCATTAAAGAAAAGAGTCGTGTGGGGATTTGCGTGGACAGTTGCCACCTCTTTGCTGCCGGTTATGATATCCGAACCCGCAAGCAATATCAGGCGACCATGAAGCAACTGGATGAAGTGATTGGCCTTGAAAAAGTGAAAGCTTTCCACTTGAATGATTCGAAAACCGAGCTGGGTAGCAGAGTAGACCGTCACGAACACATCGGGCAAGGACACCTGGGGTTGGAGGCCTTTCGATTGATTGTCAACGATGAACGCTTTCTAGGCCTTCCCATGGTCTTGGAGACGCCGGGCAAGGAGGAGGATTACCGGCGAAATCTGCAAACGTTGAAAAAGTTAAGAGGGGCGGTCGCGGCAAAGGTTAAATCCGTGTTACCCGTGTCATCCGGGGCGGGCCACAGATGAACACGGATGAACGCCGATAAACCCCAGGTTTCACCACGGATGTCTTGTCAGAGCGCCTGGAGGAAAATCGGCCCACGAATCACACGAATCTACACGAACAAGTTGAAACGTGATGCGTGAAACGTGATGCTTCGAGTTTGCGGGAGCATTTTATTTGGTTAATCGCCCAAAGGGATCGTGTGACACGCGGGGATATGATTCACGCGTCCATTCATGAGAAGAATCGGAATCCTCTGGCGCCCTGGCCAAAGGAGAATGCTCACGATCTACATATTGATCGGCTGACTCCGGACGGCAATGGACGGCCCACAACGAACTACTGACCACGGACTACGGACCCTGGACTTCGGAGATTGAGTCAGGACCAATCTGAATCCGTATTATCCGTGTTCATCCGTGGCTCGCCTTCGGCAAATTACAATGAATCTCAATTTAAGGTCTTCCTTAGTTCTCCTCTGCCTGCTGGCGCTTGGCTGCCAGAGGCAAACAACCCACTCAGAAAGGACCGACCTGGCTGACCATAGTTACATCCAGATCCTGGAGCGGATCGAGCGAGCCGGTAACCGCTATCGGGAAGCCATGGATCTCCAGAAGTATACCTCCTCGGCTGTGGAAAGAAGCTTGGCTGACAGCCATCTGCAACTCACACGCAGTATTCTCGAAAGCGAATTCCAATTGGCAGAGGTTGAGTCTAAAGACCTGGCCCAGATTGAAGCCGACAGCAACTCGCCCACCGCGCCAACGGCTCAAGCGGACCAGACCCAATATGAAAAAGCGGCCGCGGACGTCTGGAAGGTCTATCGTGACGTCGAAGAAGCCAATAAACGATTAGAGGCGGCGCGACAAAATCTCAAGAAGGCCACCACTGCCGAGTCTTTTCACCGGGCTCAACAGACAGTGGACCAGGCACAGAAGGAACTGGAACTTGCCAACAAGAAACTCAACCTGGCGGGTTCAACTCTCGAGATTGAAGATTATGAGAGGAAGAAGGCAGCGCCCCAAGTCGTCGAATCACACTCGTTAGTCGAACACTTAAAGACCTTGCGCGAGGAGTTATTTCCGCCGGCTCCAAAAGCTAACACCAACCCGCTAATTCAACCCAAGGTTACGGAAGAGCCCAAATCTTCCGCTTCGTCAGGGGGAGGAATCGTTGCCAGTTTTCGCGAATATTTCATCCAGCAGAATGAGCTTGGAACCCTCACTCAGGCTTATGAAGAGTGCCAGAGGTTCTTGGAAGAAATCAAAGCCAGCCTGGCTCAACGAAGCCAGCGCCTGGAGCGTCTCCAAGTGCAGCATATAGATCTCAACAAGAAGGTGGAGGAAGCTTACAATCAGGCTTATGAGCTTTTGAAAGCCCAGGGAACAAAGGCGTCGACGGCCCAACTAATGGAAGAGGCAGACCGACAAATGGCTGCGTCGGCAGGTTTCGATCAGCAGAAAGAACTCACAAGCCGGGCCATAGGGTTTGTTCGTAGGCAGGTTGTCCTGTTCCAAGAGGATTCCGAAAAGTTGGCCAACTGGGTTGAGATTGCCCGGGGAGAGCGGAACCAATCCTTGAGCAAGGTCAGCACCCGCTTGGGGATTGTTCTGGCGCTGATCCTTTTGATTTTGTTGCTGGCCTACTACCTGAAGAAACTGCCTTATAAGTTCATCAAGGAAGGTAAGAACCTCTATTATTTTCGCAAGTTAATTGGTTTCTCCGCCGGATTGATGATCGGGCTGATTATCCTGTTAAATTTCGTGGGAGATTTCGGCAGTATCTCGGCGGTGGTTGGCCTGGCAGGCGCAGGGTTGGCGATTGCTTTACAGGACCCGATTGTCAGTCTGGTCGCCTGGTTCCTAATTATTGGCAAGTCTGGAATCACTGTGGGTGACCGCGTTGAGATCAATAATGTCAAGGGAGACGTCATTGACGTCGGCTTGTTGCGCACGGCCGTGCTCGAAGTTGGTAACTGGGTCAGCGCCGAGCAGTCGACCGGGCGGGTGGTTTTCTTCCCCAATAGCTTTATTTTCAAACATCATTTCTTCAATTAATCTACGGGAAACTCGTTTATCTGGGACGAAATCCACATTACCGTCACTTACGAGAGCGATTGGAAAAAAGCTCGCGAAATCATCGAAAGCGTGGCCCAGCGTGTTTCCAGCGAATTTGTCGAAAAGGCCAGAGCCAGCCAGGAGCGTGTGTCACGGCGATTTCATATTAATCTCGGAACTTTGACTCCTTACGTCTATGTCTCCATTGCCGGCAACGGCGTCGATCTCGTTTTGCGTTATCTCACCGAAATTCGCCGGCGACGCCTCGGCCACGATCAAATCTGTCGCGAGATCCTGGAGGCCTTCGACCGTGAACCCAGCCTCGATCTGGCCTACCCAACGACGAGAAGTGTGACTCAAACCCGAACTTTGCCTCCCACTCCGCAGCCGGTTTCGCCGTCTTTACGGTCAGAAAGAGCCGATCATGAGTAAGCCATCTGAAATCGCCCATGGTCCGCTTTCCGCAGTCTGTGGTCTGTCGTCTGGCGTCCGTGGTCCGTAGTCGGTTGTCAGTAGTCCGTAGGTTGTCGTGGTTAGTGATGCGCGAGTCGTGATAGGAAAACGTGATGCGTGATACGTGAATTACGGCATCGCGCCACAGACTCCGGACTCCGATGGCGGACAACGAACGGCCGACAACGAATTACTGGCCACAGACTCTGGACAGCGGACTACGGACAGCGGTCCGCCAGCAACCGTTCAATCGCCTGCTTCACTTGCGAGGTCGTGATACTCAGAATGCATTTGGGCTCTTCGTAAACGAGGCAGCGATAACCCGGACAGGGATTGCATTCGAAAGGATTTTGGACCACTTGATGTATTACCTTCCACGGGTGCCAGACTTGTGAATCCGAGGAACCAAACAGGACGATGATGGGGATATTCAAAGCAGCCGCCAGATGTGTGGGTCCGCTGTCGTTTCCAATGAACAGTTTGGACCGTTTGATGACCCACATGAGTTCCGAAATCGAAATCTCCTCCAGAATGGCAGGCGCTGTTTGGCAATTGTCTGCCACACGCTTGAGCTTTTGCATTTCACCG
>QHZQ01000481.1 GCA_003224725.1 Acidobacteriota bacterium | reverse complement strand
TTGGTGCGGGAAGCTCAATCTGCCGGGAGTCTCTCTCATGCCAACATCATTACGATTTTCGATGTGGGTGAGGAAGACGGACTCTCTTACATCGCCATGGAATTGGTGGAAGGCCTGTCTCTAGAAGCCCTGCTGGAGTCGAAGCAGGCGCTGGCTGAATCGACTATTTTGCACGTTGCCCGCCAGGTCGCCGATGCACTGGGTTACGCGCATCAGCGCGGCATCGTGCATCGGGACATCAAACCCGCTAATATCATGTTAACCCAGGATGGGCGAGTGAAAGTTGCGGACTTCGGCATCGCCAAGATCGGTTCCGCCAAAATGACCCAAACCGGCGTGCTTCTGGGCTCTCCCAGCTACATGGCTCCGGAACACTTCTTAGGACAAGCACTCGACGGCAGGTCGGATATTTTCGCCTTGGGTATTGTCTTATATGAACTCATTACTGGCCAAACCCCTTTTGTCGGAGAAAATCTCGGAACCCTAAGTTATAAGATCGTCAATGAGGATGTGCTCCCGCCCAATCGGCTGAAACCAGCTCTCAGCCCAGAATTCAATGACCTGATTATGAAAGCGCTGGCTCGAGATCCGGGACAGCGTTTTCAAAATGCCGCTGAGCTTTGCGCGATGCTCGATGGTATCTTAGGAAAGAGTGCGCTGGCTTCGACAACGATTCCGGCTCTTGGCAACCGAGAATTGGCGCCCGACCGTGCGCGGGGAATTGAAAAGCTGTTCGCCGGAACCTATGTATTAACTCCCCCCGCGAGAAAGTCGCCTTTCCGTTGGTTACTGGCTCCATTCCTCGCGCTGCTAATCGCGGCGCTGGGAGCATTGGTCTTCGCGTTCATCCTGCCAGAGCAATTCCAGCAGTTCGTGCATGTGGCGAGAACTCGAGCTCAACCATGGCTGGACAAATTGGCTGACAAATCCAGCTCGCTTCCCACATCCAACACTCATCAGTCTGGTGAAGGATCCAAGCGGGATGCTCCCACTTCATATTCAGAAGGTAAACCGGTTGGTCGAGCAGAGGAACCCATACAAAAAGTAACAGAACCAAAAGGCGACGCAACACCTTTGCAAACTCAAGACCAACGTGAGCCCGCAATAGTCTCCAATGCGCGAGTTCATCCCGAACAGACTAAGTCCGCCGCAACTCAGAAGGATATCCCGCTTGGTACAATCCAGGTTTCTTCAACCCCGCCGGGCGCCCAAATTGTATTTGATGATAAAGAAGAAGAGAGCTGGCTCACGCCTTACACTTTCCGGGAGATTGCAGCCGGACGGCATACCCTGGATATCAAGAAAGTCGGCTTTAATACAGAGAGGCGTATCGTCATTTTGTTTGGAACAGAGACACAGCGGATCAATGTGGTGCTAGTCCAAGCTTCGGGGATCTTGCAGGTGACTACCGCTCCTTCCGGAGCCCAAATCTACGTTGATGGGGAGTTGAAGTCCGAGCTAAGCCCAGCGACCCTCAGACTCCCAGCCGGTGCCCGGCGCGTCCTCACTACTTTGAACCAGCAGCTACTTCAATTGACGCCTTAGTACTCGATTTCATAAATACTTTTATGCTACAAACGCTTGTGCTTTTGTTATTGCTGGGTCCAGGATCGGAGCTCTTCGCCCAGACACCCGATCTGGACCAACTCAAGCAACAAGCCATGCAGGCGGTCGATGCCAAAAGCACTTTCACTCAGATCATGGTGGATTCGATTTTTAGTTTTTCCGAGTTAGGATTCCAGGAGTTCGAGACTTCCAAATTCGTGACTGACATCCTCGAAAAGGAAGACTTCCAGATCTCGCGCCAAGTCGCGGGAATGCCGACAGCTTGGGTTGCTTCCTGGGGGCGAGGGAAACCTGTCATTGGGTTTATGGCCGACATTGACGGGCTCCCCGAGACCTCGCAAAAACCGGGAGTGGCTTATCATGATCCTCTAATCGCAGGTGGACCCGGCCATGGTGAAGGCCATAATGCCGGCCAGGCTGTTAATGTCACAGCCGCCATCGTCGTCAAGAACCTGATGCAAAAATACCGTCTGGCTGGTACCTTGCGGTTGTATCCCGGTGTAGCCGAAGAGCTGCTGGCCAGCCGCAATTACATGGTGAGGGCTGGATTGTTCAAAGACGTGGATATCATGCTCAGTACCCATGTCAGCTCAGAGTTCGGAACCTCGTTTGGTGACGTTAACTCAGGCCTGGTTTCTACTCAATACAGCTTTCACGGAAGGAGCGCCCACGCCGCAGGTTCGCCCTGGATGGGGCGTAGCGCTCTGGATGCGGTGGAACTCATGAATGTGGCTTGGAACTATCGTCGTGAGCATTTGCGTCCTCAGCAACGTTCCCATTATGTGATCGTCCAGGGGGGTGATCAACCCAATGTGGTTCCTCCGGAAGCAACCGTCTGGTATTTCTTCCGTGAACTTGACTTTGGACGTATCAAAGAACTTCACGATCTTGGCACCAAGATCGCAAGGGCGGCCGCGGAAATGACCGATACCACCATGACCGAGAGAATTCTCGCCGCGACGTGGCCTGGGCATTATAACAAGGTGCTCGCGGAAACTCTTTCGGCCAATATCCAAAAGGTGGGCATGCCCGTTTGGAGCAATGACGATGTAATCCTCGCCAAAGCCATTCAGCAAGAATTAGGCGCTAAAGCAGAAGGTCTTAAGACGGAAGTCGCCAAGTTAGAGTCCGCCAAAGAGCTGGCTGGGAGCGGTTCTGACGATATTGCCGAAGTCTCCTGGAATCTGCCCACAGTGGTGTTGAGCTTTCCTTCCAACATCCCCAATCTTATTGGTCATCACTGGTCCAGCGCAGTAGCCATGGCGACTCCCATTGCCCACAAAGGGGCTACCGCTGGGGCCAAGGCCCATGCTATGACCGCATTGGATCTTGTGTTGAAGTCTGAATTAGTCAAAGCCGCCGGGGACTACTTTGCACAGCAGACTAAAGAAACCAAATGGCAGTCTCTTGTGCCTGAGGGGACACAGGTTCCAATCGAACTCAATCAGGAGAAAATGGCTCGTTTCCGCCCGAAACTTGAAAAGCTCTATTTCAATCCCAAGAAATACAAAACCTATCTGGACCAACTGGGTATCCATTATCCGACAGTGAAGCAAAATTCAGTTTTGAAATGACTGCTGGACGGGAAGCATTGCACTAATTCCTGGTTGTTTGCCGCAGCTTCCCCGCTGTGGTCGTAGCGACAGGGAACCGCCTCAGGCCAAGTACCGCTGCAGATAGATTACACCGGTCATTTTGGCATCACGGCTCTCAAGACTGGATAAAACTGTGTAAACACGTGGTCAGTGGCGGCCTTCTGGTGATGGCAAGACCAACACGCTGTATTGGGGAACGGCTGAGCCTTGGATTTAGGGTTTCCGTTCTTCTCAGTGAAGCTAAAATAGGCCCAGCCGCCCTCAAATCGCTTAGTGTCTTTCACGGAAGCTGCCAGTGCGACATAATCCTTCTGATACGAACCTTGCAGCCCGGGCTCGTTCTTGGTCTCTGCGCTGGCTAGTTCCAGAATCATCACGGTCCCTTCAGGGAATTTGCCTGTATTGGAAAATTCACGATAGGCGGCAGGATTGATGTAAACGTTGTGGTAGGGTTCAGATTTCGAAGCGGGCTTTTCTTCCGCTTTCTCATCATAGCGAAGCCCCAGCGAGCTTCCTACAAAAACCCATTCCCTGTACCCTACAGGGCGAAGCAAAGTGTCCTTTCCTTCAAACTGCGCCGCTGGCGTGCCCGAGCCCAAAACTGAACCGAGGCTCACAGTCCCCATGAACGCAAGTAATACAACCCATCCATCTCTTGGCCGCATTGCCATGCCATTGTCCTTTCAAAATCGTGAATCGCCGTCAAACCCAGGCGATTATGATACACCCTTTCAGAGATCTTATAGTCAAAATCCTATGTTATACTAACGCTGCATTCACGGGGATATTGCTCATCGCATGGAGGTGTACCATGGCGGAGGAAAAAAGTGGTTTCAAAGTGGCTGACCGAAGATTGTTCACCGAAGAGGGGAATCTGCGGGACGAGGTAGCCAAGGAATTCACTCAGGAGAAAAGCTTCGATGACACTCTCACGGATTCAAATAGTCAAAAGAGTGCGACGTCAGAACCGGACATGCCCATGACCTTCCAGACGCTGGTTTTTTCCTTGAGTACCACTGCCATGCTCCAACTCGGGTTCCTCTCAAATCCGGAGACGGGCAAGAAAGAAAAAAATCTTCCTGCCGCGAAACAGACCATTGATATTTTGCAAATCCTTCAGGAAAAGACCCAAGGCAATCTGACCTCAGAGGAATCTCAGCTCCTGGAAGCTTCCGTGTACGATCTGAAAATGACTTATCTAAGAGCCACCAACAGCCTAAAGTTGTAATGCTGATTCACTTCTTTTCCTTCGCCTAACGCTGCCGCGCGGAGAGATTGGAGTTTAGCCATTCCAAAACTCAGGGCATGCGTGGCTCTCCAGTGATGGCTGCTTTGCGTGTTGCTTTGGCTTACATCTGGTCTTGTGATTTGTGCCGTCGTACTTAAGCATGCAGTCGAAGCGTAAATTGATGACCTCCAAAGGCCATATGAGAGAGTCTACATTCTCGGCCAACCAGAAGCTGATTTTAAGTCCTAATGACGGGGCAAAAAAAGTCCGATTACGTTGTAACCAAACAGCGAGGATGTCAACTTTCATGTACGATATGCCCCGGACAATTCAACGAAAGCATCAGCGTGTTCCGGTTAAGATTCCCATTTTGGCCAATGGCGTCGACAAAAACGGTCAGCTTTTCACCGAACCCACCCAAACCGTAAACGGAAGTCTTGGAGGTATGGCGTTGCTGCTTGATCACGAGCCCAGCCCTTCCAGTTATCTACGAATCTCCATTCTTCACCGGCAGCATCAGCTTCACTTACAAACCGAGGTTTGTCACGTCACTGCATGTAGAGACAAAAAGATAGTTGGCGTGAAATTTCGGGGAATTCAAAATGACTTTTCGGCATAAGCACCCTGATCTCTTTCTGAGAAGGAATCGGTGAGATTCTTGGGAAGTAATGCCTCAGCTACTGGTGGCGAAAGGCACAACAGGGTGGAGCGGGCGCTCCGCGCACGCTGAATGAACGCGCGACGGAGCGCGCGTTCCACCCCTGTAACTCGGGATTTTATTTTCTTAAGCTGGGAGCATCTTGCAAATGACTTCAGAGGAAAAGCCTAAGAAGCCCTATCGGTTCACGCAGGCCATATACAATTACGTACCTCCCAAAGCAAAGTCAAAGCCAAGAATTGGATTGGGACTGTTCTTACTGATTTTTTTGATTGCGGCATTGGTTTTCTATATCCTCTACGAGTCCGCTTGACAATAGCGGCGCGGGGCGCATAGGGCATTGGTCCTCATGCCAGACAACCAAGGGCCTCAATAAGTTCTCGGGCCGCAGGATGGAGATGGGTAAATTCTAAACCCATCCCAACCCACTCGAGACGATGACGAACGATACCAACCGCTCGGTAGAATTTTTGGTTTTGATCTAAACGAATACGTAATTTCGTCTGCTCCCCCACGAGCTGCGGGTGCATCGTTTGGACAAAGATCCCTCCCCTACTGATGTCAGTCCAACAAGCAAAAATCTCCGATCGATTTACTTCGTAATAGACTTCATTAATAAAATCCATTCGTGCGTCTTTTCTTCTGTCTCTGTTGTTTCTTTGTCCCATGGGCGCAATTCATCACATCTGCAAAACAAGACCTGGCTTAGAGGGAGGCATGCCCAAAGATGGCATCACAGTTGTTCGAAGCACTCGAAATGCCAGTCTGACAGCACGAATAGAAAAATACAATTTTGTCAAGAAAGACTTTTTATTCCGCAGAGTTGTTTGTCAGGCAATTGAGAAGGAAAATATCTGTCCCCTGATCAAAACTTCCAAGAAACTTCGCTTTCTGGGAAACTTCGTACCACTCTAAGGGTCAAGTAAGTTCTTGGACCAGCCGGGAAGGCGGATTTACCGGTTTATTCAGGATTTACGGTATAATGCGCAGTGAAAGTCTTTGAAAATAGAATCACCAAATGTGTCGTACCTGAAGGTTGCCGCCTAACGCCATAGATCCCAAAGAGAACAGTTCCCGAGCCATCTACTGGAGCCATTTCATTTTCATGCAAGTAATTAACGATTACAAAACTTACCAATCCGAGACCAGAACTTCTCTAACAATTGGCAACTTTGATGGAATTCATTTGGGACACAGAAGAATTCTCCAAGATTTGGTCAATACGGCAAAGCAGTCGAATACTCGTTCTCTGGTCATTACCTTTTCGCCTCATCCTCTGGAAATCCTTCTACCGGAAAAGGCTCCCGCGCTCATCACTCCTCCCAGTGAGAAGACAGCCTTAATTGAGCAATCGAACGTGGATATTCTGCTCGTTCTGAAGTTTGACGCGGAGCTGTCATGCCTTAGCGGTGAATCTTTCGTCAGACACGTTCTCTCGGCAAAACTTCAGGTCAAACACATGTTTGTCGGCCGAAATTTCGTATTTGGGCATAGGCGATCGGGTGATGTGGCTCTACTCCAGAGGTTGAGCCGGGAACTGGATTACGTGGTGCATGTCATTCCGGAAGTCATGGTTCGAGGCTCAAGAGTTAGCAGCACTTGGATTCGAGAATTAATCCAATCCGGAAGGATTGGTCTGGCCAATCGTCTTCTCGGAAGGTATTACAACATTAGCGGGCGAATTGTGGCAGGCCAGGGAATCGGTCGCAAGTTGAGATTATTCCCAAACCCGGAGTGTATGTTACACTCTCGACCATTGGGGAGAAACAGTACCCCAGCGTGACCAATGTGGGCATGCGACCAACTGTCTCCGGAAAGGACTTAAGGGTTGAATCTCATCTACTCCAAACAGAGTTTTGGGAGACGCCTGGCTCGATGGAGTTGGCTTTCTTGCATCGTCTCCGCGACGAACATAAATTTGATTCCATAGAGGCATTGAGAGCCCAGATTGAAAGGGATTGTCAGAAGGCGGTCCGCTTCTTTGGCCTAATGAACAAGCTTCGTCAGGATCGGAGGCCTCTATTCGAGCCGTTTGACTTGGAGATCAAAGGCTGAGCCGCTAAAAAAAGTTCTCAGTTCAAGGTTCAAAGTTCCAAGTTCTGGGAAGCATTATCGGGTAAGAGGACGAGATTAGCAAAGGCATGATTTTTCAGTGAGGATGCCTAAAATCTGGCGGTCGCTCAAGCTTCGCGATCAATATGTATTGCCCAAACTGCAGTCAATCCGTCCTGGTGGAAAGCAAGTTCTGTAGTGTTTGCGGCACTGCTGTGACCCCAAGTTCACTGTTGTCTCACCCGAAGGCTTCGCCACCCGCTACTAATGAGCGAATGTCGACCCATGTCAAGGTCCTTGGTTGGGTCCATCTCGTCTTTGGTTTCCTCGGCTGTGTGGCAGGTGTTATGGCTTTCCTGATTTTATCTGCTGTGGGAACGAGGTTTTCAGGATTGCATGACTTTTACGTCCTAGACCGTTATTTCCCGGCGGCTCTTGGGTTTCTCGGACTGGGCACACTCATTGGAGGAATGGCCCTTATCTTCTCCTTACCTGGTCTGATCGCGGGATACGGATTGCTCAAATACAGAGAATGGGCCAGAATTCTCACCATCGTTTTGTGTTTTCTGAATCTGTTAAATATACCCTTCGGGACAATTCTAGGAGCTTATGGTCTTTGGGTCTTGCTCTCCAGCGAGGGGGAACGTCATTATCGACAACAGTCTGCCATACTCTAAGGATTTGAATAACCGGGGCTGAAGAAGCTCATCCTCCCTCTGTCTAACCTCATCGCTTCTCACTCACTCCTCATTGCCTAATCACTTTTTAAATGAATATAACAGAGGCCATCAATATCTCCCTTAGTTCGATCAAAGCCAATAAGCTACGATCTTTTCTGACCCTCCTGGGCTTGATCATTGGAGTGATGACCTTGATCCTGGTGATGACCATTGTCCAGGGCGCTAATCGTTATGTCGAAGAAAAAATCGCGGATTTGGGAACTAATGTTTTCCAGATCTCCAAAACACCGCTGATAGTCACTGATTTCCAGGAATTCATCAAGGCTCAAAGGAACAAAGACCTCGTTCTGGAAGATGCCGAGGCCATCCGAAATCAATGCACTGACTGCTTCAGTGTGGGGGTTCAGGTGCAAACAACCGGCACCGTGAAGTTTGGAAATGAGTCAGGGGAAGATACCAGCATCCGCGGCGTCACGGCCAATATGGCCGAAATCAGTACTGTTAATGTTGAGGATGGACGTTATATTTCTTCCTTCGAAGAGAAAAATGCCAGCCCTGTTTGTATCGTCGGCCGTGATGTGGTAGACCACCTGTTCCCTCACCTTGGCGCTATCGACAAGGTGATCCGCATAGCCAGTCAGGAATACCGGATCATTGGAGTCGCTGAAAGAATCGGCAATGTCCTTGGCCAGAGTCAGGACAATTTCGTGCTCATCCCGATCAGCACTTTTTTTAAAGATTTTGGTTCACGCCGTAGTGTGACCATTCATGTCAAAACCAGTAACAGCTCACAACTAGAACCGGCTCAAGCACAAACCAGAATGGTCCTGCGCAGCCGGCGGCACATCACCTACAACAATCCCGATAGTTTTTACATCGCCACTGCCGAAACTTTTCTTTCGGTTTGGTCCAGCATCAGTTCCGCTTTTTTTATGGTCTTTATTATGATTTCCTCAATTGCATCCATCGTCGGTGGAATTGTGATCATGAACATCATGCTGGTTTCTGTCACAGAGCGAACCAAGGAGATCGGGATCCGTCGCGCTGTGGGAGCTAGACGGAGCGACATCCTGTGGCAATTTCTAGTCGAGGCCATGGTGCAGTGCGTGGTAGGTGGATTGATTGGCATATTTCTCGGGTTTATCCTGGCATTGGGAGTGCGCCAGTTTACTCCATTCCCTGCCAGTGTGCGAATCTGGGTTGCTGCTACCGGGTTTGTGCTTTCAACGTTAATAGGGATTTTCTTTGGTATCTATCCAGCAAGGAAAGCTTCGGCTCTGGACCCCATAGAGGCCTTGCGGCGTGAGTGAGGATCTGTGTGCTGCTGCCAATGGTGAGCGGCTCCAGGCGCTCATTCTGTGTAGCCTTCAAAAGTGGCTGCTTTCAAACGCTGGTCTTGAGCAGCAGCCAAGGCGAACGCGGATGTGTCCGCCAGGGAAGAACTCCGACGTGTACTAAAGGGAAGTCCCTCTGCACTCTGAGGCGATGAGTGGAATTTGACGGATCGGCTCCCAGCCGAGCCGACGGTTCACCAAAGGACGAATTATGCAATTGCTTCAGGTTCGTGAAAACTTGATGATTGCCCTGGAAACGATCAAGAGCAACAAATTTCGTTCCTTCTTGACCATTCTCGGAGTTGTCATTGGTGTGACGTCGGTGATTTCTGTGGCCTCAATTATCCAGGGGCTCAATAACCTCGTTGCAGATCGGGTTAACCAACTGGGCTCAAGAGTTTTCTTTGTTTCCAGAATTCCTCCCTTTACCTTTGGGCGCCTACCGGAGAGAATTCGCAAGCGTAAGTACCTTTATTACAATGACGCTCTGGCGGTCCGTGAGCAATGTCCTTCGATCGATCTGGCTACTGCCTTTCAAACACGTGCGGTCTTTATAGGGACGCCAAATCTGGTCAAGTATGGAAACGAGCGTATTGAAGGCGCCGTCCTTCGAGGCGCTGAGCCCGAGTACTCCCGCGTGCTTAGCCTCTTTTCCATGAAAGATGGCCGATTTATGAACGATACAGATAACGAGCATGCGGTTAAAGTTTGTGCTATTGGATCAGGCATTGCCGATACTCTCTTCCCTGCTACTGATCCGATTGGGAAAGAAATCAGTGTCAACAGCGAAATGTTCCGGGTGATTGGGACCTTCGAAAGAGACGCGGGCCTGTTCGGTGGTCCGGGCGTCGATCAGTTTGTGGTGATTCCTTACAACACTTTTCACAAGATGTACCCGGAAATTGAAGACAATCTAATCGCTGTCAGCGTTAGAGATCCCTTGCTTATTCCCGAAGCCCAGGATGAAGTTACAGAAGTCCTGCGGCGAAGACGTAAGGTGCCGACAGATGCCGAAAACGATTTCGACCTGATGTCTCCAGATATTCTCTCCACGGTGTGGAAGCAACTCACCGGCGCCATCGTTATTTTAACCCTGGTTATCTCCTCCATCGGGCTGCTGGTGGGAGGTATCGGCGTTATGAACATCATGTTGGTTTCCGTTACGGAGCGAACCCGGGAAATCGCCATTCGCAAAGCGGTTGGAGCCAAACGGCGCGACATCCTTCAACAATTCTTGATTGAAGCCATGACTTTGACA
>QHZQ01000480.1 GCA_003224725.1 Acidobacteriota bacterium | reverse complement strand
CCGGTGTCCGCCACATAAAGCTTCTTGTAATCATTGGAGAAGCAAATACCGTTGGGCTTGAAGGGCTCTTCTGCCACCTTTTCCATCTGCCCGGTCTGGGCGTCAATCCGGTAGATCGCTTCCTTCTGAAATGGCTGAACCGATCCCGTGTTGGCCCGATGTCCTTCGTAGTTCAGCAGGCTTCCGTAACCCGGATCGGTAAACCAGATCGAGCCGTCGTTGGGATGGACTACCACATCGTTAGGCGCGTTCAGTGGTTTACCGTTGAAGATCTCAGCCAGCATGGTCACGCTACCGTCGTGTTCGTAGCGCACCACGCGGTGCGTCCCATGCTCGCAAGCGACCTGACGGCCCTGGTAGTCGAAGGTGTTACCGTTGCTGTTCTGGGAGGGGAAGCGGAAGCGGCGACTGACATGGCCATCCTCTTCCAACCAGCGGAGCTGCTCGTTGTTTGGAATGTCGCTCCAAAGGAGATAACGGCCAACCGTGTTCCAGGCTGGACCTTCGGCCCAGAGCGTTCCCCGGTACAGCCGCTGGATCGGAGTGTTGCCGATCTTATACTTGTTGAATCGCTTGTCCAGCCCAACCATATCCGGATCGGGGTAGCGTGTTGGGTCTCCCTCTGTGCCAAAGTTACGCGCAAAAGCCGTTGGCGCCATCCCGGTCAAGCCCGCCAGGGCCGCAGCCATGCCCAGGAATTTTCTACGATGCATTTTCGTCTCTTCGGAATACTCCGTCCTTTGTGTCTTCCCAGCCACTGGCCGCGTGGAACGATCGATGAACTGGTGGAACTGTGCCCTTTCCATGCAAAATTCCTCCTCTAACGTCTGATTTGTTCGTCCTCACTGCAAATCTGACCCGATCCTGGAAAACAGCTAAGAGAGAATCATGAAGCAGCGATTATACGCCTTGAGCCTGGACTTGCAACAAAGTATCTTTACCGAGAGGACCTTGTGCAGTTCCGTATCACCACCCATAAGAGCCGCCTCATGGCATTCGCTTCAATACCCTGAGCTCAATATTGAGTGATTCGTTTGGGAGCAACTTGATTCTTGAAAACTCTGGATGGTTGGGGTTAATGAGATAATTCCTTTCGGCGGGAAGGATGGCCGAGGGGACAGAAATGACCAGGAATCTCTTCTCGCTTATCCATTGGGTCCCCAGCGTTTGAGTCTCTACCAGTGGTGGGGTTGCTCTCCAAGCGTGCGGGAGATCGGCTTCCTTGATCTCGAGAACCTTGAGTTGTCCTGGAATTTCAGCCGGGGTAACCCGATAGAGTCGATTGATAGTCCGCAATTCTGCGGATCTTAAGCGCACGGCCAGCTCCAGAAATGCCAGGGCACGTGAAGCGGAAGCGTGGGCCATAAGCGTTCCCAGCAAGTTCCACCGGCCAGCCGCGAAGTGTCCTCCTTCACCACTGTAAGGATTCTGGCTGTAATCCTTATGGGAGAGGCGGTAAATCAACATTGGCTACCTAGACAAGGGCTTCGCCATTGATATCCCCGGCTTGGGTAGCCACGATTAACGCGTCTTTTGCGGTAATCGTGGGCAGTCCGGCGACGAAAAGCCCACGGTCACCAAAAACTGCTGACCGTGGCTACCAAAACGAGAACAAAATTCTCGTTTCGATTCACATAACCGGCTAATACACGCTGTAAGCGATGCCGTTCAGTTCATTTTCGACCAGCCGCGCCCCTTCTGCAGTTTCAAGCAGGCTCAAGGGAGTAACTTCGCCCAGATTGTAATTTGGATGACGAAACCAGGCTAATGCCTCCTTCTCATCTTCCAGCACTTGGATGGCTCGGGCATAGATCCGGGCCAGGCGAAAGAGTCGATCGCTTTCCCGGGCAGGCAGGACCCTCTCTACTTTGCGTCGATGCAAGGTTCGCGGCGCAATATCGATTAAGGTCAGAACCTCTTTCTTCGACAACTGCAGCCGCTTGGAAAGCTCTTCGAGTGCCTGATAAGGAAGACCCGATTTGATGGCCCGATAGGATCTTCCTTGGCGGTAATCGTCATAGCGCTTCGTGCCCACTGTCTTTTTCCCTCCAAGAATGTCGATAGCCTGAATGGGTGCCAACGTCTTGATCTGGTTTTCTACAGGTGTGGCTTTCTGCATGAGGACCCTCCTTTGCAATTTGGCAAAACAATTATGCCAAAATATCCTTCCCCTAGCAACGGATTCGATTGATAGCCTCAAGGTTCTACATAGGAAAAATGTATTATATCGTTCTCTTGGTTTACTTTCAGTCCTATGTTATACTTTCGATCCCGTGGAGGACAAGTTATGCAATCATACGCTACTGCCAAAGGTCAAATTGTGATCCCAGCCTCGTTACGGAGGAAGTTTGGGATCAAAGAGGGCACTCGCATTGAGATTGAGGCTGACGAGAAAAGCCAAATCATCATATTAAGGCCTATCACTCGAGATTTTGTTCATAGCTTGCGCGGTAAGTACAAAGGCAAGGGGCTGCTTAAGGCTCTGATGGCCGAGAAAAAGTTCGAAAGAGAGCTTTGATATGCCACGCAAGTCCAAGGCGGTTGTTCTTGATACCTGGGCGGTGATTGCTTACTTTGAAGATGAACCCGCAGGAGAGCAGGTTGCCGAGGTCATCACAAAGGCGCACGAGAACAGTACTCCAATCATGATGACCGTAGCCAACGCTGGAGAGGTGTGGTACCTATTTGCGAGAAAGTCCCCCGTGGCGGAAGCTGATCGAAGTATTTCAGAGCTCAGACAGCTTGGGATTGTTTTTGTGGATATCGGCTGGGCTCTTGCGCGTCAAGCCGCTGACTTCAAATCAAGATATCGGATGTCTTATGCGGATTGCTTTGCTGCCGCCCTGGCTAAAGAGAAAAAGGCTGAACTAGTAACCGGCGACAGCGAGTTCAAACAGATCGAGAGTGAAGTGAAAATTCGCTGGGTAAAGAACCTGGATCGAAGAGCCAATTGAATTCTAAGGGCTTCAGAGAAAATTGAGTCCATCTGTTTCGATCCCGTAAGACCGCCCATGGGATGACGATACTTGTTACCAATTTCCTCATCCTCTCCGGGCTTCAGCGTTAGCCGACGCCAGCAAGGCTTTGATGTAGCCGATGCTGTAAGCCCAGCCTGTCAGGCGACCACCGACCATCTCCGGAACGTGATCCGCAATCACCGCACCGCGGAAGTCGACCTCGCGCAGCGTCCTCATGACCTTGAGCATGTCCATGTAGCCGTTGTCCACAAAGGTTTCGACAAAGTACGGCAGTGGGGCGCTGACGTTGCGGAAATGAATCTTCCAGAGCTTGCCCTGCCGGGCGAAATAGCGTATGGCCTCGATAAACCCCAATGTTGGGGCTGTTGGCAATCTCGAGCGCCCGAACGTAGCCGTCAAAGTTGCCGAAGATGCAACGCGGAACCCCGCCCAGTTCTGGCACCGGCGGGTCGTCCGGGTGTATCCCAATCCGCATACCCAATTCTTCTGCCACAGGCACGACCGCCTTGATGAAGTAGGTGTAGTTTTCCCAGATCTCGTCCTTGCTGTACTTGCGACCGTGCGTGAGCGGGCCGTCGAAGACCTTGCCGACCCAATAGCCTTTGTCCGCTTTGGCCAGGTCGAAGGACCGAGCCCGCGCTCCACCTCGGGTCGTTTCCGGCGCTGTGCTCCAGATGCCGTTGCCCATGTGGGCATAGGTGGTGTAGAAAATGCCGGCTTTAGCGAGGTTGCGCAGATAGGCCTTGTATTCCTCGATCTTCTGGTCGCGACCCGGCAGGTTGAGCGTGACCTCGGGCATGTTGTGGACGTTGCTGTTGCCGATGTTCCAGACCTTCAGCCCTGCGGCTTCGACTTTCTGTCGCAGGTGCAGGAAGTTCTCGAGGGTTGCCTTCTCCCCACCCGTCGGGATGCTGACGTACTCGACGCCGAGCTGCTGGGCGAACTGAAGATCTTCGTCGCTGGGATCGGTGGGGACCTGCAATGAGATCTTGATTCCGGGAGATAATTCTGGCAGTTTCCTGGCAGGCCGCGCCAGCAGCGGGGCCCACCCACTCCCCATCGCAGCGGCTCCAATTCCAACTCTGACGAAATCCCTTCGCGTAAGCTTGCAGGTTGAGCTCCTTCGGGTTTGATCCTGATTTCTGCAGGACTGAATGGTATCCATGATTTTAGTCTCCTCTTGATTTCGGGAGATTATGCGCTTTTATCTTGCATTTCGTGCTGGTTGATTTGGCCAGGAGACGCCCGCTGGTGACGGCAGTTTGGCAATTCGCGGGGTGCGAATTCCCTGAAAAGGACGGATAAGAAAGGCGCTTTACGAACGGGTTCGATTTCCGACTTTCACCGTCTAGCTTGTCTGTAATGGGGATCAGTGTCAGCAGAAGAAAGACAACCGAAAAGAGTCCTGAGCTGTGATAAGAGGTCCGGTTCAGCTCCCTGTCAGTCCGTTGGGATATTAAGGCGTCCGGCACATTTATGCAGCGCCAGGCCCAGGATGCAGGCTACCACTAGACTGCAATAGAAGGTGATCACTCCGCCAATGAACCGGGCAGGCAGATTGCCCAGCAGCGGCAAGGCCAACGGAGCTGTGGCCGCGGTCACAATTATTACCAACCCAAAGCCGATCGTCTGGATGCCCACGTACATGCAAAAGGCTTTGGCATAAACGAGACCCATACGGCGGATTGTATCCAAACCAACCATTGGATTGATTACAGACCAAAAGTCTTCGCTATAACCCGCCACGGCCAGGGCCATGGGATAGTAAACTAAGGCCCATCCCAGTGATAACATCCCCAGCGCCGTCACCAGCCCTGTTGAATTCAGTAACGGCCGGGCAATCTCCATCATGGAATCTGCTTGCGAGGGTGGTGTACTTTCCCTGATGGTAGCCTTTGCTTGGGCGGCTGGGTGAAGCTGCTGCAGCTTCTTCATAGTGGCTTCGTCTTTCTCAGGATTCTCACTGTTGATGAGCGTATGGAGGTCCTCGGCGGTCAACGGAGAGTTTTCTGGTCCGATTTGAGCCTGGGGCGCTCCAGCAACGGCTGGAGCCCCAGTGCCGATCCACCCAGTCAGAATTGCCAGGAGCAGCATAAGGAAGGGGCCAAAGGTCACCAGCGCTGTTCCCAAACCCAAAACAGCCGGGCCGAGGACGTCATCCGCCAAGGAGAAGTCGTTGAAGTCGGGAATAAAGGAGCGCTCAAAGCGGCCCCAAGCGATCTGTTTAATAACGAGTGACAGACAAGCAAAAAGGATGGAGAGTGCGATTAAATGAGTTTTGATTCCACCCAGTCGCAAGAACTCATAGAACACGGCGATAGCCACCAGGCCCAAGGGATGCTTCAACGGATAGCGCAGCGCTCTCCCAAAGTCTCCCAGCCCAAAACTGGAATTGGATCCAACAGACGGACCCGCGGTCACCTGGCGTGCCGTGGTCGCTTCGTTTTCTTTTGCCTCGCCAACGGGAATACACATGTCGCCACACAGCGGGCAGGTTGGGATGCGAGAGCTCCCTACAAACTGAGGGCAATCCTTACAGAAGGTCGCGCCACAAATCCGGCAGACATAGTCTGGTGGCAGCTCCGGATGGTTATGACAGGCCGAGGCGCCGGGTTGCGCCGGGATTGGATCCCCGCCAGGTCCCGCCGCCGCGGTAGATGCTTTTGGAGCAAGTGGCGATTGTAACGCCGACGGAGAGCCGATTGTCGAGGCGCGGTTGGGACTCGACGAGAACGAATCTCCGACAGGGAAGGCGCCCCGCAAGGCCGGAGCCCGATTGGCGGCAATCCAGCTGAGAGTGCCTTTACGCACCGGATCTGTGGGGCCAACCTTTCCCTCGGCGATCCATTGCTTCAGCATCTCCAGGTCAGTCTCATAGATCTTTCCGTCTACATTCACCTGCCAGATAGGTTCGTTGTCGCTCATGACTTCCCCCTAGAAAAGATCTCATCACTGACTAAGCCAATCGTCATGCTTGGCTCAAAGGGTTAACGCGATTTTCGGTAGGACAGACGGGCGTACAAGCTGACTAATCGAGGTGGAAGCGCTCCCCGACCGGTTATTATCACGTCAGTGCAGGTTGATTATGAGACGACCGACTCCGCCAATGGTAGCACTGAAGACGACTTTTCCGACGATTGTACATTCGTGGCCGAGTTGGGCTGGGAAGGCAGATTGAGGGTAAAGAAGGAGGGAAGGTGTGAAAAAATTGGGAGGGCGAGCCTCCTGGCGAGCCATCGCCTCAGCAAGTCCTTGCCCCATGAGGCTCGGCGGGAGCCTCGCCCTCCCGATGTCCGCCGGTTTTGAATTTTTTCACACCTTCAGCTTTCAGGCGGACCTTCAGGAGCGGCCACTGTGGATTGCATCATCCACAGCATCAGACGACAACATGACCGGATGAAGAGTATCATCTGTGAGGCCACCGTTTGAGAACTACAGTGACGCATCCGTGCGGCGGGATCACCTCTGCGCCTCCGCGTCTCTGCGCGAGCATTGTCCTTCCGGTAAGATAAGTGAGATTACTCCCTAGCCCAACTACACAAGCAGGCCCTTCACAATCTCGCCGTGCACGTCGGTGAGACGGAAATCACGGCCTTGGAAGCGGTAGGTGAGTTTGGTGTGATCGAATCCCAGCAGATGCAGGATGGTGGCGTGTAGATCGTGCACATGCACCTTGTCCTTCACCACGTTGAACCCGAAGTCGTCGCTTTCTCCCAGGCTGATGCCGGGCTTAATGCCGCCGCCGGACAGCCACATGGTAAAGGCATTGGGGTGATGGTCGCGACCGTCATCCCCACCCTGGTTCATGGGCGTGCGACCAAATTCGCCGCCCCAGATCACCAGCGTGCTGTCGAGCATGCCGCGTTGCTTCAGGTCTTGAATGAGGGCGGCGCAGGCCTGGTCGGTGTCTTGACAGTTTTTCTTGATATCCCTGACCAGATTGCCGTGCTGGTCCCAGGCCTCGTGATAGAGTTGCACGAAACGGACCCCGCGTTCGACCAGCCGCCGGGCCAGCAGGCAGTTATATGCGAACGACGGTTTACCCGGTTCGATGCCATACATTTCGAGGATGTTCTTGGGTTCCTTGGAAACGTTCATCAACTCCGGTGCACTGCTTTGCATACGGAAAGCCATTTCGAAGGAATTGATCCGCGTGGCGATCTCAGGATCACCCGTCACGCCCAGCCGCATCTGGTTGAGGCGGCGGATTGAGTCCAGGGAATCGCGTTGCAGCTCCTGGTCCACGCCGCGTGGATTGGAGAGATACAGGACCGGGTCGCCGCTGCCCCGGAACTGAACACCCTGATAAACGGTCGGCAGGAAGCCGCTGCCCCAGCAGGAATTGCCGCCGCTCGGCCCCTTTTGACCGGAGCTGAACACGACAAAGGCTGGCAGGTCCTGAGATTCGCTGCCCAGGCCGTAGGTGACCCAGGCGCCCATGCTGGGCCGGCCGAACTGTTGCGATCCCGTGTTCATCAGGACCTGACCTGGAGCGTGATTGAAGGCGTCGGTCACCATCGATTTCACGATGGCAATGTCATCAACGACTTTCGGGCCGAGCAGCTTGGAGCTGGGATTGATGAAAGCTGCCCGATAGCCTTTGAGCAAATCGGCGGGCGGCAAGGTCCCGTCGAACTTGGCCAGTTGGGGTTTAAAATCAAACAGCTCCAGGTGGCTTGGCGCCCCGGCCATAAAGAGGAAGATGATACTTTTGGCTTTGGGTGTGTAATGCGGCTTCTTAAGTGCGAGCGGATTGGCGGGCGCTTCCGTTGCAGACGCGGCCAAGCCGGCATCTGCCAGCAGGTGGCCGAGCGCCATGGCGCCCAGACCGATGCCGCATTGCTCGAAAAACCAGCGGCGGCTA
>QHZQ01000479.1:3660-4989 GCA_003224725.1 Acidobacteriota bacterium | reverse complement strand
AGCAGAAATTATAAGACCTTGATACGTGCCGGCTTTTTCTATGGGCTATTGGTCGCTGGCGTCTCTCCGCTGGCCTTAGCCCAAAGTACGGCGCGCGTCAGCGGCCTGGTTCACGACCAAACAGGAGCGGTCGTTCCAGGCGCCACCGTCGTCTTGCGCGACGAAGCGAGTGGGACAGAACTGCGCGCAGTCACGGAGGAAAGTGGTTTCTACAGTTTCGATCCCGTGCCGCCTAAGACTTACAGTCTCACGGTCGCGAAAGCGGGCTTCAAGACTTACTCGAAAACGGGCATCGAGGTTCATCCGGCCGACCGGCTTGACCTCTCGGCCGATCTGCAAGTGGGTCAGCAGTCGGAGCGAGTGGAGGTCACGGCCACGGCTGAAGCCCTGGTCCCCACCGACAGCGGCGCCAAGGTGGATGTGCTGACGTCAGCTCAAATCCAGAACCTGTCGACGATGGGGCGCAATGCCCTTGAGCTTTTGGGGCTCCTCGCGGGCGTGGTCGATACTGGCTTTAACCCCTCCCAGGGCAGCCACATCGATTCCCAGGGGCCCTTTCTATTTAGCGTCAACGGCCTGGATGGCGGCCAGAACGACTACCACATCGACGGCGCGCGCGGCGTGGAGACCGGCGGCTTGGCCAGCCTCTACATGGTGCCCAATATGGACATGATCCAGGAGTTCTCCGTAAAAACTTCAAACGTGGAGGCCGACCAGGGGCGTAGTCCCGTGAATATCGATGTCGTCACCAAGTCTGGCGGCAAGGACTTTCATGGGACGCTTTTCTATTACGGGCGGAATGCTGCCCTCAACGCCAACGATTTTTCCAACAACCTGGCTGGAATACCCAAACCGGCGAGCAAGTTCAATTATCCCGGGTTCAACCTGGGGGGCCCGGTGAGGATTCCGGGCACGAATTTCAACAAGAATCGAGACAAGCTGTTTTTCTTTGTGGGGATGGAATGGCAGCGACAGCTCCCGGACCCCGGGACACAACTGGTCACGGTGCCCACGGCCAAAATGCGCACGGGCGACTTCAGCGAACTGCTGAACTCCAAATTCTGTCAGACGGATGCCAGCGGCAACGTAACGGGTGGCCGATATTTGAACATGCCTTGCATCCTGAAGGACCCCAACGACCCGAATGGGAAGCCGTTGCCGGGAAACATCCTTCCGGCCGGTGACATGACGAGCAACGGCCAGACTTTCTTGAATGTCTTCCCGCTGCCGAACCTGGTTGACCCGGCAGGCCGTCGCAACTTTGCGGCACACCCGCTGTACCCCAATAATCCGTTCCAGACTGTTATCAAGGTGGACTATAACTTCAGC
>QHZQ01000479.1:0-3583 GCA_003224725.1 Acidobacteriota bacterium | reverse complement strand
GAGCCAGGTTTGGTCGTTGGCAGTAACCATAACAGAGCCTTGGCCGTTAACGTCGTCCAAACTCTCAATCCCACGCTCACCAACGAATTTCAACTCAGCGCACAGGCCCTTTATTTCCCCAATAGGTATCGTTTTCCTGAAAAAGTCAGCCGAAGCGCGTTGGGCTTTAATTTCAAAGGCATGGCGTTTCCAGGCACCCCCACCGTTCAAAACGACACCGTCCCGCAGATCATTGACGCTTGGGACTACTTCGGCGGCAACCCCGGGGCGGGGCGCTGGGGAGCCGGCAATTTTGCCAGCGGTGGGGTCTATTACAAGTCCAATGAATTTGAGTTCTTTGACAACCTTTCCAAGGTTAAGAGCACGCATATTCTCAAGTTCGGGTTTGCCGTCGAGCAGTCCCGTCAGACCCAGAGCAATGCGCCGGTAACTGAAGGCCAGTTTGTTACGGACGCCTCCTGGGGATTGACCACGGGTAACGAGTTCGGTGACATCCTAAGCGAGCATTACAAGGCCTACCTCCAGACGACCCGCAGTCTCGCCGCCCCGGTCAGAGGCACGACGATTGAGTGGTATGGCCAGGACTCCTGGAAGGTGACACGGCGGCTGACGTTGAATTATGGGGCGCGTTTCACCTGGTCACAGCCGTGGCAGGTACTGCACAATGCCTTTCTCACCTTCGACCCGAAGGTTTACGATCCCACCCGCATCGGGGACTTCACTAACGGGATTCTCCTGGCCAGCAAGGGGCAGATCGGCAATGGCGGCTTCGGAGCCCCCCACCCGGCTATTCAGCCCCGCCTCGGGTTTGCTTGGGATGTTTTTGGAAAGGGAAAGTCCGTCCTGCGCGGCGGCTTCGGAACATACGTGCACCGCCAGGACTCTAATCAGGTCAACAACATTGCTAACTCGCCGCCCCAAGCTTTTACTTCGAATCCGTCACAACAGTTTACTTCCCTTGGGCAAATTGAGAACACCGACCCCTTCGGAGTTCTGGGCAACCTCTCCCTTGCAGTATCCGACGTCCACGATAGTTCGACCCCACAGGTTTATCAATGGAGCCTCACCTGGTCCCAGAGCATCGGCTTCCAGACGGTGGTGGAGACCTCATACGTGGGCAACACGACCCGACATCTGGGTCGTAGCTGGGATATCAATGCGGTACCGCTTGGCGCCATGTGGTTGCCCGGAACTCAGACCCTGGGGGCAGATACGAACGCCCAGGACTTCCGACCCTTTAACCAATGGGGTTCGATTTCACTTATTGACCACAGCCTGACCTCCAATTACAACAGCTTGCAAGTGACGGCGCGTCGCAATGCCGCCAAGGGCTTGACGTTACTCGGCGCCTATACCTGGTCAAAGGCCTTGGGAACCGCTGCCACACCCTTCCAAGATCAGTTTGACTCAAAGCGCAACTATGGGTTGCAGGCCTGGGACCGGGCTCACAACTTCTCCCTTTCCTTCATCTACGACTTGCCGTCCCCGAGCAAAAGGCATTTTAGTGGCAACTGGCTGGCGAAAGGTGTGCTGGATACTTGGCGGTTTTCAGCGATTGCCCATTACACCAGTGGACCGCCGCTTAGCGTCACGACCACAGGGATTTCCTGCGTGAATGCTCCTGGTGAGGCAAACCCAACCAGCCTGGGCCTGTGCAGCAGCACAAATTTCATTGGGGATGGTCGGACGTGGTATGGTTCGAATGCCTTAGCTGTACTCCCCGTTGTCTCGTCCAATCCCCGGTCCGGAGCGAGCTCCGCTGGCGTTAACGAGCACTGGCTGGATCCGGCGTCAATCACCCTGCCTCCCATCGGCCAGTTTGGCACGTTTGAGCAGCCGACCTACCGCTCGCCCGGCTCTAACAAGTGGGACATGACGCTCTTCAAGGAGTTTCCCATCCGCGAAAAGTTGCGGCTACAATTTCGACTGGCGGCTTTTGATGTGTTCAACCGTGCGCAACTGCTTGCTCCACAAACGACCGCCCAATTCTTCTGGAACCTGCCATTGGGGGCGACCAGCCTTACACAAGGAAGCGCCTCGCTGGCCAATCCGGAAAGCTTCGGCGTGATCTCCAACAAATACGGTCATCGCGAGGTGGAGTTCGCGATTAAGCTAATCTTCTAAGTCTAAGGGACCCTTTTCTGGCGCCGGTCTGGCGCGAAATGCTTTCTTACCGGCAACCGCTCCCTTACGGTCGGGGCTCTCATCGGAACTTAGTTTGGATAATCGCTATTAGACCGGACGATTCGGATCTGATGGTCGGTGAATTCAAAATGCCCTCCCGGTAACTTGTATTTGGGCATGTGACAAACAGTACATTGCGCCTTCCCCGTCGGACAAATGGAGACTTTGCTTGGTCCGGCCGGATCGACTTGACGCTTCGAGTGGCATGCGATGCATCTCGAATCGTAAAAGGCTGAATGGCGCTGACGTGCCTCGTGTGGGTTGTGGCAAGCTGAGCAACTGATCCTGGAGTCTTCGGTTTTGAAACAAGTACTATTGGCCAACCGATATGGTTGGAAACGAACGTTATTCACACCACGCAGGCCCATGAGCTCAACCTGCAGGTAGCTCCGATGGCAGGATCCGCAATAATCTAGCTGATCTTCTTCCGAAAGCTTTCCGGGATTAAACATCGGAATTTCTTCAACTTTTCCTGCCAGTGCCGCCCTCACATGCCGTCCTCCTGGACCATGGCACCCTTCACACGTGATACCCGGCACCATGCGATCGAGTTGGAGCTTCGTTCCGCTCACAGAAGCGGTGGAGTGACAAGCGAAGCAAGCGAGAACCTTGTCGGGTGACAACTCCTGGCCCAGAGCGTCTAACAGGGAGTCTGGGACCGTTCGAGGGTGCCCAAGAGTGAAATCCAGTTTTTCAATGTCGCTAAATAGGCTCACCCGACTCTCGTAGTAAGCTCCTTGATGCTGGATCAAGAAAGTTTGACCTGCCTCGCCAGAACCAAATACCCACTGAACGGGTTCAGAAATGGTCGCCTGGTTGTCAGACACTTCATAAACTAACTCGTGGCCTAGACGTTGGACCTTGAATGTATAGGGTCCCGATTGGAACTTGAGTGGCAGATGCGACTTCAGAATCTTCGACTCAGAGGCCAGTTCCAGAGCACGTGCCATCGGTGTGGAGTGATAGGTGGCTGCCTCCTTGGCGTGGCACTGACCGCACGAAACTTTGCCCGCATACTCTGCTGCCTCCGGTGCTCGTGTCGGCTGCCAGTCTAGTCTTGGGAAATGTTCTGAAAAAACGTCTTGGCCTTCTGGCGACCGTTGGGTCAAAGTTCCACCCAAAACGCAGGTAACAAAGAATACGAGTACAGAGTAGGCCTTTCGGCAACAGGGAAAGCCTAGCCTGTGTTTTCTTACTTGCCGTCCATTCCTAAGTTGGTCCATGATCCGTTAGCTCGAATCGTAACAAATTAGGAGCATTCGCCACGCTTCGAAAAAATGTAAGCAGGCAAATGGGAATACCATTTATCCAGTCAAACCGCAGATCTGGACAACCCCCACAATGAATGGTATACATGTAACCACTAAGAAGGTGTGAAAAAACTCAAACCGGCCTCCTG
>QHZQ01000478.1 GCA_003224725.1 Acidobacteriota bacterium | reverse complement strand
CCACTCCGCCCGCCTTTTGCCCATATTGAGCATCGATATTGCTGGTCTGCACACTGAATTCCTGGATGGCATCGGGGTTGGGTGTGGCCATGGCGACGCCCGTCCAGTAGTCATTGTGATCCCCGCCATCCAGTTCGTAGTCGGTCTGGTTACCCCGGGCGCCGGCTACCGCGTAAACCTGGACGGAAGGGTTAACGGCCCCGTTCTGCATACCCCCTCCCCCGCTATACTGTACGCCCGCCTGCAGAGCCATGAGTTGCTGCGTATTCCGGCCATTCAGAGGTAAGTTAGTCACCTGCGACGCGGTAACAACATCCGCGATAGTTCCCGAACGGGTGTCGATCAAAGAGGCTGCGCCCGAAACTTCCACAGTCTCTGCCGCTTCGCCGAGGTCCAGCTTGATGTCTGCACGCACCTTTTGGTCAACGTTGAGAACAACGCTGCGCTGCACGTACATCTTGAACCCCGGATGGCGGCCGCTGACGGTGTAGAATCCTATTGGAACGCCATCGAACAAGTACTCACCGGAGTCATTCGAGGACGTCGTGCGCTCGAGACCGGTACCTTGGTTTTTGATTGTCACCGAGGCGCCAGCAATCACCGCCCCGCTCGGATCCAGCACCGTACCGAATATGGTGCCAGTGCTGACGGCATGGCCCAGGGTGGGGACTAGCAGGACCAGACCTGCCAGAACGCAAAGGTGGCAAAGCATTGTCGCTAACCATCCCCTTGCCTCATTAGATAAATAACCAGTCGCTGATTTCATTTGATTCCTCCTGTTTATTGCTAACTTGACCGTATTGGTTTCCAATTTCAATCTCAAGGCTAGGATCCCTTAACCCAGGGTGACGGCTGCGCCGCAACCCTGGGCTGGAGATTGGACATTTGTGGCACCGAAAAACGCGGTTGACCCTCACCTGTCGCTTCGCGCCACCCTCTCCCACCAGGAGAGGAAGAACAATGAGTGGGGGCGTGGCTCAAACAGACGTTGGTTGTTTTCCCCTACTCAAACAACTCGCTGATCTCTCCCGGATCGATGAAGTCAGTCCCTGATTGATTTTCTATGTACTCAAAGGCACGGCCGGAGGGAGTGTTGGTGATTTTCTTTGTCCAGTCAATCCCCATCACAGAATAGATAGTCGCAGCCACGTCCTCAATGTAAATGGGTCTCTTTTTCTGCCAGCCAGGATCTACGACTTTAGCTCCCAGTTCATCGGTGGCGCCAATGATTCTTCCTCCCTGGGTGCCGCATCCTGCAAATACTCCGCAAAACGCGTCCTTATGATGATCCCGGCCTTGGTTTACCGTCAGTTGCCCGGGAGTTCTCCCAAATTCACCCAAACAACAGATAAACGTCTTGTCCAGAAGGGTCCGGCCGTCTTGAGTCTTACTGGCTTCCAGGTCGCTCAAAAGGCTGGCCAAAGCGATATCGAGTTCCCGGCAAAGTTGGTAGTGGCCTTCCTTTTCGTAAATCTTCCGATGCAAGTCCCAACCGAAATGGGAGATCATGATGAAGCGAGTACCGGCTTCAGCTTTCACCAGGTTACGGGCCAGAACACAAGCTTCTCCCAAACGTGAACTTCCATAACGTTGACGTTCTTCTTCTTGTATTCCATCATGGCGTGAGCCCCGCGATAGAAGGCATCAAAGTCCTGAAAGAATCGGTCCTTCTCAAGAGGATTCAAATTCCGGGGGCTGCTCAACTTCTGCAAAAATTCCCACCGCCTTTGAAACCGTGTCTTCTCGGCGTCAGAGACGATGAAATCGAAACCTTTATCTGAAATTTCCAGCGTCAACGGAGCAAATCGACTATCCAGGCACCCTTCACCGAGCACACGAAAGGGGCCGGAAGTAAAATTCATGGCGACATAGGGCGGCAAGAAATCGCTGCTGCGCCGGCGTTGCTCGCACTCATAGGCGATGACAGACCCGAGTGAAGGCATTTCCTTGTTTCGTGCTGGACTGGTTTGATGTGCGACCTGCAGGTAGTATTGGCCACGGATGTGCTCATTTTCCCAGGCTTGCATCGAGCGCACCAGGACCAGTTGATTCAATTTCCCCGCCAGCTGAGGAAATAGACCGTAGGGCAGGCGAATCCCCGGCTTGACAGTGCGTATGTCGAAATCGGGGGGCGTCCAACGTCCTTCCTTGATGTCAAAAGTATCGACATGGCTGGCGCCGCCACTCAAATTGATGAAGAGGCAAAACTCAGCCGTTCCTCTGGGCTTGACTTTCTGGTTGGCAACGACATTAAGCGGGCGCGCCAGCGGTTCAAGAAAAAACCCCGAAACACCGACGGCTCCGATTTGAAAAAACTGCCTGCGCGTCAGAATTGGCAGATGAGTTCTCATTTCCATATGGCACTCCTGTGAAAATCCCCTCTCGGGAGGGGAAAGAAGGCTTCAGCCTTCAGGGGTGGGTCCTTCCCGTCCCCGAACAACCCACCCCTGCACCCCCTGAAGGTGTGAAGAAATTGAGCATCTCGCCGCTCCCTCACGGTCGCGGTACAGTTACTGCCTGCTGATCAGTACCGCGCGTACAGTCACCGCGACGGAGCGCGCGCTCTCCAAGAGCGCTGTCCCCCTTCAAAAGGGGGACTATTTTCATGCACTGTGGCGCCCTAGGCAGCATGGATGGCTCCTGAGAAGGTTGATGTTCTTCAGCACAGCTAAGAGACTGCCAGAAACTCCAAATGATTGATCAAGCTCCACAGCAGGTCTTCTGCCCCTTGAGTGTGAAACTCCTGCAGCAACTTCACCGCCATCTTTTTTTCGTCCTCAGTCGGGAAGCGCGAAAGGGTCGCCAGGAAAAGCTCCTCGACAATCTGATCGTTGCTGTAAGGAGGTTCATGCATCAAGAGAGACTCCAGCCGGCTCCCTTTTTGGACTCGAACTCTTTCGCGTATGAGAGGACTGTTTAGCAGGATCGAAGCCTGAATGATAGATCCTTTGCCGCCCCCCGCGTCATCTCCAATAGCAAATCGGTTATATAGTCCAAAGGAGGCAGCCAGGTCCGCCAAGGGCTTGGTGTCTGGCTGATTGAGATCATCAGGGTCCAGGATTTGTCCCATGTACTTAACCTTTCTGTCACTCCGGCGAATGGGAATTTCAAAAAACAGTCCTGTCGCTTGAGCAATGCCATCCCAGACCTGGGGAGCGGGAAGCCTCTTCACAAAATGCCGCGCAAAGTAGCGGGCATAGGGCTCTTTCCATTCCCCCTGGAAACGAGAGGAAAGCTGATAAGCGCTGGACTTGATGATCAGGGTGATCAAGTACCTGAGGTCATAATGGTGAGCTTGGAAATCCCTGGCTAGAGTTTCCAGAAGCTCCGGATGAGTCGGCTGGAGGGTCCAAGGCAACGCCGGAGGGTTTTTCGGATCTTGCCTGGCGAGGTCGAATGAGAACGGGGGATCCACAATACCCACTCCCATGAGTTCAGCCCAAAAAAGATTCACCGTAGCTTTGGCAAACTGGAGGTTGCCCGTGAGCATGCGGGCATAGGCTTCGCGGAGATTCTCACCGGGCCGAGGTTTCTCGCCAGTCAACACAAAGGCGGGCGATATGTTTGCCGCATAGCGCTGAATACGGGTCACACTTTTCCGATTCAAGTCGTAACCCTTGCCATCCTCAGTCAATGCGAACTGGCTGTAGTCCCCGTAGGGACGCCAAAGACGCGAATTGGCAAAAAAGGCCGCCTGGTTCCAAACGTCTTCGCGGGTTCTTTGCGACAGCCAGAGGTTAATCTTTTCCAGGTGTCCAGCTCCACCGTGACAGGACACACATTCCAAGTTGATTCCAAGAAAGACCCTATACGAACTGATGGTCCACTGGTCGTAAGTGTCCTCGTTGTTAATAATGGAATCGTCCGTCTCATTCACATAGTCACGGGCCAGATAATTGACCGGCCCATGGGTCCAGTTGGAACGTGATTTAGCCGTCAGCATTTCCCGGATGAGCTGGTCATAAGGCAGATTCTCCTGCAATGCACTGTAGATATAGTCGTAAAAGATTTCCCGGCCCTTGCTCAGGTGCCCATCATTAATGCGAAAAAGGTCACCGAACCAATAGGTCCACCGGTCCAGAAACGGTGTGGTGAGTTGGCCGCGAAGGCCTGCCACCGGAGTGGCCACAAGGGAAGCGATGAGTTTGTCGCGTTTGTTGGGATCGGGATCCTTAACAAAGCTGCGAATAGCCTCTACCTCGGGCAGACGCCCGGTGAGATCCAGGGTCACCCGGCGAAGAAATTCGGTGTCGGCACTTAATCCTGCATGGGGGATGTGATCCTGCTCCATCTTTCCCAAGATGTA
The DNA here is from genome assembly GCA_003224725.1 of Acidobacteriota bacterium. Classification (GTDB taxonomy): domain Bacteria; phylum Acidobacteriota; class Terriglobia; order Versatilivoradales; family Versatilivoraceae; genus QHZQ01. The sequence continues at coordinate 618 of QHZQ01000478.1, read as the reverse complement.
ATCATCGATGTAGTTTTTGCGTTGGACAGGAATTACAGGACCGGCTGGCAGGCGCGAACTTACGCTCCGAGTCAACTGCTCCAGAGCCTGCCTCTGCCCGGTGGAAGTTGCAGGGTGGTCCTTGCCGCTAGGCTGAGCCTGCTGCCCAATGAGCAAGCCCTCCAAAATCACTAGCGAAAAAAGCAAATTCAAAAGCAGTTTTAGATTGGGGAACATCTTATCGACCGGGGCCGCTCCTTTCGCCGGCCCTGAAAATTGGCAGTAGCGTTCGATAGCTCGATGTCGTCAGTCTATACCAGAGCGTTCCGCTGTCAAGGTCAATCCGTGTTAAGCATGCCGCTCTGTTCACCCTATTGGACAGATAAATGCCTCTGAGCATCGCCACAAGCAATCGACGGCCGTCCCGTGCATCGGAGCTTGGACATTTTTCAGCCACGAACAGCGGTCGCGGCTTCTTGGAGTGCGACGGCTTGACGTCGCTTTCATTGGCGCTGGCTTGACAGCGCCCCCAAACGAGGACCGAAAAGTTTCCTCCGTTCTTGAAGCGCACGGTTCGTAGTGACTTATCTTCGAAATGCAATGAAACGCTTGTTGGGAGTTTTTGCTCCCGTCGGCAGT
>QHZQ01000460.1:1055-5718 GCA_003224725.1 Acidobacteriota bacterium | reverse complement strand
TACGGATGTTCTCTCAAAAAACCAACCTTTTCGCAGCCCTGCAGATGCAGCTGTTGATGTCATGGCCAATAGGTTCTGGCACGCCGTCCTGATTGAGATCAATCGCTCTCCCGCCTCGAGATTCTTGGGCTACTGCTATTTCGTATCTAAAACTTCTCTCACCTTCCTGGTCAGGCCGACAATCGTGAATGGCTTCTGGATAAAATTCGTTCCCTCCTCCAGCACGCCATGGTGAACGATGGCGTCGTCGGAATAACCCGAGGCAAAGAGGATCTTCAGGTGCGGTCGCAATTTCCACATCTTTTGGGCAAACTCACGGACACTCGTCTGGGGCATGATCACGTCGGTCAGCATCAGGTGGATTGGGCCGGAATGGGTTTGGCTGATCTGAAGCGCCTGCGGACCGTGACCAGCTTCCAGCACGGTGTAGCCTTGCTCCTGGAGGATTGAACGCATGAGCGAGCGAATGGCCTCTTCGTCTTCTACCAGCAGGATCGTCTCCGAACCCTGTGTCTTTTCCGGAATCGCTACACCCGTATCCACCCGTGTGAGTTCCTCTTCGACCCTTGGCAAGTAGACCTTAAAAGAGGTGCCTCGCCCTGGCTCAGTATAGACCCAGATATTGCCGCCGCTCTGCTTGACGATACCGTAGACGGTTGACAGGCCTAGCCCCGTTCCTTTGCCCTGTTCCTTGGTGGTGAAGAAGGGCTCAAAGATGCGAGCTTGGACTTCGGGACTCATCCCGAAACCTGTGTCAGTGATCGCTAACATCACGTAGGGGCCAGGTCGGACGGCGACGTGGCTGCGCGCGTAGGTCTGGTCCAGATCCACATTGGCTGTCTCGATGGTGAGCTTTCCACCCTCAGGCATGGCGTCACGGGCATTGACGGCCAGGTTCAAGAGAATCTGCTCGATTTGGCCCGGGTCTGCCTTCACTCGGCCCAAAGCGGGGTCCAGAGAGGTGATCAATTCGATGTCCTCTCCAATCAGCCGCTGCAACATGTTGTCCATCTCGGCCACCGCCGTGTTGAGTTCCAATACTCGGGGTTGAAGGACCTGTTTCCGGCTGAAAGCCAGGAGTTGTTTCGTCAGTGAGGTGGCCCGTTCTCCAGCCTTTTTGATCTCTTCAACATCCATGCGCAGCGAGTCGATTGGGCTGAGGTGATTCAATACCAGATCGCTGTAACCGAGGATGGCTGTGAGCAGGTTATTGAAGTCATGGGCGACGCCACCTGCCAATCTTCCCACCGCCTCCATCTTTTGCGACTGGCGCAGTTGTTCTTCCAAGTGTTTGCGCTCGGTGATATCGCGAGCGATGCCCTCGATGGCCACCAGCCGTCCAGCAGAGTCGTGCACCAGCACGCTGCGTTGTTCAATCCAGATGACCGCACCGTTCTTGTGCACCCAGCGCAGTGTGGTCGCACTTCCACTGGCACAGTCCCCCCGATGGATCGTTTCTAACAGCGGGCGATCCTCCAGGTGGACGATTTTGAAGGCCAGGTCCGGGTCGGAGTAATGTTCTTCCGGTGAGTAACCCGTGATCGCTGTGACCATCGGGTTCACGTAGGCAAAGCACCGACGCGGATGGAGTTCGTAGCGGAAGACGATGTCCGGTGCGTTTTCGGCCAACCGCCGATAGCGTTGCTCGGCGGCGCGCAACTGCTCCAGCAACGACGCTGCTTCCAGGGCGGCTGCCGCGGCGCTGGCCAGGATGTTGAGGGCTTTGACTTGGCCGAGCGCGATGGGCCGGAGCGGGTGCGCTGAAGTAAAATTCAGGATGCCGGCGAGCCTGCCCCCAGTCAGCATTGGTATGGAGATGCCACTAGTGATCTCCCGCAAAGGAGGAGCGAAGGCAGGCTCAACATCGATGATTTCGTCTGGTTTGGAAAGCAGTTCACGGCTGTGCGCCACCCAACCCGACAGCGTGTCGCTGATAGGCACTGGTTTGCCTTGGAGGCGTTCGGCGTTCCGGCCGCGTGCCGCGGCTACGCGGAGTTCTTTGCCATCGCGAGTCGGCAACAGGATGGACACTTCGCTGGCTTGACTCTGCTGGAAGGCTGCGTCAGCCACCTTTTGCAGCACTGTGTTGAAATCCAGCGCAAAAGCCATGGCCATGCTCAGTTCGTAAATCCCGACCGCCTCACGCAACTGGATGTTCTCCATGCGCAGCCGCCGCACGGCCAGGGCGCGGGCCAGCACGGGCAGAATGGCGCTCAGTTTGAACGGTTTAAGGATGTAATCGAGAGCGCCCACTTTCATGGCTTCGACCGCAGTGTCAATGGTGCCATGGCCAGTCATGACGATGCCGACCAGGTTAGGGTCGATTTCCTGGGCGGCGCGTAGCAGCGCAATGCCGTTCATCTCGGGCATCATCAAATCGGTAAGTACGAGGTCAACCTCTTGTTCACGCAGGGCTGCCAGTGCCTGGTTGGCCGAAGTGAAACCAGTAGTCGCGTAGCCCTCCTGCTCCAATGTATTGCAGAGGGCCTTCATCTGGCCCACTTCATCGTCCACGATGATCAATTTGGCGAGAGGAGTAGTTGCCATAAGCTTCCTTTTGGTAGCTCGAAGTTTAGCCGTTCCGTTCTGAAGGGCCTGCCGGTGAAGGCTCCATTCTTCATCCGGCCGGTCCTTTACGCTCCCAGACAGCTTCGGATTGCGAGTTCACAGCAGTTTGGTTTGAGCAGAGCCGGCCGCCAACTCCACCAAGGTGGCCCGGAGTTCCTGCAGCTTGGGGGGCTTGTTCAGCATGCGGTCCACGTGCGGCGGAACGTCGTGCTCGGCCGTCAAGCGCTGTCCCCAGCCGGTAAGCAGAATCACCGGCGTCAACGGAGAGGCGGTCTTGACGGAAGCAGCTACAGTGCGCCCATCCACGTAAGGCATCCCCAGATCGGTGATGACCACCGAGAAAGGTTCCCCGCGCCGTTGGGCTGCGGCAAATGCGTCGATGCCCGCCTGTCCACCGTCGGCCACGGTGATGAGATGGCCGTCGCTCTCCAGCGTGTCCCGCAACGATTTGATGAGCAGCGGATCGTCGTCCACAATGAGAAGGCGCAGGCGCTGCCCCGCTAGCGTTGCTGCTGACGGACGGACGATCGAGGTCACCACCGGAGCGGACACCGGGAAGATGAGGCGCGCCGTGGTGCCTTGGCCCGGCTCGCTGTCAACTTCAATGGCCGCGCTGTGGCGCTGCACCATCCCATACACCATCGCCAAGCCCAAACCAGTGCCTCGTTCGCCCTTGGTGGTAAAAAACGGCTCCAGACAGCGCCGCCGCGTTTCCTGGTCCATGCCCATACCCGTGTCGCAGACTTCCACATGCACAAGCGCGGCGGATGCACCACCGTTTTGCTGCTCCTGGGCGGCAACAGCTCGCGTGCGGAGTGTGAGTACCCCACCCTCCGGCATCGCATCCACCGCATTGAAAACGAGGTTGGTGAGAGCGTCGCGGATTTCCGCCTCGACCCCCCTAACGCTGGGCAAGTCAGACGCCAAGGCGGTTTGAAGACGGATGACGATGCCCCGCTCTTGCGGCACGTCGCTCCAGCGGGCCCGCGTCAGATCAATGACTTGTTGGACCATGCGGTTCAGATCGATGGGTGTCAAAGCCAGTTGCGGTTCACGCTGGCGATAAAACTCCCTCATGCGGGCGACCGTCTGGGCCACATCCTCAATGGCCCGTTGGATGGTGGTAAGGTAATCTCGCGCCCGGTCGCTCAAGTTGGCCTCCCGCTCCAGGAGCGATTCGGTGTAAAGCGCTACCGGCGAAATGGCGTTGTTGATGTCGTGGGCGATGCCGCTGGCCATTTGACCGAGGGCCCGCAACCGCTCCTGCTGCATGACGGCCTGCTGCGTTTGACGCAGGTCATTGTAGGCCTGTTGCAACGCGCTGTAGAGTTGCGCCTGATGTGCGGCCAAAGCAACCTGTTCGCTCAACTGCTGAAGAAACTCGCAGTCGCCGCTGCTGAAGCTGTGGGCTTGCCGCCGCGCGGCCACCAGAATACCGAAAACTTTGCTTTCGACCAGCAGCGGCGCTGCAACCAACGAACCGAGTTTGCCACGCGCCAGCCGCTGTGGAAAAGGGAACGGCACCTGGCTGATGTCCGGCTCGTAAACCAGGTGGCCTCGGAGGCAGCGGGCCAAGCCGTTTTGATCGATGGCAATCCGCGCCTGCTCGCTCATGGCCAGGTCCATCGCCAGTTCCGCACTCCGCGCTCCAACGCTGGTGACGGTCAGTATCTCCGCGGTGGGGTCGTAAAGACAAACACAACCGAAGTCGATTGGCAGGTTGTCTTCCAGGCTCCGGATGATGACCTGGAAGATGCTTGGCAGATCCTGCCGTTCGCCGATGGCGCGTGTGATCCGGTGGAGCAAGTTGAGCCGGCTTAATTGGGCCTGCAGCTTGCCCTCTGCTTCCTTGCGTTCTGTGATGTCGGTGATGAAACCGCAAAACGTCACGACGTCGCCGGTTTTCAGCGGGCTGACGGATAATTCCACAGGGAACTCGCTGCCGTCGCGGCGCAAAGCGCTCATCTCGATGAGTCGATTCACGACCGGACCCTCGCCGCTGGCCAGAAAGTGTTCCAGGCCGCGCCGATGCCTCTGCCGATAGCGGGCTGGTATAATTGTTTCTGACAAGTCCTGTCCGAGGGCTTCAGAGCGC
>QHZQ01000460.1:0-1047 GCA_003224725.1 Acidobacteriota bacterium | reverse complement strand
ATTCCAATCGGCGATCTTGCCATCTGAATCGACCACCACCACGGCGCTGAGCGCGGAATTCAGGACGGCGCGCACCCGTTCTCCACTTTCTCTCAAAGCCCCGTTCTGCTCGTGGATTTGTGTGAGCATGTGATTGAAAGCATCGGTGAGCAGGCCCAATTCATCCTGGCCGAGTTTTGTGGCCCGGACGGAATAATCCCGGTGTTGCGAGATGGCCTTGGCCGTCTCCGCCAGGGCCAGGATGGGCTGGGAAATCTGCTGCTGCAATGCCCTGGAAAGTGTGTAAGCCACCAAGAAAGAAACGACTATGGCCAAAACGGCGATCACGCCATAGAGTCGCAAACGCTCATACATCGCGCCCATGTCAGATTTAAGGTAGAGCGTGCCGAGGCGCCTACTGCCCTGCACGACCGGCTGAAAAGCAACCAGATGCGAGCGCTCGAAACGATAACCGTCCTTTTCGGGCGACGCGGGAAACGCATCGGCAGGCAAGTTGTCGGGATATTCGGAAAACAGCCTTCCGTTCCGGTCGTAAAGGCTAGCGACCACGATATGCCTCTCCGCTTTGAGCGCGGTCAGAATTTCCTTGGCGTCATCCTGGTTCTCAAAGGCCAGCGCAGCGGTGCTGTTGTCTGCGATGATTTCCCCCAGAGTCGTCATATACCGAACGGCGCCTTGCCGGAACGTTAAGAACTCGTAGGCAAGAAATGCCGTGCACGTCAGCAGCAACACCACCCCACTGGTCAGCAAGATAATCATCATCAGCTTCCGCCGGATCGGCGTGTCTTTGAGTCGCATTGGCTAATCCTCTCCGGGAGCGAGAATCGCCGCGGGCCGGAGCAGCTTGGAGCTGATCGTCAGGCCGGCCGCTTTGGCGGCCTCCAGGTTGATTCTCAACCGAATCTTATTTTTTTCCGTCACGAACCGAATCATGCCGCCGCGTTGGGCGAAGCCAACGGCATCGCCCACGGTGAGGATGTTCCGGCTTTTTAAGTTGGCGAAAATCAGCTCTAGTTTTTCTCTCTCGGACCGGCTGATGAACAGAAC
>QHZQ01000459.1 GCA_003224725.1 Acidobacteriota bacterium | reverse complement strand
GCGTCGGTCTTCTGAGCAGTTCAATAAGAATCTGCTGCGCTCTCACAGTGCTGGTGTAGGCCCGGAGTTGAATGAAGAAACAGTTCGGGCTACCCTGCTGGCACGACTCAATACCATGCTTTTCGGTGCCACGGGCTGTCACCCCGATGTGGTGGCCCTGTGCCTGGAATTCTTAAATCGCGGAATCCATCCTGTCCTGCCTTCGCGAGGCTCCGCCGGCGTCGCCGACATCACCATTTTGCCTCACATCGGATTAGCCATGATGGGCGAAGGCGAAGTCCTCTTTAAGGGAAAACGGGTGGCAGCCAGTGAAGCCCTGAAAGAGGCTGGTCTCAAACCTATCACTCCTTTCGCTAAAGACGCCTTATCGATTCTAAGTTCCAATGCCTACGCAGCAGGAAGAGCCGCTCTGGTGATTCACGATGTAGAACGTTTGTTGGAAGTGGCAGATCTGGTCTACGGCCTCAGCCTGGAAGGTCTGAACGGAAACATGGCTCCCTTGCTTCCTCCAGCCCAGCAGGTCCGGCCCTACACGGGCCAGGGTGAAACAGCACGCAGAATTCGAGAGTCTCTCCAAGGCAGTTATCTGTGGCAGCCAGACGATGATCGGGCCTTGCAGGATCCCCTGAGCTTTCGCGATTTCAGCCAGGTCCATGGCGCTGTCCGTGATGTCCTAGCTTTTCTAAAAGGTCAAGTCACCATACAGCTCAACTCCTCTGACGACAATCCTGCCGTCATTTTGGACTCCGCGCCGGAAGAAGGCAGGGCAGAGCAAACCCTCCGTTACCACGTGCAATCGGAGAAAGTCTCCGGCGTGGTGGTCCCCACCGCTAACTTCGAACCCATTACTTGGGTTTTGGGCTTTGAAGCCGTGGGCATTGCCCTGAGCCATGTCTCCAATATGTCTTGTTACCGTCTGATCAAGCTCGACACCAGCACCTTTACTAAGCTGCCGCGCTTTCTGTCGCCGGAGAATTCTACCTATGGTCTGGGCATTCTCGAGAACACTTCTACCTCTTTGAATGCAGAGATCCGCCATCTCAGCAACCCGGTTTCAGCGGACTACTTTCCGCGCGCGGGTGAAATCGAAGACCGGGCCACCAATTCCGCCCTCGTGGTTGACCGTGTTGCCCGTATCATCGACAATCTGTACTATATTCTGGGGATGGAGCTCTTCCATGCCGCCCAGGCTGTCGATTTGCGGAGGCGCGCCTCGCCCCATCTTGCCCTGGGTCGTGCGACAAAGGCTATCTATGAAGCCTATCGCAAAGCCGTTCCGTTTCTAGACAAGGATCGTAACCTGAGTATCGATATCGAGAGATCCCACGACTTTCTGCTTGCGTGGAACTGAAGGTGTGAGCGACAAGAGACGTTCCAAAGGAAGGTGTCTGTTCGGCCTTAGTTCTAGGGTGACTTGGTAGCGAAGAAGTTCAAACTTTGGTCAAGTTTGTTAACCTGCCGTCCCCTCACCCAGGGAGCTTTCTCAAAGCTCCCATGCCTCTCCCATTGGGAGAGGGTGGCCAAAGGCCGGGTGAGGGGTGAGCCTGTAACGGAGACGCAACGCTCGGCGGTCTGAGGTTGCTCACTACTTCTAGCTGACTCTGTTCAAACCTTCCTCAATCTGCCTCTCCAAATGCCGTTGACTTACCTCCCCTCTGCGCATAACATTCTTTTTAACCGAGGGGTTTGACCCTTGATATCCCGGCACAGCGTTCGTCGTCCTTCTACTTGTCCTCGAGAATCCAAGCTGAGGACGACGATGAGGATGAGAACGACGACGATTCCATAAACAAACGAGAACAAAATTCTTGTTTCGATCCACATCACCGGCTGATTGGGGTGTCTTTCCCAACGCTATTGAGGCTCTCCCCTATGCTTGGCAAAAACCGTTTCCCATTATCACATTCTGAAAGGCTGGAGGCGGCATGGAGTGGCGCACAAAGCCGAGGACATCAGTGGGGAGAATGCTGTTGTTATTAGTTCTTATTGGTAACCTCTTATGCGATTTATGCGATTACTGCTTTCGTTTTGTCGCACCGCTTTAATATTGCTCTTGGCTCCGGCCGCCTTAAATAATTCGGTCGCTCCTGCTTGGGCGAGTCCGGCAAACGAGACGGAGTTTTTTGAAAAAAAGATCCGTCCGGTTCTGGCTGAAAAATGCTTTCTGTGTCACAGCAGCCAAAGCAAGACACCCATGGGCGGCTTGCGCCTGGACTCTGCGGAGAAAATTTTGAAAGGGGGCGACAGTGGTCCCGCCATCGTTCCGGGAAACCCGCCACAAAGTCTTTTGATCAAGGCCATCTCCTATTCGGACTTGAAGCTGAGAATGCCTCCCACCGGCAAACTGAGCGACGAGGAAATTGCAGATTTCATTACCTGGGTCAAACTGTGGAAGAATGAGTCCCGCAGCCAGGAATTCGCGCCGGACGCGGGAAGCGGAAAGAAAGGCATTGACTTCAATAAGGGTCGGACGTTCTGGGCCTTTAAAAGAGTTGAGGAGAATCCCATTCCTCAGATAAAGCAAAGGAACTGGGTAAACACGCCCTTGGACGCATTTATTCTTGCCGGGCTGGAGGAGCGAGGTCTAAAGCCGAGTCCGCCGGCCGACAAGCGGACCTGGCTGCGGCGCCTGACCTTTGATCTTATTGGTCTACCGCCCACTTCACAGGAGGTGGAATCCTTTTTGTCAGACAACTCGCCTAACGCCTGTGAGGCGGTGGTTGACCGTCTGTTATCTTCGCCCCACTATGGTGAACACTGGGGACGGCATTGGCTGGACTTGGTTCGCTTTGCTGAGACGAATGGGCACGAGTATGATACAGACAAGCCTGATTGCTGGCGCTACCGGGATTACGTCATCCGGGCCTTTAACCAGGATGTTCCCTACAACCAGTTTGTCAAGGAACATATTGCCGGTGATCTCCTTCCGGAAATGCGACTGAGCGAGGATGCCGCTTACTGGGAATCACCTCTCGCTACGGGTTTCTATTGGTTCGGTGAGGTCATTAACTCACCGACCGATTCCATCAAGTCTCGTGCCGATCAGGTGGACAACCAGCTGGACGTGCTGGGAAAGGCGTTCCTGGGGTTGACTGTAGCCTGCGCCCGATGTCATGACCACAAGTTCGACCCCATCCCGACTTCTGACTATTACTCTCTGGCGGGGATTCTCCACAGCACTGAAATCAGCGAAGCTGTGGTGGATTCACCGGCCAGAGTGCAGCAAATTGCTTCGGCTCGACAGAAAGTTTGGGAGAAAAGCCAGCAGATCAAATCGTTACTTCGGCCGGCTCGGATGCAGATGGCGAGGCAACTCAAGGATTATCTCCTGACTGCAGAAGAACTAATTTCAAAAGCCAATCCCGATTCGAGCTCTTGCCTGCAGGATTTGGCAGTCAAAAGAAAATTGGCTGCTGGCCTTCTGAAGGGTTGGGTAGCCACTCTAGAGCAAGCTCGACGCGAACCCGATCATCTCTTTTACCCCTTCATCGCTTCAGTAGACCGGACTTCCTCAGCCGGTCCCTCACGATTCCAGGAGGCCATAGCTGCCGTCCGAACTGAACTGGAAGAGTGGACCGCTAAGGCGAGTGAGATCCATCCTGCCATCAAGTCGCGAGGCGACGTGGTTTTTGAAGATTTTGAGGGATTGCGTTTTGATGGATGGACCGTTACGGGTCAGGCCTTTGGGGAGGGACCCCAGCGGGAACTGTCGATCAATCAGAAACTGCTGGGGTATCAGGGGCGAGGTATCGCCAATTCGTTCCTGGGTGGGTCCGACAAGCTGGTGGGCTCACTGACCTCCCGCACTTTCCGTATGCCAAAGCTCTATGTGCATGTCCTGATCGCAGGCAGTAAAGGAGAAGAGAAGCCCACTGACAACAGCAAGCTGCGTTTCACACTGGTTGCCAACGGTTATAAGGCCGAGCATATTTCCCCTGATGGATCCGGCCTCTTCCGATGGAAAACACTGCGGATGACAAAGGAGCTGGGCCGGCTCTGTTATTTTGAAATCGTCGATCGCAGTCGGGATGGCCATATTGTTATCGACAAGATCGTTTTTTCTGATTCTCCGGAACCACCGCCAATCACCTCCGCCCCGAACCTGAAAGTGCTCGCGATCCTGCGTCAACCCCGCCTCACCTCTCTCGATGCTCTGGCCGGAGCTTACCAGGAGCTTTTCGAGAGAACGCTCCGAGGCGAGTCTGCATCCGATCGTCATGGTCGATGGCTGTCGGAAGGACTGAACCCAACCGGAAAACTGGAAGATCTGGTGACTTTCCTTCCCGAGCTTGAAGCGGGCCGTGTCGCCAAGTTGCAGCAGGAGCGGTCGGCAACCGAGGAGTCGATACCGGAGTCCATTTTCGCCATGATCAGCCGTGATGACAATCCGCAGAATATACGCGTTCACATTCGCGGCAATCATCAGAATCTGGGGAATGAAGTCCCGCGGCGTTTTCTGCAGATCATTGCCGGTGAGGGACAGGCACCCATTGTTTTTGGAAGCGGCCGATTGCAGCTTGCGGAATGGGTGGCCAGTCCAGACAATCCACTCACCGCCCGTGTCATGGTGAACCGCATCTGGAAGGTTCACTTTGGAGCCGGCCTGGTCCGCACACCGGATAACTTCGGAAAGAACGGTGAACCGCCGACGCATCCCAAACTGCTGGATTTCCTGGCCAGGAGGTTTATCGAGAGCGGCTGGTCGATTAAGGCGATGCATCGCTTGATGCTGCTAAGCAGCACCTATCGCCAGTCGAACCAGGCGGATCCTCTGGCCGCTAAAGTTGATCCTGAAAACAAGCTCCTGTACCATATGCCAGTACGGCGGCTGGAGGCCGAAGCAATACGCGACTCCATGCTGGCCACCGCCGGGACGCTTGACCGGAGCTTCTTCGGGCCCAGCCAAAAACCTCACATCAGTGCTTTCCAGGAAGGTCGTGGGAAACCGGCGTCTGGCCCTCTAGATGGGAATAGGCGGCGAAGCATTTACATTCAAGTCCGCCGCAATTTCCTTACCCCGATGTTCCTGGCTTTTGACTACCCATTGCCCATCTCCACCATGGGCAGCCGCAGCGTATCCACCGTCCCGTCTCAAGCCCTCATGATGATGAATAATGATTTCATCGCTCTGGAAGCCGGAGAGTGGGCGAAACGGGTCTTAGCCACTGAGAAGGACTCATTGCGTTGCATACGCCAGATGTATCTTACAGCCTTTGGTCGAGCCCCGGAGAGTTGGGAAATTGAAGAGAGTCTGCAGTTCGTCAAGGCACAATCAGCTCAATATAGGAATTCGCCCGAACCTGGCCACACAGAGGTGCTGGAAGAAAAAGCCTGGGCTGATCTTGGACATGTGCTGTTCAATTCTGCGGAATTCATTTATGTTCGATGAGATGAGACCAACGAGAAAGACTCACCGCAGAAGGCTGACGGCTTCTGCCATTCAAAACCGGCCGAGATCGGGAGGGCGAGGCTGCGGGAGGGCGAGGCTCCTGCCGAGCCTCATTGGGGCAAGGATTGGCTGGGCCGATGGCTCGCCTGGAGACGAGCCCTCCCAATTTTTTTCACAGCTCCCCTCCCAGGGAGGGGATTTTCAGAGGAGCCATCCATGCCGGCGTGGCCGGCGCCACAGAGCATGAAAATGGGCACCACGAGGAATGAACTTCATTCCCCTCCGCGGGAGGGGTTTGGAGATTGGACATTTGCGATTTCAGGGACAAAAGGGGGTAGCGACAGGCATTCCTGCCTGTCAAACTCATCTCTGATGCGGCTCAAGACAGGCAAGAATGCCTGTCTCTACTGAAATGTCCAATCGCCAGTCCCTCCGCGGGAGGGGTTTGGAGATTGGACATTTGCGATTTCAGCGACAAAAGGGGGTAGCGACAGGCATTCCTGCCTGTCAAACTCATCTCTGATGCGGCTCAAGACAGGCAAGAATGCCTGTCTCTACTGAAATGTCCAATGGCCAGTCCCCTCCGCGGGAGGGGTGTAGGTTGTTCCAGACGGGCAGGACCCACCCCTGAAGGCTGAAGCCTTCTTTCCCCTCCCGAGAGGGGATTTTCAGAGGAGGTTTTGATGCATCGAGTGGACCTTTCTAGACCTGGCATTAGCCGGAGGGAAATGTTGTGCCGCTGTGCCAACGGATTTGGGGGATTGGCGCTGGCGTCGCTGCTGGCAGATAAGTTCGCCTCGGCTGCTATGGGCGCCCCTCTGCAGGATACCAATCCTCTGTCACCTCGAAGGCCGCACTATGAGCCGAAGGCCAAGTCGGTCATCTTTTTGTTCATGGATGGGGGTCCCTCGCAGATGGACACTTTTGACCCCAAGCCGCGGCTCACCAAAGAGAGTGGCCAAAAAATCCCTCTCCAGACGCCCACGACGGTTTTCAATATTACCGACAAGATTTTCGGCTCCCCTTTTCAATTTCGGAGGTACGGGAAATGTGGGGCGGAGGTCAGCGAACTCTT
>QHZQ01000458.1:3445-3642 GCA_003224725.1 Acidobacteriota bacterium | reverse complement strand
ATCTCGCAGGCCCAGGAAATAGTAGTTCGAGACAAATCTGTCGCTGACGCTTTCCAGGGGAGAATTTATCCTATGGTGGAACAAAAGTGGCACCCGAAAATCGCGCTGGACAAGTATGGGATTCCCTGGGTCTTCTGGCCTGACACGACTCGTCGCCATACCTACTTTGCTCGCTGGCTAGGCTCTCGTTTCTCCAA
>QHZQ01000458.1:0-3345 GCA_003224725.1 Acidobacteriota bacterium | reverse complement strand
GACGATTGTATTTTGGCACTGTGAGGGTACCGCCTGCTTCGGTAGATGAATCCCGCCATTTTCTTTTCCTGGATATGCTCGAAGCTGCCGAAGTGCAGGGGCTAGACCAAAAGCTGAACCGATTTGCAAAATATCCCGACAATCCCATCTTGGGTCCAGCCGAGCCAGGGTCTTGGGATGACTTTGGCATCAATTTCCCGAACGTCCATTATGACGCTGGCAAATTTAAGATGGATTATGCGGGCCATGGCAGCGGTGGGGCAGCTGGAAAGTGGGATCATGGCTACGCAGAAAGTGAGGACGGCATCCACTGGACTCGACCCAAACTTGGTCTCATTGAGATGAATGGCAGCCGGGATAATAATTTAGTGCCTTGGATCCCTCACTTCCTCGACGACAAAGAGCCGGATCCGAATAAACGCTACAAGGGAGTCTGGATCTCAGGTCACACGCGTTGGATCACTGACTTTAGTCGACGTCTAGCTTACTCTGCCGATGGGATACACTGGGAGGTAGGCCAAGAAACCGTCAATCTGACGAGCCTGCTCGAAGGTGGTGGTCCTGGCTTCCGCGACGAACTTGACATTTCCGAGCGGCGCTTTAAAGCAGTAGGCCGCACTATTTCCCAAGGACACCGGGCACTGGGTATGATGTGGAGCCCAGACTTGATCCACTGGCACGGGGAAGAAGCCATCCTGGACGTGGATGATCCCTACGGCCAGCCTGCCCAACAGTGGCGAGGCCGTTATGTTGCCGGGAGAATACTGGACCCCAGCGGCGAGAAGTCCGGCGACCAAATCGGGGCAACGTCTGGATCGAAAATGGACTTTACCTGTGCCTGTATGCACCTTACCAGTTTGATGGTGGTTATCAAGCAGCCTTGGCGGTGAGCCGTGATGGATTTAATTACGTACGGGTGAAGAATGGCGAATTCATTCTTCCTCGTGGCCCGGCAGGTGCCTGGGACAGTGGTTCAATTGCCGTCGGCTATGGCATCGGCATCCCACTCCGTGTCGGAGAAAAAGTCCGCGTTTATTACGGGGGTAATACTTCTCACCACGGCACCGACCCTTGGCGAGCCTCTGCGGCAGTAGGTTTGGCTGAGCTTCGTCCCGATGGGTGGGCTTATCTCGAGCCTTCTCTCGATGCACCAGTCAGCTACGTTACCACTATTCCCCTGGCAGTAAATTCAGCTCAAGCGAGAAAACTATTCATCAATGCCGAGGTTCAGCCGCCGGGAGGGGAAATCCGGGTTGAAGTTCTTAACGCAGCCACAAACAAGCCTTTTCAGGGTTATGCCAAACAGGACTGTCGGCCAGTATCGGGGAACTCAACCAGCTCGCAGGTATCCTGGAAGCAGACCGATCTTCTCCCCAAAACAGCGAAGGAGATCCGTCTCCGATTTTACTTAACCGGGTCCGAGACACGTCTCTATAGTTTTTGGTTTGAGCGCTCAAAAAGTGACACATGATGGCACTCAACGCCACATTCACAGAGGCTCCACCGGAAAAATTCAACGAGAAAGAAACACAATGAAATCTTTTGTCTTCTCCCTTTCCCCCGCCCGCCCCTCACCCTTGGTTTTCACTACGCCACCTCCCACCAGGCCTAGAGGGCACCCCCCTTGCCTGCCTCGATGAAGATCAGTGGCTGCATCAAGAGTCGGAGAATACATTCCCAGGTCAGTTTCTACATAAACTCTATTAACCTTCTTGAAGGAGGAAAATATGAAAGTCAAAAAAGCCTCATGGATCGCTTTGCTCGGGATCCTCACCATTGGCGCACTGGATTTGACGGCCCAGACAACCACTGCAATTTTGCGCGGTACGGTTGCGGATCCTTCTGCAGCACCGATACCCGGTGCTGAAGTGACCGTCACTAACACAGACACGGGCCTCACACGGAAAGTCACTACGAACGAGGTGGGAGATTATGTTGTTGCCGATCTCCCTTATGGCCCATACGAGATCGTGGTGGTGAAGCAGGGCTTCCAGCGGCTAAGCCGAAAGGGCGTGGTGCTCAATATAGGGGATCGCGTGACCGCTAATCTTCAACTTGCCATAGGAGAGTTCAGCGAAACACTTAACGTGAATGAAGAGGCACCACTCTTGCGCACGGCCGACGCCTCGCTGGGCCAAGTGATCGATAACGTCAAAGTTGAGAATATACCGCTCGTCGGTCGGAGTTTTGACCAACTTTTGTATCTGGCTCCTGGATCTCAAGTTTCTCCTACCGGTCAATATGCTGGAGTCTCTTTTATCGTCAGTGCGGGCCCAGCCATAGGTGTCTCGTTTAACGGCATGCGCACCGAGATGAACGAATACCAATTAGACGGAACGCGCACGACCTACCCCGTTTTTGGCAGTGTCTCCTTTTACCCCAGCGTTGAGACGCTTCAGGAGTTTAGGGTGGAGACGCAGAATTTCTCATCTGAGCTGAGCCGAACCGCTGGTGGGCAGGTTTTACTCAGCACCAAATCTGGTACCAATGCCATTCATGGGTCGGTGTATGAATTCCTACGCAACGACAATCTGAAGGCGCGGGATCCGTTTGCTCTCACGAAACCTGAAACCAAATCAAACCTGTTTGGCGCCACCGTAGGAGGGCCAATTTTTAAAGACAAGACTTTCTTTTTTGGCGCCTATGAAGGCTTTCGCGCCGTAATTCCAGGTACACTGAGCACCACGGTTCCTACAGATAACGACAGGAACGGGATCTTGACTGATCCTGTGCTGCATCCTAACCCTATCATTGATCCTACGACGGGATCCCAGTTCCCAGGCAATATCATCCCCCAAGGCCGAATCGACCCGATCGCAACCAACGTTCTCGCCCAGACGCCAAAGCCTAATATTTCTGGTTTTCCCAATTATACAGCCAATACTCCTACCTCTCGTCCCTTCGACCAGGTCAACATTCGAGTGGATCATAACTTCGGATCCCTGGGTCGTCTGTTTGGGCGATGGAGCGGCCAACCTGGTGACTCTTTCACTCCTAGATTTGTCACGGTTGATCCGTCCTCCACACATGCCCTGGGCCAGAACATCGTTATTGGATTTGATGCTAGTACGAGTCGGTTTTTTAACAGCCTCCGTTTCGGACATACAAGGCAGAACACGGACAGCCAGAACGCACTACCCGAAGGTCTAACCCCCCAGAGCTTGGGATTTCCTGCAGATGGATTTCAGGTGAACCCAAAAGGGGTCTATTTTGGTATTCCAAACTTTCGGGTCCAAAACTATGCTGAAGGTTTTGATGGATTCGGCCAGAGAGGCGGTACGCCCGGCGATAATCAAACGCGGATCTTTGAGATCTCCGATAACATGACGCTGGTTCGCGGCACGC
>QHZQ01000457.1:239-4096 GCA_003224725.1 Acidobacteriota bacterium | reverse complement strand
CGTGGGCACCGTCGTTGGGTTCCCGCATGGCAGCAATCGAATCGAGATAAAAGCCAGGGAAGCAGCCATGGCCTGCGACGATGGAGCCACTGAATTAGACGCGGTTGTGAATGTTGGAAAAGTGTTAAGCCGAGATTGGAGCTATGTTGAGAATGAAATCAAAGCTTTGACGGAAGCGGCGCATCAAAACAGAGCCATTCTCAAGGTGATCTTTGCTGTACGCGAATCGCTGTTGATTTTGTGAAGACCTCCACTGGCTTTGGCTTCGTCAAAAGGAAAGATGGCAGCTACGCTTACCAGGGTGCTACCGATGACGATCTCAAATTGATGCGTTCACACAGTTCCCCTGCCGTGCAGGTCAAAGCAGCAGGAGGCATCCGTACATTGGATGATGTTTTGAGGTATCGCTCCCTGGGCGTGACCCGAATCAGCGCCACGGCAACCGAAGCCATCCTGACTAAGGCAAAACGAAGAGGAATGGAATGATTCACTTCAGGACCAACGCTCTCGCAACGTCTCAGTCTATCGAGGGATACTCCAATCCTGTCTCCTTGGTGCACTTTGTGTTTTTGTGGTTAACTTCGTCTTCTAAGTTATTTGTGTTCGTCGGGATTCTTGCAGCCGGGATACTCCGACTGGAAGGGATTGGTCTCGTACTTCAACTCCTGCAGCATACCGATCTCAGAGCTATAGTGGGCTTGAACAATCGAATCTTTTACGAGCCGAAATAGCTTGACACCGTGAGCCATCTCCGGATTGTCATTTTCGTGGGTGAGGAGCGTCAGGACCTCCGCTTGCTGGGCGGGACTGAGCTGAACGAAGGGTTTCTCGTATTGCGAGAAGCAGTGGCCGTCGAGCCAGCCCAATGCCTGTAAATATTGTTGCTGTGTCTCCGGCGCTTCTGCGCTCAGAAGCAGGTCAATGAACCGATTGGCCAGAGCGGCCTTGGCGCCAGGTGTGTCGGTATCGGGAATGATGAGATCTGACAAAGCGACAACCGTCCCATTCTGATGGGTGTCAAAAAATTTCGGTTTCCAATCGCTGGCCATCAAAGTGGGATCGGCTGGCTGGGCGGATCCGAGGGCTGCCTCTCGAGACGCTGCCATACCGTGCAAAGACGCATCATGCTTTACTGCAGCCTGCCCCAGGACCGGCAAAGCCGCTGAAGCACCCGCACTGGCCGCCAAGCGCCGCAGAACTTCCCGCCGGCTCATTCCACCTTTATTTTTTTTCTTTTTCATTTTTACGATTCCTTCACGCAGAGTATGATTCATTTGGATGGGTGAAATCAAGCCTTCTCAGGCATGAATGCCTCTGGAGATTGGACGTTTCAAGTAGAGACAGGCATTCTTGCCTGTCTTAAGCTGCTTCGGAGATGACTTTGACAGGCAGGAATGCCTGTCGCTACTCCCTTTTGCCGCTGAAATCGCAAAATGTCCAAACTCCAAAGGCATGAATGCCTGGGCTACATAAAACGTATCCAAACTCAAGATCAAGCGTGAAGCCCTTGGTTAGTTGGGAGGTAAAGATATGGCCAGAGCGATACCTGACTCAAAGGAAGTATTTGACGTCATCGTAGTGGGCTCGGGTGCCACGGGAGGTTGGGCAGCCAAGGAATTGACGGAAGCCGGCCTGCGTGTTGCTCTGGTTGAGGCAGGACGGAATCTCGTTCCCGAAAAAGATTTCACCGAGCACGTCCTACCCTACCAGGTCAAGTATCGCGGGCGCTCCCCCGAAATCATCAGGACCCGGCCGATCCAGTCTCGTTGTTATGCCTGTATGGAATACAACTATGAATGGTTCGTCAACGATCATGAAAATCCTTATACGACTCCTCCGGACAAACCGTTCAACTGGTTCCGGCTTCGCATTCTGGGAGGCCGTTCGCTCGTTTGGGGCCGGCAGAGCTATCGTCTGAGTGATCTTGATTTCAAAGCGGCCAGCCGCGACGGCTACGGCGACGATTGGCCCATCAGTTACGCCGAGCTGGCTCCCTGGTATGACAAAGTCGAACAGTTTGTCGGAATCAGCGGAGCGGCCGAAGGAATGCCGCAGTTGCACGATAGCAAATTCCTGCCGCCCATGCCCATGACTTGCGGCGAAATCATGCTGCGAAAGGCTGTCAAGGAGAAGTTTGGTCGTGTTGTCACTATTGGCCGGGCCGCCCATTTGACGGTGCCATTGAATGGGCGAGCTCCTTGTCACTATTGCGGGCCTTGCGAGCGCGGCTGTATCTCGCAATCTTATTTCAACAGCCCTTCCACCACCATTGCCGCGGCCCGGGCCACAGGCCGCCTGACACTGATTACCGACGCCGTGGTGAGCCAGGTAACCACGGACTTAAGCACGGGCCGGGCCAGGGGTATTCGCTATGTCCATCGTGTGACGCGCGACAATCGGGAGTTGCGTGGCAAAATCGTCATCCTCTGCGCTCAATCCTTAGAGTCTACGCGGATTCTCTTCAATTCCGCCACGCGCCAGTTTCCTAACGGCCTGGTCAACTCCAGCGGGGTACTGGGGCACTATTTGATGGATCATGTGACAGGATTCGGGGCTTCGGGCATCATGCCCATGTTGGAAACGCGGCCCTGGGCCGGACCGCCGCGACGTCCTAACGGGATTTACTTGATGCGCTTCCGCAATGTGACCGATCGCCACCCCAATTTTATCCGTGGCTATGGCTACCAGGGCGGCAGCCATGCACAATTCAGCTTTGAGGCTGAAGGATTTGGCAAGCAATTTAAGGAGCAGGTGAAGCGCGGAGAGTGGGGTATCAGCCTAGGTGGCTTTGGCGAGTGCCTGGCCCGCTGGGACAACTATTGCGAGCTGGACAAGACCCTGGTGGATGCTTGGGGAATTCCCGCTTTAAGAATCAGCGCTTCTTATGGTGAGAACGAGTTGAAGATGGGAGAGGATATGGCTGTGGCCGCGGCGGAGATGCTGGAAACGTCGGGCGCCAAGAACATCCGCTTGCAAAACATTATCGATCCTTTCGGCCATGCCATCCACGAAGTAGGCACGGCCCGTATGGGCAACGATCCGAAAAAGTCGGTGCTGAACAAATACTGCCAGGCGCATGACGTAAAGAATCTGTTTGTCATGGACGGGAGCTGTTATGTTTCTTCAGCTTGCCAGAATCCAACATTGACGATGATGGCCATCGTTTGCCATTCCTGTTCTTATGTGATCGCTCAGCTCAAGAAAGGTGAGATTTGAAGCTCCTTTCCAGATTCTTATAGGCCGTCGCACCTGCTTGAAGGGACACCAAGACATCAAGGCGCCAAGGCGGACGCCGACGATGGAAAATAGAGGATCGAGAATTGAATGCGTCTGCCAACAGGCGATCCTCTATCCTCGATCCTCTATTCTCTGCTTTTCCTGGCATCTTAACTTTGTGTCTTAGTGTCTTGGTGGTGAATCCCTTTTCTCCGCGGTTTAGCGCTCGGGTCTCCGGCAATGATCAAGAAAGGATCTCATTATGAAAATCACTGAAGTCCGCACTCGTGTCGTGGAATGGAAAGGCAAGACCGTGCCTCCACAACCGCATTTTTGCACCAACGCTGTGGACTTGCTTGACCTGCCAGCGGACTCGATGGGCTCGTTTCGCTTTCATGGCTGGCTGATTGTGGAAATTGCCACTGACACCGGCCAGGTGGGAATTGGCAACGCGGCGCTTTCGCCCCGCGTCACCAAGCAGGTCATTGACTTGTACCTGAAGCCGCTCCTGCTCGGGCAGAATCCCTTCGACTCGGAGTATCTCTGGCAGACCATGTATCGTCAGACTTTGGCTTTCGGAAGAAAGGGAATAGGCATGGTTGCTATCAGCGCAGTGGACATTGCCATTTGGGACATCCTGG
>QHZQ01000457.1:0-200 GCA_003224725.1 Acidobacteriota bacterium | reverse complement strand
CAGCCGTCTCTATAGCCAGCCGTTAGAGGCTTTGGCCAAGGAAGCCCAGCAGTACAAGGACCAGGGCTACCGTGCCATGAAGCTAAGATTTGGTTGGGGACCTGTTGATGGCGCTGCCGGCATGCAGAGAAACCTGGATCTGGTCCGCACGGTTCGAGAAGTTATCGGATACGAAATTGACCTGATGGCCGATGCTTACA
>QHZQ01000477.1 GCA_003224725.1 Acidobacteriota bacterium | reverse complement strand
AGCTCCCGGGCGCATGGCGCGAATCCGCTCGGCGCTAAGCCGGACCGTTTCTGGACGCGGTGAACGCAGCTCGTGTAAAGGAACTGCCAACTCAACACTCCATGCATCTTCTCCAGTCCGTGTCGCAACAAGAAATTTGCGGTTAATGACGGACTGCCCCTTTTGCTCCAGGGAGCAGGCGCCGAGGGGGTTGATTTGTAAGACCCAATCGAAAGGCACCAGGTTAGCGCCAATACGGACGCGAAAGAGATCTTCCCCGTCCTCCCAGTTGGGATTGATGCCAATGGAGCGGGCCGTAACACGGCCACTCGGCTCAGGCAAGTGCGCGCCAAGATAGAGATATCCACTGACAATCGCCGTGCGGATTTCTCCTCCGTGGTCAACGGACACTCCTGCTTCAGTTGGCGCCAGCTTTTCTGAAAGCATTTTTTGCCAGATGGGTTCGATGAGTTCACCGTCAATCACCACCGCTGGATTTGGAGTCTCAGCCAGCGCGAACGGCGCAGCACAGAGCCAGATAGAGAATAAGCAATACATCCTCGCTCGGACGGGCCGAGTTGGCGTCTTGAGTTCATTCATGTTTGAAGCCATGCCAGGACGGGGTGCTCGGGAGCTCGCACCCGGTTGCACAATTTAGAGGGCGAAACAATGTCCAATCCCCACGCCGCAGCGCACTGGTTTCGGGTCCGCTCTCTGAGCAGGAGTGCACGAAAGTCTGCAAGGTTTTCCTTAGCCCCGTGCTTCAGCGCGGGGTAGCGGTCTCGCCCACAATTTTTCTGGTCCGAAGGGCAGAACATAAACAAAAGCCCCCGCGCTGAAACACGGGGCTAAGGACAACGAGCATACCCCTCAAACCTTCCCTGGAAGTGGGAATCCGGTAAATACGTCAGCGTAATTGCAAAGACAGTACTAAGGGATCGCAAAAATTGAGTTTCACACAATCTCGCGCCGGGATTAGGCGGCACCTAACTACCCGTTGATAATCGGGAACAGCGTCTCGCGCTGTCAACGCGTGCTGGTCGCCGCGCGGAGCGCGACTCCCACATTCTTGACTCAACACTATGCAGGTGTTGGCCCCTCCTCTCATGCTCCCGACGGTCTCTTGGTGTAATGCGGCTGGTAAAGCTCGACTTCGAAGTTACCAGGCATCTTGAAGTGAATCGCGAGTCCGTAGCCTTTGTCGCAGACCTCATCGGTGAATTCTACGCCGCGCGCCTTTAACTCTAAGACGGTTCCTTCGATGTCGTCGCAGTAGAACGATATGTAGTGGGTCCCTGACGGCTCACCATCTGGCGTATCAGCAGGATGACAGCCCATCTCCGCTTCGGGCAGATCGAAGATGAGCCAACCGCCTCCGACATCAGTGGAGGAAAATCCCAGTTTATCGCGGATGAAGGCCCTCAGCGCTTCCGGCTCTGAGGAGTAGAACATTGTGTGCACACCCTTGATCATTAACGCCTCCTTGATTGTTCCGGACTTCCTGCTCTCGATCTGTTGTGAAAGGCCTAAATCGTTCACTTTCCAGTTTGGGATCCTTGCTTATACACACGAATGTAGTCAATTTCAAAGCGTGCCGGAAATTTCGTTTGGGAGGGGTCACCACCCGACGTGCCTCCAATGGCGAGATTCAAAATGATAAAGTGAGGTTGCCGAAACGGGTTCTTTCCGTCACCCTCATTCAATGTGTACTTGAGGTCTGTCGAGTTCAGGAGCAGGTTGTCGACGTAAAGCTGAATCTGAGATTTGTCCCAATCCATTCGCCATATATGGAACCTCTCGGACCACTTCGGATCCTCGAATTCGCCGATGGGCTTCTTGACAGTGTCCCACTTGGGCTCGAACGGCTCACTGCCGCCCCAAGCCACATTGGCCAGGAGGATATCTCTATAGTACTCCATGATATCGATTTCGCCGTTGTCAGGCCACTGGCCCTCAACCCCGAGCGTCCAGAAAGCAGGCCACAAGCCGGGACGCGTATCGATTCGGGCTCGCATCTCGAAACGGCCGTACTGCCAACTGTGCAGACCCTGGGTAGTCAGGCTCGCCGACGTGTAGGCGGCATATTGTCGATTCCTCCTCCAGTCCGTCGAGTTGGAATCAAACGAGCGGTTCGCTTTATTCTCGCGCCGGGCCACAATAATCAGCATTCCGTTCTCGCACCAGGCGTTCTCCGACTGATACCACTGCAGCTCTTTATTGCGAACGAAACCTGTCTCATAAGTCCAATTTTGTGGATTTGGCCGGCCGTCTTGATCGAACTCATCGTGCCACACAAGCTTGTACTTCTCTGATTGAGACTCGCGCTTCTTGACCTGATCGCTTGCAGGTCGGTCCTCGACCAACATTCTCAAGGCGGCGGCAGCGATCAAGCAAGTGTTTACAGATATGTGCAGCAAACCCACGTGTGTGTCTCCCACCACCATCAGGCTATGTTCATGATCTGGGGTAGAAACGTCGCCGTGAGCTGGAGCGGCAGCAGTGGATTTGAGAAATTGTCGATGAGAGGCCCGTCTGCCCTGTGACAGTCCGTCAACCGTCAGCTGTAACGGCATAGTTGAGTCCCGAATCCAATTTCAAAAGATTGCTTCTGTGGGCACAGTCTTCTTAGAATTCCCACTCTGTCAATCTGAGCCCACTCTTTGGCGATAGACGAGATTTGGTGTGCTCATTTCTGAATCACACTTCGCTGCCCCTATTGTAAGCCGCGTAAACACCCTCCCGTTTTTGCAGCGCCTCTTCGTAGAGACTGCCCCAGGGGGTGGGAGGAGTGGCTGCTTCGGCCATGTCGTCCTCCACGCGCTTCACCCAGCCCCAGGCGATGCGCTCGTCAGTCCGGCTGGTTACGGGATAGGAACTGGCGGTTCCCGTCTGTCCGTCTTTTCGCTGATATCGAACGATGGCCTGGAAGGTGCGGTTGTTCTCGATGGGGCGGGGAGCCGTGACATCAAATTCGGCGCTGAAACGCTGGCCTGGACTCAATCCGTCGAAACGATAACCTCGGACTCCGGTGGGCTCAGCACGAAACCCGGGTGAAAACGTTATCTCTCCGGAAATTTCCTCACTGGCTGCATTGTCAACGGTGACCAGGACTCGGGTGAGCTTATCCTCTTTTGCACTGATTTGTTCTGCTTTCACACCAACCAAGGGTCGGGCATCACGCGCGACCAGCAGACATGCGACTTCCGAAACCTCGGGGACAATGATCTGAATCTCGCCATTGATGCTTTTGAATGGAATCTTCTCGGGGACGGCGTGAATCTTTCCTATTTCATAACCGATAGGAGGAATGCGGTAGATTGCCTTGACCTTTTCAGGTTCAGGTATTTTGGCCCGAACCGTCAGATTTTTCACCACGCGACTCTCAGGCTTCACGATCTCATTTGGTCCCTTTTGGATCTCTGCAACGGGATTGTAAATGGGCTCCAGAGTAATCACCAGGAGATGGTTTGCGGAACCACTCGCAGAAGCTCGCTGTTCCTGCAAGCTGACGCGAGCTTTCGCTAGAAGGTCGTTCTCATTCGGCGCACTCAAGGCAACCGGACTTTGAACTCCGCTTAGCTTCAACACTTCACGTAACAGAATCGCATAATTCTGCCAACCCTGGTAGCGCTCTACTAATTTCTGGTATTCCTCAACGGTGAGCCGGGTCTTGAGGTGATCATTGCGATACCTGCCCGATGTCAAAAACTGGCCTGTATTGTAGGCTTCTCCGGCGTTGGTTCCTATGAATAAGACCTGGCCCTTCCCGTATCGGTTCCAGGTAATGGCTGGGCTGCCATCCGAATCCTTTCCGATCACTTGAGCGGTTCGGATCTTTCGCCGGGCCACTCCGCCGAGCGTAGGAAGTTGCATGCCCTTGAGAATCCCCCCTATTAAGGGGGGCGCAGGCGGGTGTCTATTGGCGCTCGCACTACCGAGAAGGGAGGTAATCTCTTGTGAAATCAGGATACGACCTTCCTCAATCTGGTCATTAATTGCGCCAGAGCTTCCCCAAACCTCATCTAAACCAAAACTCGGATTGGCGATTTCCCGACCATTTGAGTCAGCACTGAGAGCGTAATTGGTGACGACCAGCATCCCGCCCTTTCGGACGTATTCTCGAAAAGCCTGAGCCGTGGCTTCGTCGGCGCACATGGAGAATTGACCCAGTAGAATCACTTTGAAGGAACTAAGATTCTTGATCTGGTCCTCTCCGAAGGCTTCATAAGGAACGGTCAAGTCTCGCAGCATCTGGCAGAGACCACCAAGATTGCGAGGCTCTTCGATTTGCAACACCTGCTTATCGGTGACACTGCGCATCATATCTGTCAGGCCGCTGACAAAAACCCCCACCTCTCCACGAACCGGCTTGGAGTAAACATAGAGATCACCTAAATACTGTACGAGATGATTCAGTTCTCTGGCGGCAAACCAGTTGGCTTGGGTGGCAGTTTCGGCTTCGCCTCCAACACCCCAGGCTTTGCCGGTCTTCAGTACATCCCAAAAGGAATACCACCAGACCAGGCCTCCGTGGTTGGATTCGAAGAGTAGAGAGTAAATTTCTGGTTTGACCATGAATTCATTGGTGAAGACCCCACGGTGCCAGGTGGCTGCCTTTCCATAATTGTCCCGAATGGCACGATTCATGGCAGTCCGGATGGGAGCACCCTCGGCAGTGGCGTCCGGCCCGAGATTGAAAGCATCAAAAATATCGGTCAGCTTCCACCACACACAGAGACGCTGCCAAGTGTAGTCATAGAGGTCCATGTTGATATCGATCCATACCAGGTGGTCGGGATCGGTTTCTTTAACTGCCTTGTAGTACAACATCCCAAAATCGTGGAGAACCTTCAGGCGGTAGTGCTGCCAATCGCCGTAATTGGCGTCGAAGGTCTGTGTGCGAGGCGCATCAACCTGGGTCCAGGAGTCGTAGCTGGTCTTCCAGGCCTGGTTCAGGGCATCTAGATCTTTGTATTTTTCTTTCAGGTAGTCTCGATATTTGGCGATGCACCGAGGACAGAAGCAACCCCAACCCCGAGTACAGAACTCGTCGTAGACCGAGTACATCAAAAGACTCTTCTTGTCCTTGGCTGCAGCTACGGCGCGGCGCAGATAGTGGTCAATCAACCGTCGAAATCCGTCGTGCTGAAGGCAAATCTGCTTCCCCACCGGTTTTCCATTGGGGTCCAGCATCTCGTAATCCTGGCTTTCCTGGTAAAACCAGTCCGGCAGATCTCTGTATTCGGCTCGCAGATAAAGATTGACGAACATCCCAGTCTCTTCAAAAAAGTTTAGGGCTCGAACCAAACCTGAAAAATCGCCCTCTGTCTCCGATTTCATATGGCGCATGGCGTACTGCAGCCACCACGTGTTGGCGCCGAATCCATCCTTGTTTCCCATGACGATATTGTAGTCCTGCGGAGTGAAAGTATCCGTGCCGGCATCCAGGACCATTGGAAAGGGTTGGCCATTAAGCAGGATGTTGCCATTGGAAAGCGTGGTCTTGTTGATCCCAGCCTTGGAATCAGGCAGACCGACTGACGACACGAAAGGAGCCGACACATCTCCGACAACCAGGACCACACTCAACAAAACAGGAACCAGGACATATTGCGAGCGCATCGCGCACCTCATTCACAGGACCCCGCGGTGACCGGTTGAGACTCAAATGACGCCGAGTATTTGCTCGACGGCGCGGCGGCCTTCTCGAATAGCT
>QHZQ01000476.1 GCA_003224725.1 Acidobacteriota bacterium | reverse complement strand
ACCCAGGAACAGCGGAAGAGTGTTTGTTACTGCCATCCCGGTATGGCGCAAATCCAATAACTTCTTCAGGGCGGCGCCCGCAATGATGGGTGCAGAAAGCAAGAAAGAAAAGCGAGCGGCCGCTTCCCGAGTCAAGCCACGAAAGAGTCCGGTTGCGATCGTGATCCCGGAGCGGGAAGTTCCCGGAATAAAAGCCAAGGCCTGAGCCGTACCTATGCTTAATACATCCCCCCAGGAGAGCTCTCCCAGGTCTTTTTTCAAAGCGGCTTTTTTTTCCGCCAGCCAGAGCAAAAGAGCCACTCCGATCATGGCCATAGCCAAAATCAACGGGCTTCGCAATTGAGTTTCAACCATCCTTTGCCCAAAGA
>QHZQ01000475.1 GCA_003224725.1 Acidobacteriota bacterium | reverse complement strand
GAGCGCTACTGCTGATCGGCAGAAACTCGGTTAGACCTTGAACCACACCAAGGACAACCGCTTGAGTTAGGGGCATTTCAAAAAAAGTTCAAAAAAAACAGTTCAAAGTTCAAAGTCGCAATACTGTTCAAAGTTCAAAGTCGCCTTGTTGAGTTCAAAGTTGAAAGTTCAAAGTGTTGAATCATTGAGTTCAAACTCAAAGTTCCTAAACTTTGAACCTTGAACTATATCTCTATATTTCAAGGATCACCGGCAATACCAGCGGGCGCTTTGACGTTTGCTTAAACAAAAAACGGCGCAAGTCGGTGCGAATTTTCTCCTTGATCACAGCCCAGTCGGTGCGCTCTTCCACGCTCGATTCGTCAATCGTTTTGAGCACCCGCGCTCTGGCATCATTGATAAGCGCGTCATCCTCATCGACAAAAATAAAACCTCGCGTGATGATCTCGGGTTGAGTCTCCATCTTCCCGGTCGCCTTATTGATAGCCAGAATCGGCAAGACAATCCCGTCTTCGGAGAGATGCCGGCGATCTCGTACGACCACCTCTTCCACCTCGTCCAGGCTTCCCTCATCAATGAAGATGCGGCCAATCGGTACCTTGCCGGCGATCCGGGCTTCATTCTGACTTATCTGAATCCGGTCTCCGGTTTCAGCGATAAGGATCTTCCCACTGACTGCGTTTAAACTCTTGGCCAATTCGGCGTGGCGGAAAAGCTGGCGGTATTCCCCATGGATCGGTACAAAAAATCTAGGCCGCACCAGGTTCAGCATCAATTTTAATTCTTCGGCGCTGGCATGTCCTGAAACATGGACGGGAGGCTGCGAACCATCGTCGTAATACACGTGTGCTCCTCGCTTGTAGATGTGATTGACCATGCGGGAAATCGACTTCTCGTTTCCGGGAATAACTCTGGCGGAGATGATAACAGAATCGTCAGGCTCGATTTGGATACCCTTGTAATTATCCACGGCCAGTCGAGGCAGAGCGGCCAACGGCTCTCCCTGGCTTCCCGTCATCAGCAGGGTGACTCGATCGGGCGAGAGCCTCTTAACCTCTTGAGGCTTCACCAAAATGCCGTCCGGGATTTTGAGAAAACCCAGGTCGCTGGCAATCTTAACATTGTCCAGCATACCGCGACCCGCCAAAACAACCTTACGATCGTACTTCTGGGAAAGATCTAAGACGATTTGCATTCGGTGGATGGAGGAACTGAAGCAGGTCACGATGATTTTTTTTTCAGCATGATGGAAAATTTCATCCAACCGCTCGATGACCACCATTTCCGAAGGTGTGTATCCCAGGCGCTCGATGTTGGTGCTGTCGGAAAAAAGAGCCAAGACTCCCTGGTTGCCATATTCCGCAATGGTCGGCAGATCGATGACCTGCCCGTCAATGGGCGAGGAATCAATCTTAAAGTCGCCGGTATGCATGATCGTTCCCTCTGGAGTGGTGATGGCCAGCATGACTGCGTCCACGATGCTGTGGGTCACATGAATGAACTCGATCCGAAAAGGACCAATCACTTCAACCTGGCGAGGCTTCACTGTAATCAGTTTGGCTTCGTTCAATAATCCATGTTCGTCGAGTTTTGCCGAGACTAATCCAAGCGTAAAACGCGTTCCATAGACAGGTACATGATTAATCGCCGGGAGGATAAAAGGGAGGGCCCCGATGTGATCTTCATGACCATGGGTAAGAATCAGAGCCTTGATTTGGCCGGCATTCTCCAGCAGAAAGGAAATATCAGGAACAATAATGTCAATTCCAAGAAGCTCCTCGTCTGGAAACATCAGGCCGGAGTCGATGATGATCATCTGGTCCCCGTAACGGAGGACCATCATGTTCATACCAAATTCGCCCAGCCCGCCTAAAGGGATGGCTTCAACAAATTCAGAATTGTCCAAGCGTTGAACCCACCTCGCCTTCCCTGAATTGCCCCCCATATTACCACACTCCAGGCGACGGGCAGCTTGGAAAAGAACAGGCCAATTAATAGCCACACGGGTGAGCGCACGGCTATGTGTGTCGCGTCGTCTGCCATCTCGGTTGCCTATTTATTTTCATTGGTCCCCTCCCCTGGAGGGAAGCTGTGAAAAAATTGAGAGGGCGAGCCTCCTGGCGAGCCATCGCCCCAGCAAATCCTTGCCCCATGAGGCTCGGCGGGAGCCTCGCCCTCCCGATCTCCGCCGGTTCTGAATTTTTTCACAGCATCTCTAAATAGAGGGCTATGAAGTCTTCCAGCGAAATCTTCTCGGCGCGGACGTCGGCAGGATAATTCAGCTTTTCCAATAATGACTCCAGCCTTTCTTCTTGTGGCTCAGATACTTTCAGACAATTTCTCAGGGTCTTGCGCCTTTGGGAAAAAGACTTCTTCACAAATTCAAAGAAGGGAGCTTCCTGATCTGAAAGTAACGGGCTGGAAGTCCTGGGAGTAAGTCGGACGACCTTCGAATGAACCTTGGGCACAGGTCTAAAAGCCCTCCGACCCACCGAAAATAACTCCTCGCATTGAAAATGGTACTGGCTCATCAGCGTCAGAACTCCATATTCCCTTGTTCCGGGAAGTGCCACGAGCCGGTCGGCAACCTCTGCTTGCAACATGATCACACCCAGTTCGATAACGAGGGTGTGACGAGCCAGGTGCTCCAGTATCGGAGAGGAGATGTAGTAGGGAATGTTACCAACCACTTTGAATTTCTCAGGGCCGGGGGAATATTCTTTTTGGAGTTGGTAGAGATCCACGTTCAAGATGTCCTGATTCAGAAAAACGGCTTGAGAGCCGACGAAAGATCGTTCGAGGCGTTCGAACAGTCGCATGTCCAGCTCGATGCCTATGTATTGCCTGGCGTTCCCCACCAATCGCCGGGTCAAGACTCCAGTTCCGCAGCCAATTTCCAAAATCATGTCTTGGCGGTTCAGGTTCAGGGAGCCAACAATCTTCTCAATAGTGCCACAGAGTGTTGACCTAAGCTTTTCTTGGTTCTGATCAGTTTTTGTTGCATCATGAATTCGAATACGGTATTTTAATCAGTTTGGACTGATTACCAACAGATTGAAGCGGCTCATGCGGATTCTCTATGTTGCCTCGGAAGCGGTACCCTTTGCCAAAACCGGAGGACTGGCAGATGTCGTTGGTGCGCTTCCCAAATACGTCAAACAACACGGACACGAAGCCGTAGTTATCATTCCAAAGTATCGGAGAGTCAAAGCCAGGAAGTCTGGGTTTCTTAGCCTGACGATTCCAATGGGAGCCGGTTTGAAATTCTGTTCAATCTGCGAACCTGAGACGCTGACCGAGAGTCGCTCTTTTCTGGTTGACTATCCCGATTATTTTGATCGTGACGATCTTTACCGGGTATCGAACCAGGATTATCCGGACAACGCCGAGCGGTTTGCTTTCTTTTCCTTAGCCGCCATTGAATTTGCCAAAAGGGCGTCGCTGGCGCCCGATGTTATTCATTGTAACGACTGGCAGAGTGCCCTGGTTCCAGTCTATTTAAAGACCTTATATCGGGACGATCCTTTTTTTCATAAAACCAAAACCTTACTGACCATCCACAATCTGGCCTTTCAAGGGGTCTTTCCCAGAACCGTATTATCCAGGATCTCTCTGCCGGACTCCCTTTTTAACGCCGAGCAAATGGAATTTTATGGCAACCTGAATTTTCTGAAAGGGGGAATTCTCTTTGCTGATAAGATTTCCACTGTCAGCCAAAAATACAGCCAGGAGATTCGGACCAAAGAATTCGGATGCGGCCTGGAAGGAGTCCTGCTCAAAAGAGCCCAAGACCTCTGCGGGATCCTCAATGGAGTTGATTATTCCGAGTGGGATCCCCTGACTGACCGCTGGCTGGCTTCGAATTATTCGGCCAATAATCTAGAAGGCAAGAAGGCCTGTAAGATCGATCTGCTGAGAGAATTTCACCTCCAGGATTCCTTGACCCGCCCATTAATTGGCATCATTTCCCGGTTGGCTGACCAAAAGGGTTTTGATTTGCTGCACGAAGTCGGCGATGCGATTGTCCAGGAAGGCGCTTCGCTGGTAGTCCTGGGGACAGGAGAGGAAAAGTATTGCCAATTCTTCCTGGAATTGCAGCGAAAATATCCCCTCTATGTGGGAGCCAGAATTATCTATGACGAGCGCCTGGCTCACAAGATTGAAGGAGGCGCAGATATATTCTTAATGCCCTCTCGCTTCGAGCCCTGCGGCTTGAATCAGATCTATTCCTTAAAATATGGAACGGTACCGCTGGTAAGAGCCACGGGTGGATTAGACGACACCATTGTGGACTATTCCCAATCTTTAGAAGGCAATGGTTTCAAATTCACCAACTATGTCTCAGAAGAACTGCTGCTCTCCGTCCGCCGTGCTCTGCAGGTCTACCGCAATCCTGACAGTTGGAAAGCTCTGATGAAAAATCGCATGGGATTAGACTTT
>QHZQ01000474.1 GCA_003224725.1 Acidobacteriota bacterium | reverse complement strand
AAATTAAGTTGTGAATGACTTGGCGTTGCCGCCTCCGTAAGTAGTCTTGCGTTGTCTGAGCCCGGACGATTAGAATAATGCCGGAGGAGAAATGCAAGTACGCTTGTTGGGTACGGCGGCTGGCGGTGGTTTCCCGCAGTGGAATTGTAATTGTTCCAACTGCCTCGGCCTTCGCTCCGGAACATTACGCGCCCAACCGCGAACCCAGTCTTGTGTAGCAATTAGTGCAGACGGCAGACGATGGTTTCTGCTGAACGCCTCACCTGATATACGCTTCCAGATCGAATCCTTTCCAGCTTTGCTGCCTTCGCCCAAGACCGTGCGCGGAACCAGCGTGGAAGGGGTTCTCCTAACCAATGCCGACCTGGACCATACTGTGGGCCTCCTGATCCTCCGTGAAGGAGTACGTCTGCCAGTTTATGCAACCCCCAGAGTAAGAAGTGCTCTGTCGAATGGCCTGTACGTAGCCCACGTACTGGAATGCTATTGTGGAGTTGACTGGCGTGAGCCGGCAGCCGAACAGGGCCCGCTTCTTTGTGCCGACCATTCGCCCAGCGGTCTCCACTACGTTGCCTTCCCGGTTGCGGGCAAGCCTCCCCGCTATCTGGAAGGTCTGGTCTCACCCGGGCTCGGCGACGCGGTAGCTTATCGCATAATGGACGAGGCGACGGGCGGCCGATTGCTTTTCATGCCCGAGTTGGCTGCGCTCGACGCCAGCACACTGAGCCAGATGTGCGACTGTGAGGCACTCTTATTGGACGGCACGTTCTGGAGTGAGAATGAGATGCAGACGATGGGTGCCGGCACGATTCCTGCTGCCCAAATGGGCCACCTCCCTGTAGGAGGGGCAGACGGCAGCTTGGCTCGGATAGCCTCATTACCCGTCCGCCGTAAAATCTATATTCATATCAACAACACGAATCCCATGTTGCTTGAGGACTCCATTGAACGTGCCGCCGTCGAGTGAGCGGTAGTCGAGATCGGCTGGCACGGCCTGGAATTCACGCTTTAGGAGCAAATTGGTTTGGAGAACAGTCGAGTCGCACCTTGGAATAGGGAAACATTTCTGGCTAACTTGCGGGCCATTGGGATGAACCGCTACCACGACAAACACCCGTTTCACCGCCATATGAACACAGGCCAGCTAAATGAGGAACAACTGCGTGGCTGGGTGGCCAACCGTTTTTACTATCAACGCAATATCCCCATCAAAGACGCAGCCATCCTCTCCAACTGCCCTGTCTGCGAGGTGCGCCGCCTCTGGCTGCACCGCATCACCGACCACGACGGCCTGCGCGGCGGCGAAGGTGGGATCGAAGCCTGGCTGCGCTTGGCGGAAGCGACAGGCTTGACCCGTGAGGAGACGCTGGACGAGCGACACGTTCTGCCTGGAGTCCGATTTGCCGTGGATGCCTATGTCAACTTTGCGCGCACCAAGCCCTGGCCGGTTGCGGTCGCATCGTCGTTGACCGAGCTATTCGCTCCCGACTTGATGCGCGAGCGGCTGGCCGCCTTCGAAAAGTATTACCCCTGGGTTCCTTCGTGGGGCCTTGATTATTTCCGCTCGCGACTGACTCAGGCTCGAGTGGATTCCGACCAGGCGCTCGAGTTGACGTTGACTTACTGCAACACAGACAACCTCCAGGAAGAGGCCATCCGGGCGCTGTCATTCAAGTGCGATCTCCTGTGGGCAATGCTCGATGCCATGATGATGGCTTATCGGCACAGCCCGAATCAGGAATCTATCTAGACGTCATCTTTATGTTCTATTCGACCTCGGCTCGTACCCCTACTCGACATGTGGCTTGAATTGAGCACGAGAAGGAGCAGAGCCTCATTCTTCATTGGAGTCTCCCCGAATGCCTGGTCGGTTCGGGATTAAACCGAGTTATGAATGATGAGCCACACAACCTGCCCCTGTCATCCGGAACTCGGCCCCGGTTGGCTGCCAAAGCCCGCGTGCAGACTGACAAGATTAGCGGTAAGCTGGCTCTGCTCTATCCAGAGGGTGTTTTGCTCCTCAACCCAACGGGGGCAGCCATCGTCGAGCTGTGTGACGGCCAGCATACCTTTCAAGAAATGGTGACGACGTTGGCTGCCCGCTATAAGTCATCTCCAAATAGTTTGTCAAGCGATGTAGCCGAGTACCTGGATCGCCTGCGCGAACGCGGACTGCTGGAACTGATCTCCGAAGAAGACAGCTATTGGTGAATACTCCAACCATGAAGGACACGAAAGACACCGGACACGCGGAAATCACATCTCAACAAATGCCGACATCCAGCCCCCAGTCCTCCGTCCCCCGCCCCTTTGGCCTGCTGGCAGAGCTCACCTATCGCTGCCCGCTACCCTGCCCGTACTGCTCCAATCCGACTCAATACCCCCCAACCGGTGCTGAATTGACCACAGAGGAGTGGAAACGCACGCTCAGCCAAGCAGGCGATCTCGGAGTGTTGCACGTCTTGCTTTCCGGCGGTGAGCCGCTGCTGCGCTCTGACTTAGCAGAACTCGTCGCCGCCGCGCGGGAGGCAGGGTTGTACACCAACCTCATCACCAGTGCCCTCGGCTTGACTCGTGACCGGGCTGAACGATTGAAAGCAGCCGGACTGGACAGTGTGCAAATTAGTTTTCAAGCCGATGAGGCTTCGCTTGCGGATTCGATTGCCGGCACACCTTCGCACGCCAGGAAGCGCGAAGCTGCCAAGTTAGTTCGTGATTTAAACTTTCCGCTGACGTTCAATGTGGTATTGCACCGGAAAAACCTTGGAAGACTGGAGGCGATCATTGCACTGGCCGAGGAGGTGGGAGCAGAACGTTTGGAACTGGCCAACACGCAATTCTACGGTTGGGCCTTCAAGAACAAAGAGGCGCTGTTGCCGACCCGAGTTCAGCTAGAAGAAGCAGAGCGAATCGCAGCGGCCGCCAAAGTGCGCCTAAGCGGCAAAATGGATGTCCTCTATATTTTGCCAGACTATTATGGCGATCGTCCCAAGCCCTGCATGAACGGTTGGGGCCGGCGTTATCTAACGGTGAATCCGGTGGGTGACGTGCTTCCCTGTCCCACAGCCAGCGAGATCAAGTGGCTCCACTTTGATAACATCCGTCAACACTCGCTGGCTTGGATCTGGGCTGAATCGGTGGCATTCAACCGGTTTCGTGGAACCGCCTGGATGCCTCAACCCTGCCGCAGTTGCGATCAGCGCGAAATCGATTTCGGCGGTTGCCGTTGCCAGGCTGCCCTGCTTACAGGCGATGCGGGCAATACTGATCCTGCGTGCTCCCTCTCGCCATACCGTGATGTGCTCAACCGTATTGTAGATGGCGCTCAACAGCTCCTGGAGGGCGAGACTCCTTCTTCACATACGACTGACTTGCAATACCGAATCAACCCCAGTCATTCCCTCACTTGATCCCCTCGACCTGGAGTTTGCCGTTGCCGCGCAGCGGGACGTGAGGTTTGAGGAATGTCCCG
>QHZQ01000473.1 GCA_003224725.1 Acidobacteriota bacterium | reverse complement strand
ACGGTGATTGGGAGTATGAGCGGCTATGGCTTTTTTGACCAGGCCATCGAAATGATGAACGATCCCCGCTTCCGAGGCCATGCTCTGATCACGGAGCGCATCCCTCTTGATGACCTCATCTCCAGAGGCTTTCGCCCTCTCATAGAGGAAAAGGAGAAGCGCGTCAAAACGCTGGTTTCGCCCAGCGGAGTTTAGACTACAAAGATGGCACACCAACCAATCGAAGGGGGAAGACAAACCGCGGAGACGCTGAGAAGAACAAACAAGACCGACGGAGGTATTAAGAACTCACGGTATTACATGAAATTCCTCCTTTCCTGCCCATTTTGTCCACTTTGGTCGGATTCATTCACGTTGTTTCTTTCTTCTTTGCCGTTAAGAGCGTTTGCATTTTAATTCAAATTCTTTTCGGAGAAGTCAATATGCGTTTGGCAAACAAAGTTGCCATAGTGACAGGAGCTGGTGCCGGGATGGGGAAGGCAGTAGCCCTGCGCTTTGCCCGGGAAGGAGCGCAAGTCGTAGTTGCTGAGATTCATGCCGCTGGTGGTAAGGCCACTGTGGAAGCCATTCGGCGGGCTAAGGGCCAAGCGATTTTCGTGACTACTGATGTCTCGCAGGAAAACGAAGTTAAGGCTATGGTGACCACAACCATGGAGCAGTACAGCCGTATCGACATTCTCTACAATAACGCGGCCGTGGAATTGCATGGGCAAGACGCCCGTGCCCACGAGCTGAGCGCTGAGATTTGGGACCGGACGCATGCCATTAATTTGCGGAGTGTCTGGCTTTGTTCCAAATATGCCATCCCGCCGATGCTCGAGCAGCACGGAGGTTCGATCATTCATGTGGCGTCACCTACGGGACTGTATGGCTGCGCTCCTGGCTATACCGCCTACAGTGCGAGTAAAGGTGGCGTCGTAGCGTTGACGCGGGTCATGGCCGCGGATTACGCGCGTGACAATATCCGGGTCAATGCGATTGTTCCCGGAACCACTGACACGCCCATGATTGCCCCGTTACTCGAAGATGACGGAATCCGCGCCCGCCTGACCGCTCTGGCGCCTTTGGGGCGGCTGGGCCAGCCAGACGATGTGTCCGGTTTGGCGGTCTTTCTGGCTTCTGACGAGTCTGCCTATTGCACCGGTGGAATCTACATGGCAGATGGGGGATTGACGGCTGTGTAGACACCCCGGGAGGGCGAGGCTCCTGCCGAGCCTATGTTTGACGGGAAGGAAGAACATGGCAGGAAGACCCATTGCAGTTTGGGACAAGATCATTTCGCATTTACGGCTCGGTGAAATTCCAGATTTTGTGAGCTTGGCTCGACGGCAGGTTTGGCAGGTTCAGGCGATTTGTTTTCGCTCGCCCTGCCGAAGCGGCGCCGATAGGCCAGCGGGGTCATTCCCACCAATTTGCGGAAAACCACCCCAAAGTGGCTTTGGTCGCAAAAACCAATCTCCTGGCTGACTTCGGAAATTGGCTTGTCTGTTGAAGCTAACAGCGACTGGGCCTTGGCAATTCGAAAGTGATTCAAGTAGGCCAGAAAAGACTGACCGGTCACCCGCTTGAAAAAGTACATGAAATGCGAATTGCTGGTGGCACAAAGCCGGGCCGCATCTTCGACCCGGATCGGCTCATCGTAATGTTCTTCCAAGTATTCAAACAAGGGGCGGAGACGCCGAATGGCGGATTGTTTGCGGTGAAAAGTTTCCTGGTTGCCCAGATAGGCTGCGTAATGATTGACCAATAACATGAGAATCATTTTCAGGTAAGTTTTGACTGCCAGACGTGCCCGATTTGAGGAGGCCGGCAGCTCTGTTTGGATCCGCTTGATCAGGTCCAGGGTCTGAGAGGGAATACCGGTGTTCGCCGGGATAATATGGGGGAAACCGTGATCTTGCAAGAAAAAGGGCATCAGATATTCCATGTCGTCCCCGTTTGCTTCAGCGGCACGAACCAACTCGGGCAAAAAGAACAGAACAATCGCTTTCATCTGCAGGCAGGGATCTTCCGTTATCCGGTGGTACAATGTGCTTCCTATGACAACCAGGTCTCCTTTCCTGACCACTAAACGGCGATCCTGGATCTGGTAAACAGCTTCGCCGGAATAGACATAGAGCAACTCAAAGTAATCATGGCGATTCATCCGGATGTTGTGGCGTCCATCCAAATCGAAAAATCGGATGTCGATGGGGAAGGAAGGATCGAAAGGCCAAACGTGGACGCCTTCGGCATTAATCTGAGGTTCGACCACCGCATAGGCTTTTTCCCAGGTAAATTTGCTGGTGGGCATAACGTCAGGATTCGCAAAGAAAATCGTTCGTTGGAAAGAAGCGCGAGTATACCAAGAGATTGGCTCGCCGTCAAATGTTGATCATAGGATTTCAATAAAAGAGCATGCGAATTTTATAGAATCCCCTTGCCCCAGCCGGCCTATGTTCATCGGACAAGCTCAGCCGCGATTCAAGCATTTAAGTGATGTTTTGCACGGGAGTCATCCATGCCGCCGGGCGGCACCACCAAGAATCAAAATATTCCCCCTTCGAAGGGGGGACAGCGATCCCGAGGGATCGCGAGGGGGATGTCTCTGTAGAAGGCTGAGGCCTTCTTTCCCCTCCCAAGAGGGGATTTTCAGGGGAGGAGGGAGCCATGAACTTTGGAATCAATCTCAGTTTTGCCGTCAAACGCTGGCCCGAACCACCTGTCTGGGCTAAACTGGTCCGTGAGACCCTGGGTCTGAACCTGGTTCAGTTCACCTACGATCTGCTGGACCCTTGGTCTCCTGAGCCCCTGCGTCGTACCATCGCGGCCGAGGTACGACAGGCCGCTCAAGATTTCGGGATTACCATCGAAAGCGCCTTCAGCGGGCTGGCCAACTATTGTTACGACGGCCTGTTACACCCGGATCCGTCCGCCCGGCGTGTCTCCATGGAATGGTGGAAGCGCGCTCTGGACTTAGCGGCCGAACTTGGTGCGGAGGCCTCAGGTGGGCCCTTGGGTGCCATGAGCGTGGCAGACGCAGCCGACCCCGGCCGTCGGGAGCGGCTCTATAAGGAGTTGCTGGACTCGGTAGAAGAACTGACACAGGTAGCCGCTGCTGCCGGGGTGAAGCGATTTCTGGTGGAATGTACTCCGCTGGCTCGTGAAATTCCTTACACCGTTGCGCAGGCAAAGCAGTTCATGACTGACTTGAGAGATCGTTGCCACGTTCCGGTTCGATTGCTCATCGACATTGGTCATGCGCTTTATCAGCCACTTTACGGGCCGAATGCCAGGATGGTTAACTGGCTGAGCGGTCTGAGCGACCAGATCGGAGCCTTTCATTTGCAAAACACTGATTTTCAGAGCGACTCGCATTGGGGGTGGCCGGATAGCCGTGGCCGCTTTGATGTGGCCGCCTTTGCCGAAGAAGTACGAGAGGCAGGCCTGGAGGATGTTCCTACTCACTTGGAGATTATTTATCCGTTTGAGCTGGCCGATGAAAAAGTGCTCGCGAGTATTACCAGTTCTGTCATCCACTGCCGCCAGAAATATTGTGGTGAGAGCATGCAAAAGGTACAGCCGGTGTGATGATGTGGTTTGGATTGGCTGTGGCGTCTCTAAAACAGG
>QHZQ01000472.1 GCA_003224725.1 Acidobacteriota bacterium | reverse complement strand
ACTATCAAGCCAGAATTGACCACGCCTTTTCAGAGAAGGACCGTCTGTGGGGCAGCTATTATTATGAAGGACAAAACAGTAAGAGTCTCCCATTTACCACTCTGCCGAAGGAAATTCCCGAGAGTACCAACCAGGTGCAGCAGGTCGGGCTTACCTGGAACCGGATTTTTAGCTCGAATCTGATAAATGAGTTCCGTGTGGGGTACAACCATAATATTCCGGTGGCCACCAACGGAGCTGATCCGCAGCTCACCGGTATCACGCAGCAGGATTTGGGATTCCCCCTTAACGACTTCCAGCCCATTTTGGGCCAGCGAGGCATCACCGCCGGCATTCCAAGCTTCTCCATTACGGGTTACGGGACCGCGGGAGCTACAGGTTTCGGGGGACCCAATCTTTTTAGGACCAGGCATATGGAGCTGAGCGATACCCTGAATTACCAGCGTGGGGCGCACCGGATGGCGTTTGGCCTTAACATCCTGCGCGATCACCAGGACCAGCGATTCGACCCGCTGGCGCGTGGACTCTACAGCTTTAGCGGCCAGTACACCGGAGACGGCTTCGCTGATTTCTTACTCGGTTTCCCCTCGAGCACCAACCGTGAAATCAACTTCACCGGGCAAAATATTTTAGAAAGTCTGGACCGTGAAACGCAGTACAGTGGATTCGCACAGGATAGCTGGCAGATCAATCCGAATTTTACTCTGAACTTCGGTCTGCGGTATGACTACTTCGGCCCACCTCGGGAGAAGTACGGAAGAGTGGCAAATTACATTCCGCGAGGTCAAGACATCGTCCGCGTGGAGGGAACCGGCGGGCGGGGCGGAACCCTATCCTCTTCCGGGCAATCACTTGGGACGCAGGGGTTGGACATCGACCAGAACTGCGCTTGCCGAAAGCAGAAGAAGGATTTTGCCCCTCGCCTCAGCTTTGCGTGGCGGCCTTTTGGAAGTGAGCGTACCGTGGTCCGCGCCGGCGCGGGAATCTTTTACTCCCGTGTGACCTACAACGAACAACAGTCGATCCGTTTTAACCCACCCTGGGTATTTCGGCAGTCGTTCGTGAACTCCAGCCCGGTGCAAATCGGCGGTCCTGGCCCGGGCTTTGACATCACCAATGGTTTCCAAACCGGTCTGCAGCCTCAAAGCTATGGGGGCTTCGCCACCAGCCCGGACCTGAAAGATATCACGGTCCAACAGTGGAGCCTCGAGGTTCAGCGGCAAATCACGAGCAGCCTGATGGCCTCGGTCAGCTACGTCGGCTCTCAAATGTATCACGGAGACAACAACCCAGCCTTGAATCAAGCTAACCCGGGACCCGGTCCCTTACAGCTCAGGAGGCCGTACAGCGGTCTGGTCACTCCCCAGGATGATCCCTTTCCTCCTGACCCCCATTTCCTGGTGTACAGCTGGGGCAATTTTGCCGCGACCGCGAACTACAACGCGCTGACGCTCCTGCTGAGGAAACAGTACTCCCAGGGTCTGACTCTGCTGGCGCACTACACCTGGAGCAAGGCGATCGACACGTCCAGTTCCATCATTGGACAATCGCAAGACCCTTACAACCTTAAGGGGGACCGGGGTTTGGCTAGCTTCAACGTCCCCCACCGGTTTGTTGCGAGCTGGATTTACGAACTACCTTTTGGCCCAGGCAAGCCTTTCCTGAACGGCAAGGGAAGGGTTATTGGTCATCTCGTCGGAGGATGGCAGATAACCGGAATCCTGGATCTTGAGGACGGCTACTCTGTGACCCCATCAGTTTCCTCGAACTTGTCCAACACCGATGGGTTCACGACGTTGCGTCCGGACCGCGCTTGTGACGGTCACCTCAGTAGCAGAAACCGTGACAAATGGTTTGACACGAGCTGCTTTCCGCTTCCGGCTCCTTACCGTTGGGGCACGGCGGGCAGGAACATCATCCAGGTTCCCGGAATTACCAACTTTGACGGATCCATCATAAAATCGTTCCGGGTTCGCGAGTCACAGCGGCTCGAGTTCCGCGCCGAATTCTTCAATGCCTTCAACTTCACGAACCTGGGGGCGCCGGTGGCTGACGCTGCTGCCGGGCCAGGCACGTTTGGAAGGATCTTCTCAGCGGGCATGGCAAGGGAAATCCAGTTTGGACTGAAATACCTCTTCTAGCAGGCACCGGCGAATGGCAACGCAGACCTGCGCGGCGAAAGGCCATGTGCGTTATCGAGAAAGTGTACCAAAAAGCAAACCGCAGGTTAGGCTGGAGCTGCCTGCTCGCCTTTATAGCCTGTTCAACTGGGAAGTTCGCTGCCCAGACACAGACTGTTCCTCCGGCCTTAGCCGAGTTAAAGCTGCAGCTTGAGCGGGGAGAATTTGAGCCAGCGAGTCGCACCGCCGGCAGTATCCTCGCGGCTCCTCAGGCCGACCTGGATACGCTCCTTCAGGCAGGCCAACTTCTGTCCCAGTATCGAAGGTATGACTTGGCACGAGAAGCCTTCATGCGTGCCCGCGAAATAGACCCTGGTTCATTCGCCGCGGCATTCAATCTGGGCTATATCGCCTTCCAGCAAGGGAAATGGCAGGAAGCAGAGGGTACCCTGAAACGTTCCCTGCAGCTCAGTTCAGGTTCCCCTCAGGTGCGCATTCTTTTGGGGTGTACCTTCATCCGCGAAGGAAAAAAGGCGGAAGGGCTTCGTGAGCTCCATCGAGCCGAAAGTACGGCCGCTGATAACGCGAAAGCCCTGGAGTTTCTGGCCTCACAGTACAACGCTCTCGGAATGCACGACGAAGCTGCTCGAGTGCTGCGTCAGCTAGTCCAGGCGGATACCTCAACACCCGAAGTTTACCTGCTTCTGGTGCAGACTTATCGTGACGCCGGTGAATACACGAAGGCCCTTGACAGCGCCCAGGAATCGGCACGGAGGTTTCCTGACTCTGCCCAGATGAATTTTCTCCTCGGGACTCAGTTGCAAGGACTGGGGCAGTTCGAGCAGTCACGGCCGTACTTCGAGAAAGCGCTGTCTTTGGTGCCCAACTTTGGAGAGGCGTACGCTGCGCTTGGCGAGT
>QHZQ01000463.1 GCA_003224725.1 Acidobacteriota bacterium | reverse complement strand
AAGAGTTCAAGGTAAACACGACCCTTTTCCCGGCTGAGCAAGGACGCGGTTTCGGGTTCAGTAGCTATACGCTCAAGTCCGGCACCAACAGCTTCCATGGGAATGCCTGGGAGTTTCTCCGCAACGACGCGTTGGATGCCCGCGGTTTTTTCAGTCGGAACAAGCCGATCGTTCGTCAAAACGAATTTGGAGGCACCATTGGCGGGCCGATTTTTAAGGACAAGACGTTTTTCTTTGGAACCTACAGCGGTTTCCGCCGGGGCGGTGGCAGTCCCGTGCGCGGGACGGTGACTTTGCCGACGCCAGCCTTTCGCCAGGGGGACTTCTCTCAACTGAAGGATGCAAAGGGGAATTTAATCCCCATCTTCGATCCAGACACTACCAATCCAGACGGGCAGGGAGGATTCGTGCGAACTCCTTTCCCGGGAAACATTGTCCCGGCCAACCGGATCAGCGCGGTGGCCAAGCGGGTCATGGATTTGCTGCCTGATCCGGATTTCCCAGGGATCGTCAACAACTTTGTCAGCCGCTCCACGACTAATGTGCATAGGGATGTTTTTAGCGTGAAGATAGACCATAATCTGACTGCGAGTCACAAGCTTTACGGGAGCTTGACAAGGATGTTTCGCAACACAGATGAGTCCGACACTGCACTGGGTGACAACCCCTTAGACTCTGGCTATCCATCCGGTGGGCCTACGACTACCTGGCGAGTCAACCACGACTGGATCATCAGCACGACCCTCTTGAACCATTTTGCTTTCGGATTCCACGGGCTGAGCGGCTACGGGCGGCGGCCAGACGAGCCGAAAGGAGATCTGATCCAGCTTCCAGGCACGCCTCCAGGCGCCCCAGGCATGCCGGCTTTTTACATTGGAGATCTTCCCGAACTGGGAAACTCGGATCAACAGCCATCGCTTCGCTGGGTCCAGACTTGGAACTTAGCCGAAAGCCTAAGCTGGACACGAGGCCGGCACCAGTTCAAATTTGGCGGCGAGTATTGGCGCCAAAAGTATCCCACCCTGGCTCAGGAGGCAGGGGGAGGACTGAGCGGGACGTTCTCCTTCAGCAACCTGGAGACCAGTCAACCCAATTCCCCAAACTATACTATCTGGGGTACCCCTCTGGCCAGCTTTCTGCTCGGCCAGGTGGACTACGCGGGGAAGTTAGGCCTGGGACAAAGACGGACCATGGAAGAATATTACCTGGCATTCTTCGCCGACGACAAGATCCAGATAAGCCCGAACCTCACTTTGACTCTGGGCCTTCGCTACGACATTCCCTGGGCCTACCGGGATAACCAGCGAATGTCAGCGATTGATCTGGCTCTCCCTAATCCCGGGGCCGGAAATCGCCCGGGGGCCTATGTCTTTGGGGCTGACAAGATTGCTGCCCCTATTGACTGGAAAGAATTCGGGCCACGAATCGGACTGGCATACTCATGGAACAGTAAGACTGTGATCCGTGCCGGTTATGGGCTGCTTTATTCTCAGACCAACGCTACTGCCCTGGGAGGCTTCCAAGCTGGAGGAAATTTCTTCGAGGCCGGAGCCGCCAGCACAATTCAATCCCCCAACAACGGGGTCAGTTCCGCCTTCCATTTAGACAGCGGCTTTCCAGCTTTGCCTTCTCCGGTCGACAATCTGGTCCCGTCGATCAACGTTGGTAGCACCGCGGACTATATGAGTCCTCACGGTGGCAAGGCCGGCCGGACCCACAACTGGATGCTCGGCATCCAGCGAGAACTTGCTGCGGGCATTGTCCTGGATGCGGCTTATGTTGGCAACAAGGGGACTCATCTCCCGGCGGGTCTGGACAATTTCAACCAGGTACCCTTCCACTACCTGAGCCTGGGACCGCTCTTGAACCAGGATATTAATTCACCTGAGGCCATCGCGGCTGGAATTGTGTCCCCCTTTCCGGGTTTTTCGGGTTC
The DNA here is from genome assembly GCA_003224725.1 of Acidobacteriota bacterium. GTDB lineage: Bacteria > Acidobacteriota > Terriglobia > Versatilivoradales > Versatilivoraceae > QHZQ01. Next base: position 1,453 of record QHZQ01000463.1, on the reverse strand, counting down.
GGTAGCCCAGGCCTTGCGACCCTACCCGCAATATATTGACATCTACAACCCCGCCCAGCCGGTTGGAAACCTTTCCTACCATTCATTCCAAGCGAAGGCACAAAAACGGTTCAACAAGGGACTTTCCTTCCTGGTCAGCTATACCCTCTCCAAATCACTCACGGATACCGGACAGGGCGGATTCACGATTTGGAATGCAGGACCGCAGGATATTGAACGTCATCGGTTGGAGAAGACCATTGCGCCCGATGACCGGACTCACACCCTGGTGACCAGTTGGGTTTACGAGTTACCCGGCAAAAACCTGAGAGGGCTGGCCGGGGGAATTTTGAAAGGGTGGGCAGTGAGCGGGATCACCGATTATCACAGCGGGACTCCCATCGGCTTCTATGGAGGTCAAAACACACCCATTTTCAACGGCGCCGACCGGCCTAACCGGGTACCGGGGGAGCCTGCCCGTTCGAATGTCAGTGCAGGAAGTTTCGACCCGGACAGGGACCTGTATTTGAACCCGGCTGCCATCGTCGGACCTGCTCCCTACACCATTGGCACTGCCGGACCGAGCGAGCCGGATCTGCGTGGCTTTGCGTTTTTCGAGGAAAACTTCTCGCTGATCAAGCGCACTTACATACCCCACATACGTGAGAACTTCAATGTGGAATTACGGGCTGACTTCTTCAATCTCTTCAATCGAGTTGTGTTCAGTGGTCCTGATGCAGGCTTTGGCAGCCCGGGCTTCGGCAGAGTAGGAGGTCAGGCCAATGTCCCCCGCATTATTCAGCTCGGGCTTAAGTTCAACTTCTAGCTTCAGCTCACTAGCTGTTGTCCCCCGTGGCAAGCCGATGGAGAGAAGGCGCACAACATAAACGGGGACTGAAGTATCTGCTTGCTGCTGTCGTCTTCCACCGCAGGAAGCGTGCCGAAAAGATTGCCCGCGATCCGCACGTGGAAGCCCTTAGTGGATCTCCGGAGACGTACGCGCAGAAGAGCCTCACCACTACAGACATCTGCCGCTTCCCGCCTGGCGATAACTACACCTCTTGGGGGAAGCACCAGGTGTTATACGTACAATCCTGGAGGGTGGAGATTCTTATGACAAGAGGGTAGAACAATATGAAAGAGCTTCTACGGGGGATAGTGATCTTTCTGACGGTGCTAGCTCGGACCGGTCAGGCGCAAGACGATCTCCCGTACACGACGTACACCAGTTTCAACCAGGTACGAGAGGGGAGCCATGCGCGCTATCCTGCCATTACCCGTGTCTCGGATCCAGGAGCCAGCGGACACCAAGCTTATACAGGTTTTTTCTTTTACCAATGTCTTCAGTTCGACACTACCGGCCGCTACCTGCTGGGCATGAGAATTTATTTTCAGAACCGTTCTGTTCAACCGGACGATCGTGGTGACATTGGCTTTATCGATCTTAAAGGCGGATACAAATGGACCAAAATCG
>QHZQ01000082.1 GCA_003224725.1 Acidobacteriota bacterium | reverse complement strand
TCCAAGAAATCGTTGCCCGCTATGCTGATACCGCCGTGGTCTTTCCCGTGCATTACAATCCCAAAGTCCGGGAAGTCGTCTTTCCCCTGCTTTCAGGAATTGATCGAATCTGGCTCACCGATCCAATGGATTACGTCGATACCGCCAGGATGATACAGCGCTCCACTCTGGTACTGACCGATTCCGGGGGGATTCAAGAGGAGGCTCCCTCCGAGGGAAAACCTGTATTGGTCATGCGTAATAAGACCGAACGACCTGAAGGCGTCTCTGCAGGCACTGCCAGACTCGTCGGGACCCACAAAGACAAGATTGTGAAAGAAGCAGCCGCTCTACTTTCTTCACCCAGGAAATATCGCGCCATGGCCCATGCCGTAAACCCTTACGGCGATGGGAAGGCTTCTGGAAGAATTGCGGGCTTTCTTCTCTACGCCTTTGGAAAGACAACCCGGAAACCTGCACCCTTTGTGGGAAGGCAGGCAAAGAAAAAGCAAGAAAATTAAACCGCAAAGGCGCTAAGAACGTGAAGGAAGAGAAAAAGCCAAAGG
>QHZQ01000081.1 GCA_003224725.1 Acidobacteriota bacterium | reverse complement strand
CAGACTTCTGCTGATGAACACGAAAAAATCCACCATCACGGGAAACTTAACGGCGTCGCCTCTATAACTTTTCGCTCTTTTGTTTCCTTGGCGTTCTCAGCGCCTTCGCAGTTTATTTTATTCTTCTTGATAAGATGCAGAACAACTGTCGTGACAAATTCATTCTTTGGCTGGTCTCATTTTTCATTTTGACCACCGCTGGATTGGCCCAAAAGTCCGATCCGCCAGGTAGGGCCCTGATTCTCTATGATGGGCAATCGACCGGTTATAGTGAAGGGCTTATTAGCGCCAACAGCATTGCTAATTTACTTGGCCATTTTTCCGTAAGTTATCAGATCCAACCAGTAGAGTCTTATCAGAAGGCGGCTATGGAGAACTATAGCTGGATTTTCTTTGCGGGCAATGTAGAGAAGACGCAGCTTCCCAGAAGCTTCCTCGAAGATCTGCTGGCCACCTCGAAAACGGTTTGCTGGTTGAACCGGCACATCAATCAATTCACAACTATGCCGGAATCCCGGGAAAAGTTGGGTTTCAGTTTTATTGATTATCGAGACGACGATGAGTTTGAGGCTGTCCTTTACAAAGGCATTACTCTTCGCAAGACGGACCCCGACCTCAATCTGATCCGCATTGAAAACTCCTCCCAGTGTCGCATCTGGGCTCAAGCCAGGAATCCGGAGGGAATCCGGCCCTATATCGTGCAAAGCGGAAATTTTTGGTACATTGCCGACTCCCCTTTTTCATTTGTCGAAGAAGGAGACCGGTATCTGGCCTTTTGCGATATTCTGCATGAAATCCTCAATGTTCCTCATCCAACTGAGCGCAAAGCTCTCGTCCGTATCGAAGATGTCTCGGTCGATGACGATCCCATCGAACTGCGCAAAGTTGCCGATTACTTAAGCTCGCAGCAGGTCCCTTTCCAAATTGCTCTCATTCCTATTTTCAAAGACCCGAGCAAAGGGGTTGAGCTTTACCTTTCGGATCGCCCTCAGTTTGTGGAAGCCCTGAAATATATGATCGCTCGAGGAGGGAGTGTTGTTCTTCACGGAGTGACGCACCAGTACCGGGGAACCAGCGCGGATGACTACGAATTCTGGGACGACCTGCAAGATAAGCCAGTGAGTGTAGATTCAGCCGAGATGGTGCGCAAACGAATTGAGCTGGGCATGAATGAATGTTTCAAGAACGGCATCTACCCAATCTCCTGGGAAACTCCCCACTATGCAGCCTCCTTCCTGGACAACCAGGTTCTTAAAGAGTTCTTCAGCCATGTCAACGAACGCCGCATGGTGATCGAAAAGCTTGGGACGCAGCAATATTTTCCTTATCCCCTGACCGATACCTTCGGTCAGAAAATCATCCCTGAGAATTTAGGATTCGTCAGCGTTCAGGATCCAAATCCACAGAGGCTGGTCGAAGATTCTCAAAAGATGCTGGCCGTGCGCGATGGCATGCCTTCCTTCTTCTTTCATAGTTTCTTGAAACTGGATTACCTCAAACAGATTGTTCAAGGGCTGAAGCGTCAGGGCTACCAGTTTGTCTCGCTCAAATCCTTTGGCTGTCAGGCCAACACGCACAATCGGGCGGTGTTGACCTCTGCGGGCCCGATCAGGTTGACTTTGGATAACGAATATTTGCGTGCGGCTGTGCTGGACTCGCAAGGGGCTGTCGTTAAAGAGACCATTTCCAGGACGCTTCATTCCGGCTCTGTGGAAAGAGACATCTCCCTCGCTCCAGGTCAGATGGCCGTTGTGGAGGGGTTAGTCGAAAAGCCGGAAGCTCGAAACGCTAGTTGGTACGAAAAGTGGCGAAACGCCCTCATCGAGCGTTTTTCTAGTTGGGAAGAAAAAAACAGGCCAGACCGCAAGCTTGTTTCCGAGGCGACGCTGCTTTGGAGTGACACTCAGGATCTTGAGCAATCTCGGGACCAGGAGAGTTTTCGCTCCGCCCTTGAGGTTTACGGGATTCGCGCGCGGCTTCTGCCTGTGACGAAACTCCTTGACCCCGCTCTCTCACTCTCAGAAATTCTTTTCATACCTTATGCCAGCGGATTGAGGCTTTCCCGTGAAGCGCAGGATGTCATCCTCAACCATGTGAAGGCGGGAGGAACTATCGTATTGGATGGAGAAACTGAGTTAAGCCGAAAGCTCGGGGTTTACTTCGAAGCTCGCCGCTTGCCCGTAGATTCCGTGCATGACGTGAACTTTCCGGACATCGACATCGAGTGGAGGCCCACCGCTATCTTTCCCAAGTTCTCTGTTCCCAAAGGGAGCAAACCCCTCTTCATCGATCTGGAAAGCCACTCACCACTGGGCTTCATGAATCGCCTGGGAAAAGGCGCCTATCTTTACTTGGGACCCCTGTTTGATCCCCATTCGGGTTTAGGCATCAACCGTTATCCCTACTTGTTCCAAATTCTTCGGACCGAGTTTGACCTCCAACCCCGAGCTCGCCGGCCACAGGTGGAAGTTTATTTCGACCCTGGAATACGTGCCGGCATTTCTATCGAGCGCCTGGTGCGATCCTGGAGAAGCTTCGGAGTCAAGATTGTTTATGCGGCCGCGTGGGCTGCCGATTATCGCAAATGGGATTTCAACTACAAATATTTCATTGATCTTTGTCACAAAAACGGGATTCTCGTCTATGCCTGGTTTGAACTCCCTCAGGTGAATGAACGGTTTTGGGACGCCCATCCAAAGTGGCGGGAAAAGACGGCCACCGGGGCCGACGGCCATGTAGGATGGCGTCTTCTCATGAATCTCGCCAATAGGGAATGCCGCCGCGCCGCCTTTGGCTATGTGCGAGATATCATGGAAGAATTTCCTTGGGATGGCGTGAACATTGCCGAGCTCAATTATGATACGGACCACGGGCCCTTGAATCCAGCTAAGTATGTTCCCATGAATGATGATGTCCGCAGAGATTTCCAGGCTGTGGCCGGGTTCGATCCTCTTCAACTCTTCGACTCCGCCTCGCCCTATTTTTGGCAAAAAAATCCCAAAGCCTTCGAAAAATTCAATCAATTCCGCACCGAAACGGTGACTTCGTGGCATCGGGAGATATTGGACTGGCTAAGCCCCTTTTGCCAGAAAAACGACCTGGAACTTGTCATCACGATGTTAGACAGTTTGCACAGCCAAACCTTAACCAGAGATACGGGTGTTGATTCCAATCAAATGCTTGGGTTGATGAAAAAGTATCCTTTTACGCTGCAGGTCGAGGACCCGGCAGAATTTTGGACTCAAAGCCCGGATCGCTATTCGGCCTTTGTGCACACTTATGTGAGTAAGGTTCCTGACCGCAGTCGTTTGATCTTTGACTTAAACGTTATCCCTGGCCGGATCGTCAAAAATACCCTGTTGCCTACCAGTCTGCAAACCGGCACTGAATTTGCCCAGATGCTCTTTCATGCCTCCCAAGCCTCAGGGCGCGTCGCAGTCTATGCCGAATCCACCCTGACGATGCAAGACTTTGAGGTCATGACGTCCATTTTGGCACAGGGATCTTGGGTCGCAGTGAATCAGGACCGGTTAACTGTGGAGGCTCCTCGCACGGTGCAGGTCAAAGTAGATTCTGACGGCGCTTACTTCCTGGATCAGCAGGTTTGGCCTTTTGGAGATGTGGGGCGAATCCTGGTGCCGCCGGGCCGCCATGAGATCGTTAAAGAGAAGGCCAAGTTCAGTTTCATTGATTTTACTAAGTTCAGGCTCAAGCTCAAAAGTTTTCAAGGAGAGCTTCTGGAAGGAACCCTCACTCAACGCGGCTTGAGTTTTCGTTATGCAAGCCCCACCAGAGCGATCGCTCTTCTCAACAAACAGCCTTACCGGGTCTTGCTGGATGGCCAAGAATCAAGCGCCCAGGCTGGCTTTTATCAGGGAGATTGGTCTATTATTCTCCCCAGCGGCAATCACCAGGTGGAGATCCTGGCTGATAGCCCGGCCCATTTTGTTCTGGACATCACCAGTCTTCTTTCCTCCTCGCTCATAACCTATCTCGGTTCTGCCATGGGCGCTTTGCTCCTGGGACTTTATATCACGGTAGTTCTGATACGCTGGTTTCGTGCAAGACTTGTCTGGCTTCCCAGACATCGGCCCGCCGCCACAAAGAACTCCAAATGAATCGGGCTGTTTTGCCGATAGTAATTACTGCCAGCGTTCAGCTATCAGCTTTCAGCCCAAGCACCAAGCACAGTGGTAAGAGCCCCCACATTCTGAAGAGAAGATCGCAATCTTAGCCAATCCTTCCTTTAGCTGATTGCTGAAAGCTGACAGCTTAACACTCGCAGATGAAATCCTATTTCAGGAAACCATTTATTATGTCTGATACAAGAAAAGCGCCGGAAAGTATTTATTCGTTTTTTCGGCCTATCCCTTTATTGGCCTGCCTGGTTTATTTTCTCACCTGCAGGGCTGGCTTAGCCCAAGATCAAGCAGTCCCGCTTCCAGGTCGTGTTGCCACATTGGCCTTCTTTTTAGACTCGGTGGACACCGTTGAACCCCAGGCCATTTTGTTCAGCAATATTTTCACCTATCGCCGGGCGCCGGATGGAAAAGAGCTGGACATTCCAGCCGTGGCAGTCGCTTATGGGTTGAATCGACGGGTCCAGGTTGATTTTTCTGTTCCTTATTTCCACTCTGATTATGGTCCGGACTTTCGTTTAAGCGGGATAGGGGATCGATTCGTTTCGACAAAAATTCGAGTCCTGGATCCCGATTCGCACAAAATAGGTTTAGCTTTTGATCCAACTCTGGAGATTCTGGGGAAAAGCTCGCTGGCTGCGGGGCCGCAGGGCCCCAAGAAATATAATTTTGTCCTACCTATCATTCTGCAGAAGAACTTCAGCTATTTTAACCTTTATGCTGAGACTGGCTACATTACCCGTGGAGCCCTGTTCGCCTGTGTCGGCGCAGACGGAGCCCTGGTCAAGCGACTGGGCCTGGCTGTAAATATCCTGTATTCCCGCTCCACTAAATTCACTGAAGTGAGCCAAGAATTTGGGTTATTGAAAAGTCGAGTGGATGCGGTTGTTGGCATCTATTATATTGTTAACCCGCACTTCAGCCTTTTCACCAGTGGTGGCAGGACCATTAGCGCGATTGATCAGAATGGGACTCAGTATATTGTCAATTTCGGAATAAACCTGAGTTTCAAGCTGCGAAGTTTGATCATGAGGGACAAGTAATGTCTCTGACAGACAAGCGTCATTTGCTTGCTGACGCGACCGCCTCAAACCTGTGTTCTTGCGTGCCCACGTGCCAAGGGAAAGGTCCGTCGTATGAACGTCTCTGGCATACACTGGTGATCACCGCTTGGGTTGGTGTTTCTACACTATTCCTCACGCAAAACCAAGGACTCGCGGCTGCTCGAACCTACGTCGTCAATAACACCACAAACAATGTGGCAGTTTGGGACCTGCAGGCGAACTCAGTAGTGGGGACGATTGCAGTGGGGAATAACCCTACCGAAATCACCTTCGCCGGCAACAACCTGTTTGCTTATGTACCAAACGAAACGTCGAATTCAGTTTCTGTTATCGACCTGTCCTTGCAAGGTGTGGTGGCGACCATCCCTGTAGGCATGGCGCCGGCGAGCCTGGTGCTTTCACCTAACGACCGGTATGGGTATGTGGTCAACGGCGGCTCCAATGATTTGACGATCTTTGATACCTCTGAAAATACCGTTCTGACAACTCTTCCCGTAGGCATAACTCCGGTCAGCATCAATATCTCAAGCAATGGGCTTTATCTTTTCATTGCCAATCAGGATTCCAACGATGTCACCGTGGTGAACACTGCAGACAATTCGCCCGTGACTACGATCGCCGTTGGCTCGAAGCCCAATCAGGTTGGTCTGACGCCGGACAACAAACAGGCTTTTGTCATTAACACGGGTTCAAATAATGTGACTGTCATCGACACCGCCAGTTTCGCGGTGTTGAGAACTATTGCAGTAGGTAACAACCCGGTCGGACTCACTTTTTCGGTGGATGGGCAGTGGGGGTATGTCACCAATCGTGGTTCCAATACGGTCTCGCAGATTAACGTCGCCCAGGGGATTGTGACCACCACTTTCAACGTGGGAACGGCCCCTATTGGGATTGCACTTACCGGCGATGGTCGCTTCGCCTATGTTTCCAATTCGGGGTCGAACAGTGTGTCGGTCTTCGATACCACCGATGCTTCCAGTGTGGATTCCATTGCCGTCGGGCTCTTTCCCTTCAGCATTGTGCTGGACCCCAACGAGGATTTCGTTTACGTAACCAACCTTAATTCCAATAACGTTTCAGTCATCAGCACGAATACCGACACCGTGGTGAAAACGGTTTCGGTAGGTAGTACTCCCCTGCAGTTTGCCTTCCTCAACGCTCCAACCCTTTTGGGCATTAGCCAGGATTCAGGCTCGAACGGCGGCGGAACCACACTACAAATTATTGGCAGCGGCTTTGTCGAGGGCGCTACAGTTGATTTGGGCGGTAGCGCCGCCACTCTGATTTCCTTTAGCCCTTATTCTCTCAAAGTTTCTACGGGCAATCACAGTCCTGGAACTGTCAGCGTCAACGTTACTAATCCGGATCAATCGTCCGATTCTCTACCTCAGGGATTTAGTTATTCCGCCGGTTCACCTACGTTTCAGATTTTGATTCCTTCCAGTTTGGATACCAACTCTTTCCGGACAAATCTGGGAATTAACAATGTCTCCGGAAGCGCTACAAATGCCATGGTCTCTCTGTTTGATACTAATGGAAACATCGTAGCATCCCAAAGCTACAATGTCCCGTCGAGAGGATTAAATCAGGTGAACTCCGTCAATCAAAGCTTGCTGGCTTCCGGGAGCATCACTAATACCACAGGATCCCTGCGTGTTAGCGCCAGCCAGCCGATCTCCGGTTTTGCTTCCATCATCGATAACGCTTCCCAGGATCCCAGTCTGGAGCTTGCGGCCAGGAAAGGAGACTCTCACCTCCTGGTTCCCTCGGTGACCAATTTCTTAGCCTTCCGCTCTAACCTGGTCGTCAAAAACTTGTCGAGCTTCGCGGCTAATGTGAACCTTACAGCCAGAGATACCTCGGGCTCAATCGTGGCCAGCCGGAATAATCTGACCATTGCAGCCAATGGTAGCTTCGAGAACCCGGATATTCTGACATTCCTGGGGGCAACGGGTAAGTTTGGCCCTCTGGAAATTCTGGCCACTAATGGGGCGCTTCTGGTAGCGACCTCGCGGGTGTTCAGCAACAATCCCGCCGGTGGGACCAATGGAGGATTCCTGGAAGGGCAGAGTTACAATCAGACCTTCAAAGCGTTGTTCATGCCGTTTGTCATTGATACCGCCGAGTTTCGAACCAACCTGGGGTTGAACAATCCGGGAAGCACCAATGCAAAGGTCACGGTTTTGTTCATTAACAAAGCCGGTGACCGTCAGGCCAGCGGGACCACCACAGTGCCGGCAGGAGGGTTGACCCAGATCAACTCGATTGTTCGCAAGATGCTCAGCAATCCTTCCAAATTAGATCTGTCGCTTGTTCCCGATCCGGGATTCACCTCAAACCAGGAGGGCTACCTGGAGATTGTTTCTACCCAACCGTTATTTGCCTGGGCTTCCCAAATCGATAATTCTAACAATGACCCTAGCCTGGAAATCGGACAACGCCTGGGATTCGCCAAATTATTGCTCTCTTCCTCCACCAATAAAGGATTGTTTCGTTCGACACTCTCTCTCCTGAATACCCAGAGCGCTGAAGCCCATATCGAAATTCTTTTCAGGAACACAAGTGGTGCGGTGCAGGGTTCAAGAACAGTCGCGATTCCAGCCAATGGACTGTTTTTCGATGACGATATCCTGACCAGTTTGAACCTTTCGGAGCAATTCGGCCCTCTGGAAATCAGCGTCACCAACGGAGTCCCGGTTATTGCCATTTCGCGAGTTTACAGCACCAATCGCACCAGCGCCTTCTTTGAAGCCAAGCCGGTGGACTGAGATGAGAATCTTGGAAGAGATCGAGTAAGCAAGGCCGGAAACGATAAGAGGGGAAACGTAAGACGTGAAACGTGACGAGTTGTTCACGCATCACGTTTCACCTATCACGCATTATTCCATCTAAGACGTGGGTCCGAATAACTTGTCTTTATAACCCGAAAAATGCTCTCCAGCCTTTTTATCAACTACCTTTTTGTCATCAGCGTGATCCTGATCTGGTTTATGCTGGGATATCAGTTGCTGCTTTTTTTGCTCGGTTTCTATTACAGCCGCCTCTCTGCCCGGGAGAAAGTTCGACTCGCCACAGCCGAGCTTTACCTTCCCCGTGTTTCGTTAATCATTCCGGCTCACAACGAGGCCTTGGTTATCAAGAAAACCTTGCAATCGATATTAGCTATGGACTACCCCTCCGAACGACTGGAAGTCATTGTTGTGAATGATGGCAGTGCCGACAGTACGGCAAGTATTGTCAAAGAAATCGTTCAGATCGACGCGCGGGTGAGGCTGATTGATATTCCCGTGGAGCTTGGAGGCAAAGGAAAATCGACCGCTTTAAATATGGCTTTGAGACAAGCTCGGAATGAAGTCATTGGAGTCTATGATGCCGATAATCAGCCCGAACCCTCGTCTCTAAAGTATTTGGCCGAGCAACTCGCCTATGATCCGAAGTTGGGCGCCGTGATTGGGAAATTTCGCGCCATTAACAAGTCGGAAAACTTGTTGTTACGCTGCCTGAATATTGAGTCGCTCAGTTTTCAATGGATCGTGCAGGCAGGCCGTTGGATGCTCATGAAATATTGCACCCTGCCTGGTACCAATTTCCTGGTGCGCAAGTCAATTGTGGAAGAGCTCAACGGCTGGGACGAGCAAGCCCTTACTGAAGATGCTGAACTCACCGTTCGCATTTATGAGGCGGGCTATCACGTCAAATTTGTTCCCTACGCAGTGACCTGGGAACAGGAGCCCCGAACAGTGAAGTCCTGGGTGCGCCAACGTACCCGCTGGGTGCGTGGCAACAACTATGTTTTGAGAAAATTCGCCCTGCAGCTTTTCCAATTCAAACCACGTATTATCGGTTTCGAATTGCTGTATTCAATTTCTCTCTATTATGTCTTCTTTTTGGCTATTTTGCTCTCCGACATCCTTTTCCTTCTTTGCATCACCGACTTGATCTTTATTCCTGTGCCGGGCCCCTACAAGCAAGTTTGGATCGTTGCCATCATTCTCTTTGTTATGGAGATCATTCTGGCACTTTCGCGCGAGAAAGGAGAAGACACACCCGTCAATATTTTTCTAACCTTTTTGATGTACTTCACGTATTGCCAGCTTTGGCTGGTCGTGGTGGTGAAGGGCTTTTACGATGATTTCATTCTCAGAAGAGAAAGGAAGTGGGCCAAAACGGAGCGCTTTGTCGTCAAGTAGTGTTGGAGCATAATATAAGGAGCGTCGTTCTCCTCCTCGGCTTTTCGTTTTAGACCACGTGGCCATCCGAGGACGACAACGGCCATTTAGATCAGCAAGCTTCAAAGGAGCGTCCAGTATGGCCCCTAAAGCTCGTTACCGATTCCTTGCAGTTTCGATTCTAGGCCTTCTGCTTTCTTCACTGCCATCCCTGCTCGCCACTCCAGACTTTATTCCCACCGTCAGCGCTTATCATGCTTACATTGATGCCAAGATTTTTTTGGCCCTCGAACTGACCCCCAAAAAAGAAGCTTTCGTTGAAATTCTGAATTTGGGCGACACGCGACGCTGCCTCCCCATCGAAAATATGAGTATGCGGACGGAAGATGGCAAAATTTTGAAATTTGATTCCTTCCTCTATGATGGAAGTAAATCCAAGACCGAGGGAGGTGATAAAGCCTGTGTGCGACAGCGCACCCGCAGAAAGTGGGAGCTGGGCTACAGCTTTGAGTTTCCTGGAAAAGTTCGGAAGGTCGTTTTCCTCATGGGAAATACCGCCTTTCGTCTTCAACCCCTAAGCCAGCCTGAGTTTGAAGAGTTTGTGAGAGGTTTTGACAAGATCAACCTCGAAGAGTCCAGTGAGTATCTGAAGGTCTTCAACCTGCGGGTCATGTTTGGGAAAAATATTTACGGCTCACTGGTTCGCTACCGCAAGGTCAACGTATCTCCAACGACAGAGGGCACTCGCGGCCCGGTCACGGTATTAAGCACTTTTCCTAAGCAGACGGAGCAGGCTTTTAAGAAGAAAAAAGGAGGCGAAGTAGAGATCAAGGTCAAACTGGATGTCAATGGAGAAGTGATCGAAGCGGTGCCTGAAATTCAGTTGGAATATGGCTTGACCGAGCGCGCCGTCTACGAAGTCAAGAACTGGTGGGACTTTGCCCCTGCTTTCGATAACGGCAAACCAATTCCCAGCGAGCACACTGTCAAAATCGTCTATCGAGTCGAAGAGGAAGAGGAGGATTAGACGACAACTTAGTCCGCCCTTTCAGAAATGCGGCCACGTATTTCATTTCCATTCGCGCTCGTATTCGTACTCTTGCTCTTGCTCGGCTTTCCGCCGACTCATCGAGTAAGAGCACGAGCAAAGTGATGTTTTCGCAAACAATCGGTACGGAAACGGAAGGCATTCGTAATGAGTATTATGAAATCGAGCACTTAGTGAATAGGAACAAAGGGTCACCATTCCTACCGGGCAGCATCACGCCTGGTCGCCGGACAGTAGATACGTCTACTTTGACGACCCTGGCAACGCGGCCGCTCTTTAGCGCTTGCGCGTCAGCGACTGGAAAGTGGAGCGGCTGGTCGAGGTGAAGAGTGCCAGGCTGACTTCTCATGAGCCTTTCACGAGATGGAGCGGCGTAACTCCAGATGGTTCTCTTCTAACCGTACGAGACGTCGGCACGACGGAAATCTACGCGCTGGACTGGGTGCTGCCTTAGATTTGTAGGATGGGCGGATGCTTCCCCGGCCCCACCTATCGCATGCCCACGAATCACAAGACCGGACACGAACAATGTCAGCTCTCGTGTGATTCGTGGGTAGTCAGTTTGGAGTCAATATCCAGTGTCTGCTTTCTAAATCCTTCGAACACCATGGTCGTACCGCCTACGGGCGGGACGAGAATATCTTTGGCTTAAATGCCGCAGAAATTCTTCGATCCGCTGGCGATCAACGGGCGGACGTTGACTCATGCTGCTTGGCCTCCATTTTCAACTGCTCAAACAACAGGTTGATCAATTTGTTGTAGGATGCCAGCCAGTTAAAAGGGTAGGGAGATCGATGGGTTTGCCAGGTAGAAAGGGCATGCAGACCGGTTTTCCCATGCCTTTCCTCGGCCGCCGGTAGCCCTAACTGGCTGGAATACAGGTTGGGCAGCACTTCAAACCTTCCCAGGTAAAATCCAAGACGTGTCTGCCAAAGGCGCTGCAGATAAACGGCAGCGGCATAAAGACCCTGCAAGTCAGTGCGGGTGGGTTCAGCCAACTCTCTAACCTGGGAATCCACATAAGGCCCCCACTCCGGATGCAGAATTAACAAGGCAAACAGCGCCAGGCGTAACCTGGCATCAGAAAGGGTGACCAAGCGCATTATCAATTCATTTGGAGAGACTTTGGGGGGCACTCGGGTGACGAATTGCGACAGAAGTTCTGGTCAAAAGAAACATCTGTGACAATAGCTAATGGATCTGGCGATTTGGAACCGGCTTTTTCCCCGGATGGTCAGACTCTGGCAGGAAATATCTTCATGGCAGAAACAACTCCAGGGTCGGGCGGTCTTGACTAAGAAAGAACTAAGAACCCTGTACGGTGTGCTACCTCGGCGAGCTTTTCATCAAAGCAGACAAAAGGACGATGGTGGGGTTTTTCACGGCACCAGACCAAAGCCGCGGCTATCTGAAGTGCGTCGGCTGCGCGAAGCGGGTATTGCCCAAGAAGAGACTGGGCCATAGTGCGAACTGAATCCAGACGAATCCCATTGGCCATTTCCTTACTACTAATCTCCCCTTCTCTCAAAAGCCGCGCTAGTCCACTGTAAGATTCCACGGGTGTTGCCCACCAAACGACCGTTTTTCGAAACTGGCGAGCAATTTGAAAAGATCGCGCAGTAGGCTTCTGATCTACGCACAGAGGGAGTATGGCACTGGTATCCCAAAACGCGCTTTTAGTAACCCTCATCACGCTCTTTGCGCACGGCAGCCAGAACTTTCTTTAGAGGGATGGCTGCTCCAGGTAAAGAAAAGAACGAGTCAGGAATGCCTCCAGGTTTCTCCGGTAATCTGAGTTTTCCCTCAGCGGCCAATACCAAAACTTCCTCGTCTTCGCTGTCCAATGGGACAATTTTTGCAACGGGCACGTTCCGATCTTTAATCAAGACCTGCTCGCCGCGCCGCACATGATTGAGGTAAACACTCAGCTTGTTTTTCAATTTGGCGATGTTGACCGTTTTCATGAAGACCCTCAATGTGGCCATAATAGCCACTTCACTAGCTCAAGTCAAGCCATACCACTATACTTGGTGCTAAGGTAGGTATTCTCTGCGAAAAGGTTCCTTCAATCTGGACGAGGGGTGCGTTTTCTCACTCGTGCTTGCAGAACAGCCTCTGATAACACTATTGCCAGAGTGAGCCTATTGGCATTCAGATTCTTAGTGTCTCCCGGACGTCCAGACTCTGCTTTATTTTCTGAAGACGAATCGCTTCGCATTTTGGATCGTGCTCCAAGGCTATGATCCAATCCTCTTCGCAGGCTTGGTTCAAGAATTGGCGCTTCTCTTCGAGAGTCGTCAGTGGATATAGATCGTAGCTCATGATGTACGGCAGGGGCAGATGAGAGGCCGTCGGCATAAGATCGCTGCAATAGAATAGAGTCGTCAGAGATGAAAGCCTGGAAACAACTCGCAAGGACCGTTGAGAATTTTCAATTTGCCACTCTTCTGGAGCGGCTCCAGGTTTTCCTTCAGGAAACTGGCACGATCCTTCTCTGAAGGGTTCAGGGCCCAGTCCCAATGAGATCGCTGAACATAGTGGGTGGCCGCGGGAAAGGTCAGTGTCAAAGTTTCGTCCAGGAATTCCGTCGCTCCACCGACGTGATCAAAATGACAGTGGGTGAGGACCACATCGGTAATCTCTTCTGCATTGACATGATGCTGGGCCAGAGAGCCCTTGAGGGTAAAGCGAGTGTGATCAAGGCCATAAATTGCCTGAAGCTTAGGGGGGAATTTATGACCGGCACCCACATCCACCAGGATCTTGCGATCTTCGAAGAAGATCAACAAAACACGCATGGCCATGTCGATGCGATTTTTTTCATCAGAGGGGTTGGTCTTGCTCCAAAGTGTCTTCGGCACCACGCCAAACATGGCTCCCCCGTCAAGGGCGAACCTGCCGGTTTCCAGGGAGTGAATTTGGTAAGGGCCGATGTTGATCAAGGTCAGGACGTGATACGTGATGCATGATACGTGACGCGTGAAACATGAAATATAATTTGAGTATTTCTGCACGTATCACTCATCGCGTTTCACTTAACCCACTTCAAAGCTTCATACTCACTGCAACTCCATCGCGGAGCGGGATGATCGTCGTGAAAACTTCAGGCGATTGGTATGCGAGTTGATTGAACTTTAGAACACCCCTGGTACTGGCTTCTTTGTCGTCGCTCACAACACTTCCGTGCCAAAGTACGTTATCAGTTATCAGTACGCCACCTCTGCGTAACTTAGGCACTGCTTTCTTGAAAGCTTCAGGGTATTCATGCTTGTCGATGTCATTCAAAATGATGTCGAAAGGACCCGGTTCTCGATCCAGCAGGGAAAGGGCATCACCGACCCGATAGTCAATCAATCCGGTGATCCTGGCCTTCTCGAAAAATTTCGCGGCTTTGTGGGCATTCTCGTCAGCACCGTCGGTGCAGATGATCTTGCCACCCGGGTGAATGCCTTTGGAAAACCAAACCGCGGAATACCCATACCCGGAGCCAAGTTCAAAGATCCTTCGGGCCTGAATGAGTTGTGCTAATTGGCAGAGCAAGCGACCCACTAAAGGGCCAATGATAGGAAACCCGTTTTCTTTCCCAATACGCTCCATCTCTTGCAACACAGCGTCCCGGGGTGGGATTAGGCTATTAAGATATCTGTCAATGTCGCTATTGATAATCTCCATGGGCCACCAGGGTATTGTAATTTCTTTTGAAATGTAACCTTATGCGGGAAAATAGAGAAGCCCGAAGCCGCAGTGCCCTAAGGGTCTACCCCGGTTAAGATTTACATTTCTGCTCGAGGAAAAAACGATGAACCGCGGAGACGCCCAGAGGCAGAGAGGAAGGGAATCCCCGAGATAGCGTTGGTAATGGCGGCAGGTGGAAGGCATCACATCGGCTGAAGAAATGGGTGACTGTAAACTTGTGCTTAATACTTTGAGCTCTCCCTTTTAGTTTCGGGAGGCATTTTGGCCTGGAGCCCTTATCCCATCTCCCGGATTTTCTTTGCGTCTCAGCGTCTCCGCGGTGAAACAGGCGGGAAAATCGCATTTTGCTCTTGCTCTTACTCGATTCATTGCCACAGGGCGAGCAAGAGTAAGAGCACGAAATACGGTATCTGAAACGGGGCCCGACAAAAAAATAGGGGTGGCAAATCTTTCCACCCCCACTCCTACAGTGCCATCCATTCAATACGGATGGTGTCTGCTTCTATCAAGTCTCGATCCAGGCGGATTTGTAAGCCGGTTCCGGGGCACAGGGTCACATCATTCCCTTTTGGGGCCAAAATGGCCACGGCACCGCCGATCGAGCCCAACACCAATCCACGGGCAACGTTTCCAAATATTGCTCCTAGCACGTTCCCTGCAGCCACACCGATGGCCCCTTTGGTAGCCATATCTTTGACGTCCGTCTTGGACTGAACTTCACCCTCATCTTTCACTTTATCGGGTTGCTTGGACCCGTCTACCGGATCGTGAACGGAAACTAAAGAGGCCACCATAGGCTCTTCTCCGCCGTGCGTACGAATCCTGTCGAAGCGAAGCACCATGGAAGCCTTTCCTTTTAATCCACCCAGCCGTTTAGCCTCCTCCATTTTCGAAATGACCCCTTCTATGGTCGCTCCCTTGTGAAGCATTGTGTAGCCACGAATCACAACGTCTTCGGCCAGTTCGGCAGCAAAAGGATCACCCTCCTTGCTGGTCTTGGTGCTGAGGTTGTCGTTCAAAATGAGCTTAAGTATCGTCCCCTTTGGGACCGAAGGTGACATCGCCTCAAGGGTAGGAGTTAAGATGGCTAAGTTTAAGACCAGGAAAAGGGCGTTTGTTATGGTGTATGCCTTTCCGAATTTCATATTGCTCCTTACGCTTAAATGAGTTCTTGGTGAAAAGTGTTTAAGCACTTTCAACCCGCCCCCTTTTTGTTCGCATGCAACCCCACTTCCACACTGCTATGAGCTCTTTCTTTTGGACGCAATTATCTGATAATGAAGAGCTGGTCTGCTGGCGATCACAGCGGACCGTCCATGTAAAAATTCTTAGGTTGGCGGGAAATTATGAAAAATTTCCGCATCACCTATGGAGTTTGGCCGTTGCTCCTGTGAGAGATTTTCCGGACAAAAATTGACTCGACCAACACTGCCACGCTCATGGTTTCGCAAAAGATGGCGAGGGACTTCTGAGGCTTGATGCTTGGGAGGCTCATATCGAGGCACAAGCTGAGTGCTCCATTTCAGAAACACGGAAGGGTATTTTACTGCCTTTCGCCATTACGCTGACGTATTTGCCTGAGTCTCACTTCGCCTGCTGTGTTTATCATTAGCCCCGTGCTTCAGCGCGGGGACTTCTATCGTTGTGTTCCTCCTTTCATCCGGGGCTGGCGCGGCCAGCCCGGGATGAGCCAAATTGTGGGCGACGCCGCCCACCCCACGCTGGCACGGGGCTAACGACAACTAACAGATTTTCGAAGGCTATGAATCGATGTACTAAGGTCAACAGAAGTGGCGAGCTCTTGCTCCGCTAGGAATTCGGAATCTCGTCAGACACATTTTTGCAACATGGACTCTGACGATTGTGATAGGCTGGAAAACAAGATGCGGCCAACCGCAATCCAGAGAGACAGGTCCGGCAGGGTGTTTCCACCACATTTGCCGCCTGGCTGTATGCTGTTGAGAGGGGACATACCGTGATCGTTGGATTGGTCGGAAAGAAGTCAGTAATGAAATCGAGGCTGCGCGACTATCTCGCCAGTAAGAGTTTTTACATGGGTTCAGTCTCTGCCTTGGCCAGGTTGGAGAATGATAAGAACTATGTGATCGATATCTTGGATTCAGGAGGAGAGCTGCAAGTGCTGCGCGAAAGAAAGGCCGCGCTGGTCTGGATAGGGGAAGGCTCTCAGAACCCGTCCGAGTTTGATCTGATTGTTAGTTCGAAAGAGACCGAAGACGTGGCTCAGGAAAAGTTAAGCCATTTGGTTCTCAGCGAAATGAGAAAACAGGAACGTCCCGACTGGGAAGAGTACTTCATGAAGATTGCCCAGGTGGCTTCGATGCGCAGCAATTGCATCAAGCGAAAAGTAGGAGCCGTGATCGTCAAAGACAAACGGATTATCTCCACCGGGTACAATGGCACTCCTCGCGGTACCAAGAACTGTAGTGAAGGAGGGTGCCCGCGCTGCAACAGTCTGGCCAGCAGCGGAACTAAGCTAGATGAATGTCTGTGTTCCCATGCTGAAGAGAATGCCATCACTCAGGCTGCTTATCACGGAACCAGTGTCAAAGAAGGGACGCTCTATACGACCTTCGCCCCCTGCCTGATGTGCTCCAAAATGATCATCAACAGTGGTATTGGGGAAGTCGTATTCAATCTGGACTATCCTCTGAACGACACGTCCTTTAAACTGTTCGAGCAGGCTGGTGTCAAGATTCGCCAACATCGGCTAACGTGAAACCGTGAAACGTGATGCGTGAAACGTGATAGGAGAGGGGCAAAAACTGAGCGCACACCTTGTTCCTCTCACGTTTCACGTCGTACATTCATCCTTCGCCCGCCAGGATGATTACCTCCTCCATCTTATCCCCGGATTTGATGGCGTTTACCACGGCCATGTCGTTGGTTCTGCCGAAGACCGTATGCACTCCATCCAGATGCGGCTGGGGAGAATGACAAATGAAGAACTGACTACCCCCGGTATTTCTTCCTCGGTGAGCCATGGAAAGAGAGCCGGCGAGATGTTTGTTGGAATTGATCTCGCACTTAATCGAGTAGCCTGGTCCTCCAGTCCCATCCCCATTGGGGCAGCCTGCCTGAATGACGAAGTGGGGGATGACACGATGAAAGGTAAGTCCATTATAGAATCCTGATTGGGCGAGTTTCACAAAATTCGCCACAGTGTTGGGGGCATCTTTGTCATAGAAGTCAATGGTGATGTCCCCCCGCGGGGTTTTAATGATGGCTTTGGTCATGATCTCCTCACTTTTTCTGAAGCCTATTCCCCCTTAATAAAAGGGGGCAGGCGTTAGCCTGGGGGAGGTCTCTATTGGAGTCTGTCCGGTATTTTCCAACTGGACACCCCCCGCGCCTTCGGCTCTTTCCCCCTTTTAAGGGGGATTTTCAATAGAGGCTTTCAAATTAAGTTTGGCCCCCCTTCTCTTGTTGACCGCTTTGAGCGCTTTCTGGTTGCTGTGGACCGTTTGCGCAACTCAGGGCCGAAGTCGCTCCAATGTCCTCATGGCCTGAACTGCTTCTCGGGCCACCTCAGAGTTTTTGTCGGCCGCCAGCGGTTTAACTTTCTCAAAGGCCTCGTAGTTTCCGATGTTGCCCAAGACTCGCAGGATGCCTGCACGGATTTTGGGCTCGTTACTGTTAAGAAAGGGGTAGAGCAAATCGACTCTCTTTTGATGCTTTCCGATTTCGAAGAGGTAAACCTCCGCCTGATTGGTAAAGTGAGCAGTCAAAGCCTCAACCAACGGCGGCATGTAGTCCGTCTTGCCTATGCTGACGAGTCCAAAATAGAGGGCCGTCTTCACGTTAGATTTCGTTTCGCTGCTTAACCTGTCTCGAAGTGCCTGTTCCACCGATGAATCCGCAATTCGAGCCAGACCCTCAGCTCCGAATTCCCTGAGCTTGTCGTCAAAATCGTTGCGAAGCAGTTCCAGAAAAAAGTCCTTGTCGGCAGAATCGTGAATCATCGCCAGCCCTTCGGCAGCAGCCCGCTTGAGGTCCTTTTCTTTGGAAGAAAAGAGCTGTCGCAATTGCTGCCGTCCCGCATTGAATTTCACCAATCCCAGCGAAATGGCCGATTGCCGTACGACCTCCTTATCCCGGTCGTTTAGTTGCCTGAGCAATATCGGTCCGGCTTTCTCGTCCCGCATAATTCCGAGAGATTTAACAATGGCCACACGTGTCTCTTTGTTGCTCACGCTCAAAGCCTGGTCCATAGCCGCAATTTGATCGCTGGCTCTCAAGCTGCCCAGAGCCTTGGCCGCATTCGCGCGAACCTGGCTGTCACGATCCAGCAGAGCTTTGGACAGGGCTTCCTTGGCTTCCTTATCCACTTCCACGTAGGGTGGCACCACCCACTGCTCATTTTCAGCAAAGATACTTTTGACGCCTCCTAAAAATCTGCGGATGATACCCGGTTCTTCGATAGGAATGTAGAGACGCAAGATAGAATCAACAGCCTGGAGGCGCACATCTTTGGAGACATCGCTGGCCAAGGCATAGGTTAAGGTCTTTAATCCGGAGCGGTCGCGAATCTTACCCAGAGAAAGCAGAATTTCTCCCCGCACGTCGGGGTCACTTTCGGAATGAAAAGCCTCATCCAGAACATTGATCGCCTCTTTCTTCCCGAGCACCCCAAGGTCAGCGGCTGCTTCTTTACGAATCTTCTTATTCGGGTCTTTAAGATTCCTTAAAGCTGAATCGGTGGATTGTTGAGCCCACAAGCCCAGTGAGCTTGCATTGAGAAACAGAAGAAAGACAAGGAAGCTAACTCCAGTGCGAGCTTTCATCAATTTTCTCCTTTCCACCTAGATTGCAAGCCTCTTGCCGCCAATTTGCATGCAGCACCAACAACAGCTTCCCAAGGCTATTTTTTCTTTCCAACATCCTTCTTTAATTGGCCC
Source organism: Acidobacteriota bacterium (assembly GCA_003224725.1). Classification (GTDB taxonomy): domain Bacteria; phylum Acidobacteriota; class Terriglobia; order Versatilivoradales; family Versatilivoraceae; genus QHZQ01. The sequence continues at coordinate 9,110 of QHZQ01000081.1, read as the reverse complement.
ACGATCTCTTGGGCCAGTTCGCGGGCAGATTTGTCGCCTCCCCCAAGAAAGGAACCCGAAGGTTTCTTGGCTGCAGACCAGAGTACTTTTTCAGTTTTCATATCGATGAGGAAGGCTGTCCCGCGTGTTCTCGCTGTCGTTCTACGGATCTTGGCCTGATCGGATAAGAGTTCTTTCACATTGACGTCCGTTGTATCGGACAACAACGCATCAGCCTCCCGAGGATTCAAGGTCACTTCAAACTGTCCCCATTTGACAATTTCGTTGGTAAGGAAATGTTCCAGTCTATCCTTCATGGGAACGACGTAAATGGTTTTCACGTTGTCGAGTTTGTTTTCGACAGCTTCACTGCCACCGAGAATGGAGGAGCAGAACAGGTATGTGAATAAAAAGAAATGTAGATTTCTATACCACATAATTCACCCTTTCGATGAAATGGGAATGGGCCGTTACAAGGATGCATGGCCCTTTAGGGGCTTGGTGACGTTTCGTCCTTGTCAACCGGCAGGTCCAGCCGGGAAGCCCATTCGTGCCAAGAGCCGATATAATTTTTGATTCTAGGATATCCCAGAAGCCGGAGCGCCAGATAAGTGTTGGAGGAGCGATTTCCGCGGTGACAGTAAGTGATGATTTCTTTGTCTGGTGTAACCCCGGCTTCATAGAGCCTTTTTTGCAGCTCGGCCACAGGCTTGAAGTTGAGCGTGTTATCCAGCAACTCCTTCCATTCCAACCAGACGGCGCCAGGGATACGGCCGCTCCGGGCACAGTGTTTGGAGGAATCCTGCCCTGCATACTCCTCTCGACTACGCACGTCCAGAATGACACATCCCGGGTTCTTAATTCGTCTTGCCACATAATCTGTTGAGGCTAAAACCTCGGGATTTTCTTTGACGACAAACGGCTGCGGGTTACGAACTGTGCGTTCCCAGCTTAGAGGATATTGGGCTGCCCGCCAGGCTGCCAGTCCCCCATGAAGTAACTTGCCATTGGAATTTCCCGAATACATGAGGAACCAAAGCGCCCTTGTAACCTGCACGCCGGTGGCTTCTTCGTAAAAAAGGACCTTCTCAGTGCCAGTGATTCCCAGTACGCTGAATTTCTTCTCCAGCTCTTGTTTGAGTTCCTCTAACCCAGACGCATTGGTCCTGGCTGAAAGGTCGAAAACCCCCAACCAGATTGCTCCAGGGATATGTCCTTCTGAATACTCCTTTTGGCTGCGGGTGTCGGCAATGATCAGATCTTTATCTTTTAGATGTTCCTTTAGCCAAGTGACATCCATTAGCCATTCCGCCTTCGGAGCTTTGTTCGGTCTGGGGCTCGAGTCTCCCCACAACCGGGCAGAAAGGCCGAAAACTAAAATCGCCCACCACAGTGCTACTTTGAAAAAAAAATTTCTCTGGTTCATGAAAGGTCCTGTTACCTCTGAAGGTTGGATTGATCAAGAGTGTCGACAGCTCAACCATAAAGTCCACACGGCTCGCTCGGAATGGCAACTATCACCCCGCTGTAGTGATTCTGCCTGCCGATTGCCAATCATTCTAGCATAACCGGGCGAAATAGCTTTTGACTTGCGATTTGTCGGGGTGATACATTCGACCGTGGATGGCGGGAATGGCTGCCAAACCAAAGGGAGATTTGAACAATGAAAGCCTCAAAGATATTCCTGATTGTTTTAATCCTCAGTATTTTGGGCTCGGCTTGGGGAACCGACAAGGATAAATGGGTAGCACTCTTCAATGGTAAGGATTTGACAGGCTGGAAAAACTACGGCAAGGAGAAGTGGATGGTGGAAAATGGGGAGATCCTGGGAGGGGCCATCACCAAGGAATATGGGTACCTGGGGACACTAAAGACTTACAAGAATTTTGAAATGAAGGGCAAATTCAAAGCCGAAGGAAGCGGAAACAGCGGCATCTTTTACCACTCGACGATCGACGGGGTCGATATTAAGGGGGTTCAAGTCGAGGTGGACCCACACCCCGGCATGCACACAGGCGGACTCTACGAAAGCGGTGGACGTGAATGGCTTGTGAAGCCTGATGAAGCCGGGGAAAAAGCCTTGAAGGTTGGAGAGTGGAACGATGTCCAATTCAGTGTTAACGGGAACCACGTTGTTACCTACGTCAACGGAGTAAAGGTTGTGGATTACACGGATCCCAATCCTAAATATTTTGACGGGGTCATCGCCCTTCAGCTTCACAGCGGCGGCGAGGGCAAAATGCGATTCAAAGATTTGTATATTCGAGAGATCAAGTAGAGAAAACCTCTGAGAATGAGCGATAAGGAAGCGAAAGGAGATTGTTTCAATCCAAAGCCCGCCGATTGGCGGCGCTCCTTAACGGTTATCCCCCAATAATTTTCTTCCTTTAACCCACTGAAAAGAAATCCACTAAAAGTTACTTTTTCGGTCAATTTGTCTAATTGATTCCTGAAAAACGCGACTCATTGTTCCATCAACTAATTTTGAGGAAAGCCTTTAACACTTTGGTCGAAGAGGTGCAAACTGGGGGCGCGAAGAAAGAGAAGTCTTGAGAATCCAGGGTCAAGAAATAAAACAGGTAAACAGGCATATGATGATTACCCCAGCAGAAGAAGACCAAATAGTTGACACGATGGTTGAAGCGGAGCTTTACGTTAAATATGAGTGCTATCCTCGAGCCTTGGAACTTTTGGAAAAGGTTATTAACAGATACCCCAGATACTTGCCAGCGAAGGAGGCCTTAGCTGGAGTCTTTCGGCAAACAGGCAAGAGCGAGAGAGCGGATGAGATTGTCCGCGAGATTGCCTTGGTTTCTAGCCAGATGGCAGAAGAGGGAGGCCGGAAAGACGTAGAAGGCGGTTCTGGGACTGCCAACGCGGACCCGAGAAGACAGTTGATTGAGAAGATCGATGCGATTATTAAAGATATTTATGACTCAAACTACCTTGCCCAAATTCTGACAATATCAACCTCGAAATTAGTCCAAAGCCTCGCTGCTGATCGTTGTGTCATTATCAGATTAGGCCAAGACCAGGGGCAGGCGAGCAGTCATGAATATTGCAAAGAGGGCATTCCTTCTTCGCTAGATGGCAAATCCGCCAGGCTCAATTTTCTCCTGTTAAAAAAGGTTTAAGCTTGGATCCAGTAGCCATCGCTGACGCGATCAATGATTCCACACTTGCCGGATGCAAACGGATTTTGGAATACTTCAAGATTCAAGCTCTGATGGCTTGTCCGATGATTTACAAATCCCAGCTAATCGGGTTGATCCTGATCCACCGTTGCACGAGTCGCAGCGGTTGGAGCGATCAAGAAAGGACTCTCTTGACCACGGTTGCAGGCCACATTGCCGTGGCCATCAGCAATGCCCAGCAAATGAGTGTCGACCAAACCACGCCAATTATTGACAAACTAACCGGTCTTTACAACCGTCGGTTTTTCGGAGAAAGGTTGTCGGCTGAACTTACGAATGCTCAGCAGCAGAATTACCCGCTTTGCCTTGCGTTTTTAAGCGTCGAGCACTTTGAGAAGATCAGCGATACCTACGGTCATACCGCCGGGGACAAGGTGCTCCACACGTTGGGTTTCTTGCTCAGAACGAATCTGCGCAAAGGAAGCGTGGTTGCCCGTTTCCGCGGAGAAGAGTTTGTCGTGATCCTGCCCAACACGCGCTTGGAAATGGCGCACCAAATAATGGACCATATTAGAAGGCTGGCAGAAAGAACAATCACTACCGATTCTGGAAATCCCATCGCAGTCAGCATCGGTGTGCGGGAGGCAAGCCTTCCGGATCAGCAAACCCTTGGTGTTGCCCAAAAGGAACTCATCCAAAAGGCGCATGAAAGTCTCTATCACGCTAAACGATCGAGCCAGAACAGTGTTTGTTCCAATTCATGCTGACAAAAGACGGCCAGATCCAGCCTTACTGCCGCCCTCGGTTCCCGGCGCCTATCCCTATCTTTCCCCTAACATACGGTTGAAACCGTCCCCTGACGCGCGGGAGAGGCCAGGGAGTGGGTCATCCAGAATCTTGCCAGAGCCACCCTCAGTGTCCAGCCGAATATAGGGTTAAGATCAGCTTGGCAAGGGTGACTTGAGTGGGATGCTGCGGAGCGGAACGAGAGCAAAATTCTGGTATGCCTCTGGATAAGCGTCTAAACCTTCGAACTCAAACATCAATTAGCCCATGGGTGCGGTGGATTAGGACATTCTTTTCAGGGTGAATTAGAGTGCCCTTTTCTCCACGTTTCCTTATAATGTCCCTGCCATGATCAAAGTGATCTGTTTCGATTTAGGAAAGGTCATTATCAATTTCGACTATGCCCAGTCTCTTCAGGAACTCGCAAAAATTACGCCTCTACCTATTACCGAGGTTATGCGGGTGTTAGCCGATGATTCCCTGGTCCTCGACTACGAAACGGGAAAGATCTCCACGGCCGACTTCTATCGACTCGTTTCGGAAACGTTGAAGTTGAGTGCCTCCCTGGAAAAGTTCAAGCAGCTTTGGGGAAGCATGTTCTTGCCAGAGCCGCTGCTTTCTGAATCCTTCTTGCAAGCATTGAAAAAGACCTATCGACTCATTTTGCTTTCCAATACCAACGAAATTCATTTTGAATTTGTCCGAGAAAAGTACGCCATTCTTAGCCATATCGAGGAGCACGTTCTCTCGTATCAAGTAGGTTGGATGAAACCGCATAGCCAAATCTATCGAGCTGCTATCGAAAGAGCGGGGGTTCCGGCTGAGCAGATCTTTTTCACCGATGATCGCCAGGAAAATGTCGAAGCCGCCAGGATGGCAGGTATTCAAGCGGTCCAATTCCACTCGGAAGATCAGCTTAAGCGTGAGATGAGATTGCTAGGAATTTCGTTCTAGCGATCAGACAATATTGAGGACGCCTGTCCGGAAAACCGAAAAGGTGGTACTAAACCAAATTTCTCCCGCGGCGGAGAGTAGTTTGTCGTTGTCGAAATACAAAGGAACGTCCTCATTCCTTGAGAATCTTGCCCACTTGGATGGATTCTCCCGAACCCTCAAAATCGTTTCCTTGGCAGTCTATAACATTCCCAACGGTTATCTTGCCAATCCTTATCTCGCGAGCAAACACGCTTCTTGAATTTCTATGCGATTCTTAATTCTGAGTGACATCCATTCAAATCTGGAAGCTCTTGAAACGGTTATGCGAAAAGCGGAGGGCCAATATGACCGAGTGATGTGTTGCGGTGATGTGGTGGGTTATGGCCCCAATCCCAACGAAGTCACGGAATATATCCGGGAGTTGGATCCGCTCATTGTTCGCGGTAACCATGAGAAGGCGGCGCTGGGACTGGTTGATTTGACGCTCTTCAACCCGCTAGCCAAAAAGGCCGCACTCTGGACTCAGAGTGTTCTTACGCCGGAAAATTCCGATTATCTGCAGAGGATTCCCTCCGGTCCTCAGGATGAGAGCCAATTCACAATAATTCACGGCTCTTTGTTGGATGAGGATGAATACCTGGTGGATTTAGATGAAGCTTTGCAAACTCTGCACAAGACCTGGAATCCCCTCACTTTTTTTGGGCACACTCACGTTCAGGGTGGATTTGTTCTCTTCAAGGATGGTCGTGCCGGCTTCTTAAATCCGGAAATGAAAAAGGGAATCCACGAAAGCCAGCTTCGGGTTGATCTTGAGAACAAGTTTCTGGTCAATCCGGGATCGGTCGGCCAACCGCGCGACTATGATTGGCGAGCGGCCTACCTCATCTATGATCAGGAACAGCAACTGGTTCGCTACTTCCGCTCAGAATACCCTGTTGAAATCACCCAGGAAAAAATGCGCTCAGCTCAACTGCCGCAGTACCTCATCGATCGGCTGAGTCTGGGAAGGTAAACTTGGGGTTACTTGGTGGCGACGAAGTTCAAACTTTGGCCAAGCTTGTTAACCTGCCGTCCCCTCACCCAGGGAGCTTTCTCAAAGCTCCCATGCCTCTCCCGTGGGGGGAGGGTGGTCCGCCGGACGGCGGAACGGGTGAGGGGTCAGTGGCTGATAGAGCCGCACTTCTCGGCGGTATGAGGTTGCTCGCTACGACTAGACTAGCCGATATCTCTGAAAACTTTTGGCAACTCTATTTGAAAATCACGTTGGTCAACTGGACCTCAGGAATCCGATGGTCCCAATCATGAGGTAAATGATCAAAACCGACTTGAAAGTTGATGGATTTTTGAGATTCCAATCCCTTCTTATTTTTGTCTTTCGAGTCTCTTTTAAGACCACCTGGTTAAGAGAATCCTTGAAAAGGAATGTCAGGTCGATTCGCTGGACTATTCTCTCACCCTCGTTCTTTACAGTCCCCTCCACATAATACACAATTTGACCCAAGTAATTTTCACCTTTGGCGAGTCCAATCCGCGAAAGCACGATCTTGCTTTTGTAAGCCTCAACTTGAGCTATACCTTCACGCTTTTGTGCTTCTTCTAGTGTCGGGTCTTTGCTGCAAATCGAGAGGAAAAGCAATGAGCTGGCAAGCGTCCAGCCCAGCAGTATTCCGACCCACGGCTCAGCCGCTCCGATCTTCCGCGCTTTTGTCATTGCCTAAGCTCTTTGATGATTTGTTTTGCTCTCTGCGGAGCGCTCAAAGCAAACTTAAATTAATCTCAAACCTTTGAAGGGCATTTATGGCAGAGAAGCCTAAATGATATGAAGGAAGGGAGACCCTCTCGATTCAGCGGGAAGCTATCACACGGCCTTTTCTCTGTCAATTCAGGCGGGAAGAGGGCCAGGGCCCCGTCAAAGTCCCGTAAGTCAACATGTTGCGGGACCCCCTTGCTTACGCGCGGGCTACTGACTCGCGCCTCGGCCCGTTCAGTAGCCCGACCATGAGGGAGGGCCGGGGACTTTGCCGTAGCCCCGCCGCCAGGGAAGATGTGAAAAAATTGGGAGGGCGAGCCGCCTGGTGAGCCGTCGCCCCAACAAGTCCTTGCCCTATGAGGCTCGGCGGGAGCCTCGCCCTCCCGATCTCGGCCGGTTTTTAATTCTTTCACACCTTGAGGGCCCACAGGGGCCCATCAAAGGCGGCGGCTCCACAAAAACTTGGCCTTAAGCCACGCTTTCAAAAATTTGTTGACCCACCGGTTGTATTTCTATATTATTCGAAATATGAAAATGACGCAGGAAGCCGAGTCACGAATTCATTACTTCGCCGATCTGCTGAAGGCCTTGAGTTCCCCTTCCCGGCTAAAGATCCTTCGGCTGTTAATTCAATACGGCGAGCCGGGTTGCTGCGTATCCGATATTCAGAGGGAGGTCGGTGGAGCGAATTCCACTTTGTCCCACCACTTGGCCAAACTCTCACGCTATGGCCTGACCACGTCGCGGAAGGAGGCCCAGTGGATTTTTTACTCCGTGCATTTTCCGGTTCTCCAAGAATTAATGAATTTCTTATGGAAGGACTGCTGCAGTCGAAATTCGCAGTTGGTCAAATTTAGAAAACGTTGAGGGAGGCAAGATTTGAGCCGGCTAGCTAAGGTAGGACCGAGCTCAGACCGCCGAGGAGTGCGGCTCTGTCGGCAACTGACCCCTCACCCGTCCTCCGGCCACCCTCTCCCAATGGGAGAGTCATGGGAGCTTTGAGAAAGGTCCCTGAGTGAGGGGGCGGCAGGTTAACAAACTTGACCAAAGTTTGAACCTCTTCGCCACCAAGTAATTCTAGCAATTTAGGGCTTATTTCGAAATCTAAGAACAGAAGATACATGGGAGACATCGATGAGTTATCAAGACATCAAAGAAGTTGTGAGAGAAAAATACGGGCAGGTTGCATTGAAAGTTGTGAGCGGTCAGGGTTCTTGTTGCGGCGAGGTGGGTCAAGGTGACCCAATTACCTCTAACCTCTACGAGCACAGCCAGACAGCCGGGCTTCCTGCCGAAGTCATTTCGGCGTCGCTTGGCTGCGGCAACCCAACAGCGCTGGCCCAGCTTAATCCGGGCGAAATAGTACTCGATCTGGGATCCGGCGGCGGGATCGATGTGCTTCTCTCGGCCAGGCGTGTGGGTCCAGCCGGAAAAGCCTACGGCCTTGACATGACGGAGGAAATGCTTGCCCTGGCCAGGGAAAACCAGAAAAAGTCCGGCATCGAGAATGTGGAGTTTTTAAGAGGTGAGATCGAGCAGATTCCGTTGCCCGACGACTTCGTGGATGTTGTCATCTCCAATTGCGTTATCAACCTTTCTGGAGATAAAGACCGAGTGCTAGCCGAGGCGTTTCGAGTGCTCAGGCCGGGAGGGCGCTTGGCTGTTTCCGACGTTGTGGTGCGTGGGGAAGTGCCATCCGAGATTCGTCGCAGCATCGAACTCTGGATTGGCTGCGTCGCCGGAGCGCTGGAGGAATCGGAGTACCGCAGCAAGTTGGCCAAGACTGGGTTTGAGGAGATCGAGTTGGAGCCAACACGGATTTATAGAGCAGAGGATGCCCGAGAGTTTCTCGCGTGCGCGGGCATGGATGTGGACAGCATAGCATCTCAGGTGCATGGCAAATTCATGAGCGCCTTTGTTCGTGCCCGCAAGCCATAGCGTGGTTGGGGGTACCATTTGGGGATTGGCCATTTCTCGCCCTATAAGAGCGACAGAGGGTAGCCTGGGGCGGCACTCCCCCGGCCCCAGGCTACCTTCTGGTAAAGTCAAATCTGAAACATAGCGCTAGTTGAGGCGGGCGATAGGCCTAATGCCTCAGTTACAGGGGTGGAACGCGCGCTCCGTCGCGCGTTCATTCAGCGTGCCCGGAGCGCACGCTCCACCTGTTGTGCCTTTCGCCACCCGTAGCTGAGGCATTACCGATGGACTAACAGTTAATATCAGCGTTAGGGCTTGGCGGCCTTCATAGAAGCAAAGGCCTCATATTGATCGGTGGCTACAAAATCAACCCCGGCTTCGAGGGCGGCTCGCCAGCGTAATGACACTCTTTCGTTGGATCCGAAATTGTAGTCCTCGTCCCAGCCCTGCGACTCAGCCGTCTCATACCCATTCAAAGTGTAAAAGCGGATCCATAGACCCAGGGCATGAGCGTGGTCCACCAGTGAGCGTAACCTCTGCATGTCTTCCTTCGTCCAATCTTTTGCTTTTCCTTGCCCTCCCTTTTCCACTACTCTCCAGGGGTTATT
>QHZQ01000465.1:1207-7577 GCA_003224725.1 Acidobacteriota bacterium | reverse complement strand
GGTTTCCAGTACCCAGATCAATCTGGCTTGGACAGATAACTCTACCGATGAAGACGGCTTCAAGATTTATCGGTCGACCGATGGGATCAGTTTCTCGCTGATCGCCACGCTCGGCCCGAACGTGACAACTTACTCGAACACAGGCCGCCTGCCTGCGACGACTTACTATTACAAAGTCCTTGCCTATAATGTCAATGGCAGCTCTCCTTACTCGAACACCGCCAGCGCAACGACACCTCCTTAATCAATCAGGAACGGGCCCATAACAGCGTGGAGAGAATCAACAGTGCTGTTATAATAATCAAGCTTGAGCTCACACTTCGGAGATACCCATGGTATACGCTTCGCAATTGCGTTCAGGAATGGCTATTCGCTATGAAGGTCAGGTTTATAAAGTGCTGGCCGCCGATTACCATCCAGGACAGGGGAAGATGGGCGGCGTTACGCATGCTCGCCTGAAAAATCTCTCCACGGGAACGCTTTGGGAACAGAGTTTTCGCTCGGATCTGAAGCTGGAGGACTTGGCTATCGAAAAGCAGGCGATGGAGTTTCTCTATTCCGATGCTGAAAATTGTCACTTCATGAATCCTGAGACCTACGACCAAGTTGATATTCCTGTGGCTGTAATTGGCTCTCAAAGTCGTTTTCTCCAGGCCGAGATGCGGCTGGGTGTCGAGTTCGTCCAGGGACAGCCGATCAGCGTGGACTTTCCAGGAATCGTCGAAATTCGAGTGACCGATACTGCTCCCCCTACCCATCAGCAACAGGACAATACGCTAAAATCGGCTCGGCTCGAAAATGGGATTGAGGTCATGGTTCCTCAGTTCATCAAAGTTGGGGATTCAATCCGGCTTAACGTCGAAAGTCTAAAGTACGTCGAACGCGCCAAGGGTTCAGCAAAATAGCCACGCAACTGAGACCCGTTACGAATAAGCTGGTCAGTGGATATACGCTTCAGCCAGCTTCTCTCCAAGGAGAGGAGAAATCCTTCTTATTTTCTCCGCTCCTGTTTTCAACCAAAGAAGGACTTAACGGTATGCCACTCACGATGGTCCAGGAAGATTCAGCCTACAAGTGCCGCCAGTGCGGGCACGTCATGCAGGTGAAGAAAGGCCAACTGCTTCCGCCTTGTACCCGTTGTGGAGGCACGATGGAGAAATATGACGGTCCCGTTCCTGAGCCAAAACCTTCCAGGTGTGAGTAATCCCTGAAAAGTTGCGAAGAAATCCTAAAAGATAAACCCTCTCGTGCCAACGGACCAAAGGTCTTTGGGTCCAGACCCTCCCCTCTCGGGTCCTCTCGGGAGGGCCAGGCTCCCGCCGAGCCTCATGGAGCAAGGACTTGCCGGGGTGATGGCTCGGCGGGAGCCTCGCCCTCCCGATTCAGGCTGGCACTCCTCCAGGGAGGGATCCGTGACAGGAGGTAGAACATGACGCACATCGTTATTTGGCTACTGATGGCAAGCAGCATCTATGCTGCGGAAGGGCCCAGGATTCTTATCGTTACCGATTTAGAAGGGGTCGGTGGGGTGAACAACGCTGAAGAACAGTTGCTGCCCGGGCAGCGTCGTTATGAAGAGTCGCGTCGCTTGCTGGTGGGAGAAGTCAATGCGGCGGTAGAAGGCGCCGTGAAAGGCGGCGCCCGTGAAGTGGTCATCTGGGATGGACATAACGGTAGCCGCACTCTGTCGATTGACGAGATCCATCCTCGCGCCAAGTTAATCCAGGGCAGGCCTACCCCAGCCAACTATTACCTTCAAGACAAGCTCTATGACGGAATCCTGTTTGTCGGACAGCATGCCATGGCTGGGGCCAAGAACGGGGTTCTGGCGCATTCCCAGAGCTTCAATGTCCAGAATATCTTTCTCAATGGGAAGCCAGTTGGGGAAATCGGACAAGTGGCTGCGATTGCCGGTTACTTCAACATCCCGGTGATTATGCTGGCGGGAGATGAGGCGGCTTGTGAAGAGTTGCTGGCCTTGCAACCGAAGGCAGAAACGGTGGCCGTCAAGCGCCTGGCAGGAAAAGGCTCGACCTTAAGTCTCTCCCACTCCGAGGCGCGAACCCAGATCGAAACAAAGACCCGGCGTGCTGTTGAGCATATCCGAGAATTTGCACCGTGGAAGATCGAAGGCCCAGTGGAACTCAAGTTTGAGTATTATCCCGAAACTCCCGGGGCCACTTCGGCCGAGCTCAGTCGCGACGAGCATAAGCAGGTTTCTCCTCGGACGGTGACCTACCGTGGCCGCACCGTCCTTGAGGCGTTTGAACAATGGTTGGGTAAGTAAGATGACAAACTAAGACTCACGCCAAGACGCAAAGGAAATGAGTCTTATGAGCGAAAATGAAATTGCTCGAATCATTGTGGATGTTGCTTTCAAGATCCATACCACTCTGGGTCCAGGATTACTGGAATCGGTTTACGAATCTGCTTTCTCTTATGAATTGACCAAGCGTGGATTGAAGGTGCTGCGGCAAGTAGGCATTCCCATCGTCTACGAGAGTATACGGTTAGAAGAAGGTTTCCGGGCTGATTTGATTGTGGAGGACAAGGTGATCGTCGAGATCAAGTCAGTCGAGCAAATCGCGGCCGTTCATAAGAAGCAACTGTTGACCTATCTCCGGCTGGCCGACAAGAGGCTGGGCTTGCTGATCAACTTCGGCGAAACATTAATTAAAGGCGTTTGAACAATGGTTGGGTAAGTAAGATGACAAACTAAGACTCACGCCAAGACGCAATGGGTTGATGGAATCATGGATTCGAAATCTCGTTTCATTCCTTGGCGGGTTTCGGTGGAATGGTTTCCGCCTGCGGCGTCACGGTTTTCAAATTGGGAGGAGTTTTAACATTGACGTTGCCTGTCGCCCAGGCGATGGCTCCAACCAAGACGCTCTGGAACGTTGGGTTCGTCCAGACGTCCTCCCGATGTCCCATGGAGGTATAGAACACTCGTCCCTTTCCATGGTGGCGGGCCCAGGTGGCTGGGTAATCGGGGCGTTGATAATCGGAACCTTGCATCCCCTTGGTATCTTGCACCAAGATCACGTGCAAGTCAGAAGAAAAGTTCTTCAAGGAATACCATTCATCTTTAAGGCGGAAACTTTCCTTAATCTTCTCACAGCCGGGGAAGTGAGCCGAGGTTAACTTCATATTAGCCTCCTGCTGCGCGCCGTGCCGGATGAACTCGCCACCAAGCATCTGCATATAAGGGTCGCGCGCATCCAGGGCTTGAGTCTGGAAGGCATCGCCCACGCTATGAAAAGTATCGCTGGCGCTATGAGTGCCGAGGAAACCCTTGCCTGAATGGATGCCTTCCAGAAAAGCAGTCTTCCCCTCGTTCGACATCGGCGGATTTTTGTCGGTCCCAGCCTGAGTGAGATCCCCGGTGGTGTAAAAGAAGAAGGCATCATATCCCTTGAGGTTTTCTGGAGTGAAGACTGAACCATCCTTGGTGGCACGAACGTCGAAACCATGACGAGTCCCTAGCTCCGTCAAAATCCGTTCCGCATGGCTCAACTCATTGCCGTTGCGTTTGATGGAGCTGTGTTCGTATCCTGACGACTTGGTAAAAAACAGAATTCGACGCCGTGGAGAATTCTTCCCCAATAAATTCAAAGCCGGATCCAGCATGAGGCCCAGCCCGGCGGCGGACATTCGATGGATTGCCTGTCTGCGATGAATGAGTCGCTCTAAGAAATCACAGAGATCTCTTGTCATTATTAGCTCCTGTTAAATTTGAGAACATAGGTTTTGGACGAGACTCGTAGGGAGCAACCTCAGACCCCCCAGGAGTGCGATTCTGTCGGCCACGGACCCCTCACCCGGCCTTCGGCCACCCTCTCCCATTGGGAGAGGCATGGGAGCTTTGAGAAAGCTCCCTGGGTGAGGGGACAGCAGCTTAACAAATTTGACCGAAGTTTGAACTTCTTCGCCACCAAGTAACCCTAGTGGAACCCGGGGCTCCCATAGTCTAGATAATGAACTGGTCCTGTGCCAAGGGGAAACTTACTGAAAGCCCTTTGGAGTGCGGCAGCTTGATGCCGCTTTCCCCTGTTGCGACTTCCCACAGCGGCGGCTTGACGGCGCCCGGCCTCGAGGAGGACGTTAGAGTTGGAGTCCTTAACAATTGGGTGAGGAACGTGGCCGTCCTCAAGCGATTCGCATCTCTACGAAAGCGGCATCAAGTTGTCGCACTCCAAAGCTTAGGGTCCCGTCAAAGTTCCTGGCCCTCCTTCACGGTCGGGCTACTGAACAGGCCCAAGCTCAACTCAGTAGCCCGCGCGTCAGCACGGGCTGTGCCTCAACCAACCACTTACCGGACTTTGACGGGACCCTTCCAGAACTTCGAAGGTATTGCCACTGCGTGGTAAGTGCGCTAAGATCCCTGACATTTGTACTTCAGAGGAAATTATGGACAACAGACGTATTCAACAACTCGAAGAGTTTCTTAAGACCAACCCGGATAATGCCCTGTTTCAATACAGCCTTGGATTGGAGTATCTAAGAATCGGTAACGCAGAAAGAGCCATTGCCCCACTTCGTGCTGCCATTGAGCTCCAGGCAGATTATTCAGCAGCTTATCGAGAGTTGGGCAAGGCCTTGATCCAGGCCGGATTGACAGAAGAAGCAGCCCAGACCTTTCGAGAGGGAATTAATGTCGCCAAGGGCCGCGGCGATCTTCAGACGGCTCGGGAGATGCGGGTTTTTCTAAATAGGATCACGGGCGAGAAAGGAAGCAAAGACGAAGAGACTTCCTGTTCGAATTGATTCGCGCAGATTGTTATTCGGGTCAAATTAAAGCGGCGGAGATCGGGAGGGCGAGGCTCCCGCCGAGCCTCATGGGGCTGACGCAGGCCAGGGTCCGTCCCTTGCTGACGCGCGGGCTTACTGTCTCGGGCCTCGGCCTGTTCGGTAGCCCGACCGTGAGGGAGAGCCAGGGACTTTGACGGGGTCTCGGGGATGCAGATAAATCTTGCATTCATAAACCCGTGTTGTGGTAAGATCAGTCACATTCCATTACGATTTTCAAATTTCAAAGGAGAAAGGCGATGACTATCTTCGGTAAGAGTCTGTCGGAGTATGCCAGGTTTCAAAAGATTTTCCTGGCGTTGATCCTCGTTGTAGGGCTGGCGCGGCTTGTCCTGTCGCTTGGCGGTGTCCCTAACTCAACGGTGAAGTGGCTGAGTATAACGGCAGTGTCATTAATTGGGCTGCTTTACTACTCGGTTCGAGTTCATACCAGCGGTTTTGGCAGTTACAAACATCTGCTCCCTCTTCTGGTGATCCAGAACTTGTTGGCCCAAGCGATCAGTTTTGTCGCCGTCGCGATGGCCATTTTAACCCGCAGGGACAATATCTTCACTGCACCGGAATACAGTGGCGGCGCAGATGGCAAGACCTGGCTCCATGCGAACATGCATCTAATCATGGGCGTAATCGTCGCATCGTTGCTGGGCTGGTTGATTGGGTCTGCGATCATGTTCATCACCAAGAAGGTGACTGCTGGGAAAGGCCAGGAGGCGCCAAAAAGCAGGGCTGCCGGAGCCGGAGCGTAGCTTGATTCCTTAAACCCCGGGGACGCGGAAGACTTTCCAATCGACGTCGATCACGTGTTATAACCGTGTCCCCCCTGTTCTCCCCTGAACGTGTGAAAAAAATTGAATCGTTCCCCTCACCCGGCTTGCGCGACCACCGTCGCTTCGGCAACGGGAGGGCGAGGCTCCCGCCGAGCCTCATCGGGCAAGGACCGCCAGGGCGATGGCTCGCCAGGAGGCTCGCCCTCCCAATTCTTTCGCAGTTTCCCTCTCTCCCAGTGGTAATCGGGGGAGAGGATGAAGGCCTGATACGCAAATTATGCACCACTGAGGCGATCCCTCTCACCCCCGTCCCCTCTCCCCCGATGGGGGCGAGGGGAGAGTAAACTGTAATTTATTACTCCCTCTCCCATGGGGAGAGGGTGGCCGTAGGCCGGGTGAGGGGGTTGGAGCCGACGGAGCGAGGGTCTTCAGCGTCGATGGTGTTGTTCCCTGCATAATTTGGGTGGTAAACCTTCATGGGTGAGGGGGCCATTTGGATCTGTTCTACAACGAATTTCTTCACACTTCCCCTTGCCCGTTTCCCTATGCTTTGGGACGGCGAGAACTGCTGTGAGAAAGGCACCCTCATTGAACCTCCACTTTCATCACACCTCCACACAACGCCGACGCCACTGCGTGTTATAATGGCGGCAACTTTTTTGGGAACCACGAAAGGCGGGTTAGCAAAAACAAAACAGCGCTAGGGTGATCCCCTAATGTCAATCCAGGAATCGCCCCATGTGTCCGGCGGCCTGTACAGAGCAGGTCGATTGCTCGAGGGAGGATCCCATGTC
>QHZQ01000465.1:0-1152 GCA_003224725.1 Acidobacteriota bacterium | reverse complement strand
TGCAGCGGCTCGCAGCACAGCCCTGATGAGAAGTACTATCTGGTCTCCGCCAACATTCAATTACCATACTGGCAGGCTGCCGGCGCCGGATTAAGCCGGGCTGCTGCACAACTGAAAGTGAAGGCTGAATTCGTTGGTCCTGACACTTATGACGCAAAACTGGAGCAGCAGGAGTTTCAGCGAGTGGTCAAGCTTAAGCCGGCGGGGATCCTGATCTCTCCGGCTGATCCTGACCTAATAAAGGCAGATATCGATGCCGCCATTGCTCAAGGCATTCCAGTACTCACCATAGACTCTGACTCAAAGTCGAGTAAGCGGCTCTTTTTCATTGGAACCAATAACTACCAGGCTGGGGTGACAGGTGGCCAGGTATTAGTCAAGCAGCTGCAGGGCAAGGGCAATGTCCTCTTCTTCAGCATGCCAGGGCAAGCCAATCTGGACGAGCGATTTCACGGATATCAGAGTGTGCTGGAGAGCCATCCGCAAGTTAAGATTGTGGAGGTGGTCAATATTAAAGGAGATCCGCGAATCGCCTTTGATACGACCATGGACATCATCGAAAAAGGAAAGGTCAAGGTGGACGCCTTTGTGTGCTTAGAGGCTGCGGCCGGCAAGGAGGTCGCGACGGTGCTGGATCGCAAAAAGGTTAAAGACAAAGTAGTCGTGGCCATGGATACAGATGCAGAAACCCTGGAATGGATTCAGAAGGGTGTTATTGCCGCAACGATCGGGCAAAAGCCATTCTCCATGGCATTTTTTGGAGTCAAGATGCTGGATGACCTTCACCACTACCCGCTCAACCCACTGAATGCCACCTGGGCTCAAGATCCTTACGCGCCTATACCCACTCTGGTGGATACCGGAGCAACACTGATTGATAAGAGCAACGTGAACGAGTTTCTCCGATCGCGCGATAGTGCCACATCAGGTATCAGGTGATTGACCGGCCCAACCCAGAGGCGTTCCTTCCCTGCCTTCAAGACACCCCTGCTACGGAACATCGAAAACGTGACTAGTGCCGGCAGCAGACAACTAGTCCCCAACTCCAAGTAACAGGTGTAATACCATGAAGGACACGAAGACCATCAAGGTTTAGAAAACGAAGCTCCTCAGACCAACCACTAACCCCTCCGCATTGGACGTTGTGAAAGC
>QHZQ01000464.1:756-4254 GCA_003224725.1 Acidobacteriota bacterium | reverse complement strand
TACACCTGGCAGGACCCGTTTGGTTACCGGCATCGCATCACCAACGCCAGTACTTGGGACATTCCGCTGGGAAAAGGCCGACACTTCATGAACCAGTCTCACTGGCTGTTAGATGCCATTGTGGGGGGGTGGAAGTTGAGTGACGTCATCTATTGGCGCTCCGGCAATTTGCTGAGATTTGACGGGATGGTTTGGGATGGCACCGATCCCAAGGTCTCCAACCCCACGCCCCAGCAATGGTTCAGCACGTCAGGGTTTCAAAGGCTGCCGGATTTCACGCCGCGGACCAATCCCTGGAGCTTCTCCGGTCTGACCGGGCCCGGAGTTTTCACCATGAATGCCTCCTTTGTCAAGGACTTTCACATCACGGAAAGGCTGAAGATGCAGTTGAGGGCGGATGCCTTCAACTTGCTCAACAACATGAGTTGGGGAGACCCGAGCACAACTGTTGACGACAGCAGCTTTGGCCAAATCACCAACCAGGCAAATTTGACCTTCGGGCGACGCGTACAATTGGGGGTTCGAATAGAATTCTAAACTAGGGAGATTGCAGGCTGTAGACTATAGGCTGTAGACTATAGGCTGTAGGCTGTTAGCGGTTACGCAGTGCCCGAACCAAGGCGGCCAGAACTTTTTCGGGCTCCACCATTTTCGACTCGCATTACCCGAATTGGTAATGCAGTTCCCGTAAGGAACCGAAGGCGATTTCAAGAAACCGAAGGTATTCGACCTGACTCGCGCGCGCACAACCCTCAACAATGTTGGAGGGAACTGAAACTGCTGCCCTTCTCATCTGCGACGTCAACCCATAAATTTCCTGCTTGGGAAATCCCCTGGTCACCGAATATGTGAGAAGGCGATGTCATCGGCCAACTGTTGCAGGCTGCAGGCTATAGACTGTAGGCTGTTAGCGGTCACGCAGTGACCGAATCAAGGCACCCAGAACTTTTTCGGGCTCCACCATTTTCGACTCGCATTCGGAAAGGTCGGACTTATTCGTATAACCCAAACGTTTGGCCAGCCCGAATTGGTAATGCAGTTCCCGTAAGGAACCAAAGGCTATTTCAAGAAACCGAAGGTATTCGACCTGGCTCTCACGCGCACACCCCTCAACAATGTTGGAGGGAACGGAAACTGCCGCCCTTCGCATCTGGGATGTCAAGCCATAGATTTCCTCCTTGGGGAATCCCCTGGTCAGCGAATACGGGAGAAATGCTAGCTCATCGATCAATTCAAAACCCTCTGAGCTTTGTGTGGTCACGCATATGTCCCTCCTACAGCCTATAGCCTACAGCCTAAACGACCTAATGTAATGCGTATGCTCAAGAAAGCCGGCAAGGCTGTCTTGCTTCTGTGGGCAGTGCTTACTTTTGCCATCGATCTTCAGCCCCAGTCGTTGCGCGAGGCTGCGCGACTGGATGCCGAAGGAAAGTGTGCGGAGGCGGAACGGCACTATCAGGCGGCCCTGGCGAAGGGTCCCCCTTCTCAGGCCGTCCTCAACAACGCTGGGAATCATTATCTTGTCTGTGGCCAGACAGCTAAAGCAAAGGCTTATTTCGAAAGGCTGCTCCAGATCAATCCTGTCCATGCTAATGCCAACCTGCAACTGGCCCGCATTGCCGCGGAACAAAAGCAAGGGGAAAAGGCCCTCGAATACCTGGCCCGAGTCAAGGAACTCGACCCGGCGGCTTTGCTGCTGCGGGCCGAGGCCTTGCACTGGGCCGGACAGCCCGCCGAATCCCTGACGATCCTGGACAAGCTGCAAAAAGAAGCTCAAACGGATCCACACCTGCTTTTCCGGCTGGGTCTCTCATGCGCCCGTCTAGGTCTCTACGACCGCGCGGAAACGGCATTCAACGGCGCGCTAGCTCAACGGCCAGGAGATTTCGATACTCTTTATAACCTGGGTCGGGCGGCCGCGCGCGCCGAGCACTATGATCGTGCCCAGCGCGCCTTGGAGACTGCGCTGAAGATCCGTCCGGAGGACGTCGACCTGCTGCTGGAACTCGGGAGAGTTTGCGCCTCACGCCAGGACTATATCCGGGCCTTTTTTGTGCTGGCCCAAGCCCGCCAGAGGGATCCCGGACGCGTCGATATCTTGCTGATACTGGCCAGGGCAGCCGAGGACGCCGGCTACTACGAAGATTCGGCGAAAACCTATGATGAGTATTTGCGGCTCCGTCCTGACGATGATACTGCTCGCCGAGACCGCGCTCGAGCCTATGGTTACACGGAATCACGGCGGCAAGAGGCCCGCAAGGAGCTGGGATGGTATCTGGCGAAGCATCCGGAGGACCCCGTGGGGCACTATGCCTTCGCACAGGTCTTCTGGGGGCCGGAGCCAGAGGAGTCTCTCGTCCATTTGTCGGAGGCTGTCCGCCTGGAGCCTAATTCGGCCTCGAATCGCTTCTCCCGTGCCTGGATGCTGCAGCGGCTGGGCCGCATGGCCGAATCCTTGCCAGATCTGAAGGCGGCCAATCGGCTGGCGCCGGAAAATGCCCGCGTCCTCGACCTGATGGGGTTGTCCCACCTTGCTTTAGAGGAACCAGTCGAGGCGGAAAAGGTTTTGCGTCAGGCTCTGGCTAGAGCTCCGGATGATCCTGAAGTGGTGATGCATCTGGGACGTGCCCTAATGGCTCTGGGACGTGAAGAAGAAGCACAGGCCTTCATGGAAAGATATCAGAAAATCCGTCCCCAGGGACTCCCGAGAGTCCGTCAGCCATTTGGGATGATTGAATTGGCAACGCTCACAGTGCCCGAACAGAGGGTACGCCAGATTGAACGCTTCCGGCGGGACGCCCGGGAGCACCCGGAGCGGCCGGATTATCAGCTCCACCTGGCCAGCCTCCTCCTGGCGGACCGTCAGAAACAGGAAGCCCTTGGCGAATTCCGACGGTTGCTTGAACTGAATGCACACAGCCGGATTTGGGAGGAGGCTGGCTCTCTGCTTCTGAGTTCAGGCGAGTATGGGCTGGCGCGGGAATTCCTCCAGCGGGCTTCGGAGGAAAGACCGTCTGCGCGCCTGGACCTCGCGATGGTCCTCTTTCACCTGGAGGGACCGGAACCCGCACTTCAGTTGCTGGAGAAGACGCCCCAGGGAGAGCTGACCGGCGATGGATTGCTCCTGAAAGCCAATATCCTGGAGGCAGCCGGGCGGAAAGCGGAAGCAAAAAAGACGCTCGACCAGGGGCTTGGCCGGGCATCCACGAAGCCCCGCATCGTGCAGCAGGCGGTCTCGCTGCTCCTCCGGCTTAACAGGAAAGAAGATAGCCTGAATTTGCTGGAACAGGCAATCCGGGCAAATCCCCAGGATTCGGATCTGCCGTTGACGAAAGCCATTACGCTGGGGCTGATGGATCGTAACTCCGCCGCGGAGAAAACACTCAGGGAAATCGAAACGCGTTGGCCTGAATGGGACCGTGCCTACCTGGTTCATGGCTTGTTGCTGGAACGATCGGCCCAGCCTGGAGCAGCCCGGCAGAGACTTCAGACTGCGGC
>QHZQ01000464.1:0-726 GCA_003224725.1 Acidobacteriota bacterium | reverse complement strand
TGGCGGGTGCGCCTAGTCCAAGCCCGGAATGCGCTTGCCTGACCGGGTTGGAGCAGTTGCTCTTCCCCGGATGCAGGGATCAGCGGTAGGGAAACGACCGGATTTCAGTGAATGGCTGCTTTGGGAAGGGCGAGCCTCCTGGCGAGCCGTCTTGCCTCAGAGCGGCTCGGCGGGAGCCTCGCCCTCCCATTCGCGGCATTCGGGATTTTTTCAGAGGTTCACCCGGGGGAGGGGAACGGGAGTGTCATGGAGGGAACTAGGCTGGGCCGCCGAAGGAACGGAATTCTCTATTTTCGCACAATCGTTTTTAGTGTGGCCCTTACGGCAGCCGTTATTTGGATTCGGCTTTTTTCAAACCGGACTTGGGCAAATTCCCCGCGGCCGCACTTCGTCGATGTCGCCCCACGCTCAGGGATCTCCTACTCCACAAACAATCACTTCACTGGCCGGAAATACTTTCAGCAGCCGATGTGCGGCGGTGTCGCGATTCTGGACTTTGATAATGACGGCAGGATGGACATCTACTTGACCAATGGCGCCAGGTTGCCGGAACTCAGGAAGGAGAATCCCTCCTTCTACAACTGTCTGTTACGTAATCAGGGAAACGGCACATTTAAGGATGTGACGTCGGAAGCCGGGCTCACCGGCTCGCAACTGGATTTTTGCTATGGGGTCGCGACCGGAGATTTCGATAATGATGGAGCCACGGACCTCTTCGTCTGCAAT
>QHZQ01000449.1 GCA_003224725.1 Acidobacteriota bacterium | reverse complement strand
GAAGTTCGGTGATGCGCTTGTTCTCGATCACTGTCCCAACGGTCGCATCTTCGGTGTTCAGGAGTACCTCCCTTCCCGAAACTTCAACTGCCTGGGCGAGTTCTCCCACCTGGAGGCTAAAATCGAGACGAGCGATCTGCTGCACCTGCAGCTCAACGTTGTTCTGGACTGCCGCACGGAAGCCTGGCATTTCGACACGCAAGTCATATCTGCCGGGCTGTAAGGTTGGGAAGCTGTAAACCCCGGCCTGGTTGGATACCGTAGTCCACACGGCACCGGTAGCCTGGCTGGTAACCATTACAGTGGCACCCGAGATGACTGCCCCAGATGGATCCTTCACATCACCCGTGATTTGTCCGGCCGTCTGGGCGAGAACCTGCACGCAGAGCAGGCTCAGCAGGAAACTGATATAGCCTGTACAAAACGGCTTTTTCATAAGTCCTCCTTTTCTGGATAAAGCGTTCCCTTATTAACTTCACTCACCTGGGGACAAACCGATGACAGAACCGAGTTGCCACCCGCTAAGCTAAATATGAATGGGCGATTACTGCTATCCTAGTCTCGAGAGAGAACAAGATCAAGAGATTTTTGAGGAAACCGTGGGCATGTATGCGGGTCCAGCGCCAGCGGGCCGTGAGGGGGACATTTCGAGAGATGGCGCTTTGAAGCCGCGTTCCAAGTGCGTTTGCTCCAGTGTCTCCTAGGTCGCTGCGAGTCACTGGGTCGAAATGAGGACGCGTTTGTTTGAGGATAACCCATGGAAATTCCGGACTGGCATGGTAGACTTTGGAAACATTTACAGGGAGAGAAGCTCTTGAAACGTGGTCATGATAAGCAAAGAAGCCTAAGGCCGTATACCGTCCTGTTTCTCCTGGGGGTCTGTTTCCTGACCTATTTGAATTTCCGTCAAAGTGGGTTGTCCAAAACCAAGGAAACCTTTCGTTTCCTTCTTTCCAGGGTGGGGATCCAGTCCGATCAAAGTGTGGTGGTGCCTTCCAACCAAATCCTGCGGCCAGCCGGCACGCAAATTTCTTTTCCGGGACGGCCGGTGGATATGGCACTCAGTCGGGACGGCAAGACCCTGGCGATTCTTAACAGTGGGGGAGTCGTACTCATTGATTTACCTACCCAAAGAGTTAGACAGGCGGTGACAGCAGAAGGATTGAAGAGCTCTTATACGGGGTTAGTATTTAGTCTGGATGGAAAGATGCTTTATTGTTCCAGCAACACAGACCTCGTTCATGTCATCACTTTGGACTCCGAAGGTAATGGGCGACCGTCGGAGACCATAAAAGCCCCAGCCCCTGCGATTGGAGGTGAACCGGTCCCAAGTGGCTTAGCTTTGAGTCCAAACGGACGCTATCTGTTCATCGCATTGACAAGGAACAACAGTGTGGCTATTTACGATCTTTCGCAAAAGATGTTTGTAAGTCAAATTCCGGTGGAAATGGTTCCCTACAGCGTTATTCCTTCCCGCGACGGTCGAAAGCTTTACGTCAGCAACTGGGGTGGAAGAAGGCCTGAAGGTCGTGACACGACTGCGGATTCGTCGGGTAGCCAGGTGGTGGTTGATAGAGAGACTGGTATCGCCAATACGGGTTCAGTGTCCGTGGTGGATTTGCAGGAGCAAAAAGTTGTGGAGAATATTGAGGTAGGGCTCCATCCTTGCGGAATGTGTCTGAGCAAGGACGGGACGCGGCTTTTTGTGGCCAATGCCAACAGCGATACGATCAGTTCCATCGACACTCTCACCCGCCAGGTGGTTGAGGAAATTTCGGTCAAGGTCGACAGTAAGTTGCCTCTGGGAGCAGCTCCCAACGCTCTGGCGCTGGATGCAGATGGCAAGAGGCTGTATGCGGCGCTGGGCGGGAACAACGCAGTCGCGGTTATTGCTTTGGGGTCAGGGAGTGCCAAGAGTTTGAAAGCTTCGGAAAGCAAGCTGGAAGGCGTGATCCCCACGGGGTGGTATCCAGGGGCGATTTTGCTGGATTCTGAAGGAAAGAAGCTGATGGTGGCCAATACGAAAGGAGTGGGGTCACTGGATGCGGCTGATCCTGCCGCTGGGCACCAAGTCAAAGAATACTTAGGAACTCTTTCCATTATTGATCTGCCCAATGCTAAGCAACTGGCCAAATGGACGGAAGCAGTAAAGCTAAACAATAATATGCCGCAAGCCTTTAATTCACTCGGCCGAGGAAATGTTAAAGCCAAGCCTGTTCCGGTGCCAGCCAGGATTGGCGAACCTTCCGTCTTCAAGTATGTTTTTTACATTATTAAAGAGAATCGGACCTATGACCAGGTTTTTGGAGACATCGCCAAAGGCAACGGGGATCCGCATTTTCTTGAGTTTGGGCGCGAGGTCACGCCCAACCAGCATGCCCTGGCCGAACAGTTTGTGCTATTGGATAACTTTTATTGCAGCGGTGCCGTCAGCGTGGATGGTCATCAATGGCTGGCCGAAGCCAATGTCACAGACTATATCGAAAAGGGCTTTGGTGGATTCACTCGCAGCTATCCCTTCAGCGGAGATGATCCCCTGGCTTATGCCAGTTCTGGGTTCCTCTGGGACAACGCGATGCGGCATGGATTGACCTTTCGAAATTATGGAGAATTTGTCCAGGCTCAAATCACGCCAGCCAACGCCACCTGGAGAGACATTTTCAAAGACTGCCAGAGTAAGGCCGGGCAGATTCACATCAGAGCCTCGTCCCAGGTGGTTCCTCTCAATCACTATCTTTGTGCCACCTTTCCCGGCTTTCCTCTTAGAGTCAGCGACCAGCAACGGGCCGATGAATTTCTCAAAGAGTTCAGGCGATTTGAAAAGGAAGGAAACCTTCCCAATCTGATCATGATGCTTTTACCGTGTGATCATACCGCGGGAACGAGTCCCGATTTTCCCACACCCCGGGCGCAGGTAGCCGATAATGATCTGGCCTTAGGCCGAATCGTGGACGCTATCACGCAGAGCCGGTTCTGGAAAGAGTCGGTGATCTTTGTGGTGGAAGACGACGCTCAGGACGGGGTGGACCACGTAGATGGCCACCGCACCGTAGCCCAAGTCATCAGCCCCTACACCCGGCGCGCCAGTGTTGACAGCACTTTCTACACCCAGATCAGCATGGTGCGAACCATCGAACAAATCTTCGGGCTGCCTCCCATGAATCAATTTGATCTGGCCGCCACACCGATGTCGAATTGCTTTAGCGACAGCTTCAACCCCGCTCCATTTAAGAGCCTGCCCAACCAGATCCCTCTGGATGAAATGAATCCCGCTCTTTCGGCTCTCAAAGGAAAAGCTCGCTATTGGGCCAGGCAATCCCTGCAACTGGATTTTTCGTCGCCAGACGCTGCAGATGAAGAAGTTCTTAACCGGGTGATCTGGCACGCAACGCGGGGATACGACGCGCCTTATCCGCAGCTTCCCAAAACGAGCCGCAAATGAATACCAGAGTCATACGCTTGCTCCTGCTCGTGCTCTTACTCGATTGGATCTCAAAAGTCGAGCAAGAGTAAGAGAACGAGCAGGATTCCGAGAAAACTGCTCCGCTGGATCCCGTAGCGAGCAACCTCCGACGGCCAAGGGTCGGGTTCCT
>QHZQ01000448.1 GCA_003224725.1 Acidobacteriota bacterium | reverse complement strand
CCACGCAGTTTATTGACGACCAGGGTTGCGAGAGCCTCTCCTTCCACTTCTTCCGCCACAATGAGAAACGGCTTCCCAGTCTTGGCAATCTGTTCGAGCAAGGGAAGCAGATCCTTCATGGAGCTGATTTTCTTCTCGTGCAACAGGATAAAGGCGTTCTCCAGGACCGACTCCATGCGCTCCGGATCCGTAACGAAGTAAGGGGAGAGATAACCGCGGTCGAACTGCATGCCTTCCACCACTTCAAGAGTCGTTTCAATGGTCTTGGCCTCTTCCACCGTGATGACTCCGTCCTTGCCAACCTTCTTCATGGCTTCGGAGATTATATTGCCAATGGTGGCATCGCCGTTGGCCGAGACGGTACCCACCTGGGCGATCATGTCTCCCTTAACCGGCTTGGCCACCCTCTTGATCTCTTCCACGATCAGTTCCACGGCTCGCTCAATCCCACGCTTCAATGCCATCGGATTGGCCCCTGCGGCAACGGTCTTGACGCCTTCCCGGAAAATGGCCTGGGCCAGAACTGTGGCTGTGGTGGTGCCATCACCAGCGACATCGCTGGTTTTGGAAGCCACTTCACGCAGCATCTGAGCACCCATGTTCTCCAGCGCGTCCTTTAATTCAATTTCCTTGGCCACCGTCACGCCGTCTTTCGTGATGGTGGGAGAACCAAACTTCTTGTCGATAACTACATTCCGGCCCTTGGGTCCCAGGGTAATCCTCACGGCATCCGCCAATTGATTAATGCCCCTGAGGATGGCCTGTCGGGATTGTTCTCCTTGAATGATTTGCTTTGCCATTTAAACCTCCTGGAATAAATGAGTGAGTTACAGTTCGTATAATGGAAAATTACTTGGAAACCTTTGATTTGGCGGACTCCGCCAAAATTCCCAAGACATCGTCTTCACGAACGATGAGGTATTCTTCACCGTCCACCTTGATCTCGGTTCCGGAATACTTTCCAAAGAGAACGTGATCGCCCTCTTTGACTTCCAGCGTCAGCTTGGTTCCATTTTCCAGAATCTTGCCATTGCCAACGGCCACCACTACACCTTCCTGGGGCTTCTCTTTGGCGGTGTCGGGAATAATGATTCCACCCTTAACGCTTTCCTTCTCTTCGATCCGCTTGAGCAGAATGCGGTCATGCAGGGGTCTAACTTTCATTGCTGTAATCTCCTTTCACATCAAGTTTAAGTCGCTACCGAACGGAAGCGTCATTTTTCTCCTTGTTAGCACCTGCCAGTTAGGGACGAAAGTTCGCTTTGTTCACTGGCCTGGCCTTCTCTTGGGCAGGTTGAGTCTCCTGCGCACGAATCACTTGGCAGCAACGAGTTCGCTGATCTTATATTTCACGTCGCGCGAAACCATTCTGTAGGGGCCGAGTATCCGGACCGTGGCGGTGGCTTCCAAAGCCGTCTGCAGCCACATTCCCCCGACATCGCTATAGAAAAGCGCGATGCGCACGTCCCGCAGCCACCAAGACGGGGTCTTCGCAGGCTCCCCCTCGGTGCGGCGGAGCAAGTAGCTGTGGGCATCGACCCAGATTTTCCCGCGGAGCAGATTCTTGTCGTTGCGCCTGGGTAGCAGCTCCAGCACGTAGCAGCGTTGGCCACTGATCTCTTCCTCGTGGACAAAGCGGAAAGCATAATTGCTCGGCGAGAAATCAGTTGAGACGTAATCTCTCGCAATTTCCGCTTCACTCGCCAACATTCGGCGAACGATTCTTTCTCCCAGTCCAGTGCCGGTGGTCTGCTGGATGGCGTAGTTTTTCAAGTCCGGGGGAACGAAGGTTACATCGGCAATCACCTGCGACTTGGTTTTATCTCTTTCTTTGCCAAATAGCTTGTAGTCGCGGGTGACAATATAGGCGCAAAGGCGGGCCTCATTCTCAGCCCGGGCCCGCGCCATACGGGCAACGATAGTTTCCACGCTTGGGACCGTGCCCCCAGTCTGGGCCGATGCGCCTGCCACCACAACAACGAGACAAAGAAAAAGCAACCACAAGGTTTGTGGCCGCCCAACGACACAGCAGAAGCTCCGTCCGGCTTCGCGGATTCTTCGATGCAGTCCAAAACCATCAAAATCCTGGACCAATCTCCAGACATTCGAATAGAGATCACTTTCGAACCCGGCCGATTTCGGCAAAAACGCCCCCTTGCCCTTTCCAATCTTGTTTGCCATTGGCCTCTCCATTGCACTTGCCGTGGTGGTCAGGAACCGCCCCGCTTATGGCCTTACAGCGCCTCGCTTCTTGGTGTCCGATTTGTTATCGACGGGATAGAGAGTGTCGGTGACCTCTTCAACACAGCTAAGGAAACCAGAAAAGCCGCCAGGCAAACCCAATTTAGCCAGAGAAGGATTTTCGCGGAAAGCACAATGGGCACGACGGGATTGAAAAGCACGACAATGGCTAAAAATCCGGCCGCCCAGAAGTACTTTGCGGCGCGAACCGCCTGCGCAACAACCAGGAGGGCAGACACACAGACCACCATTTCCCATAATCCTTGGTAACTCTTGGCGAGGCGTAGCCCCACCAGGAGCAACACCGCAATGGAAGCCCACTTCATGATTTTCGTAAGCATTGCCAACCTCGTTTCTTCTTGTATTTGGATTGCTCTTTGCCGGGTCAGACAAAGGGCGCACGTGGCCGCCCCCACCGAACGAAAAAGACCTCTTCGGTTCAGGCTGCGACGTGAGCCGGGATCTTGTGGAAGGTGGAGTTGGAGACCTCAGAGGTTTGAACTCGAGGAGTTCCCTCAACCACTTTCGCCAAGGCTCTCAGCACTTCTGGATAGGTACCGTTGTTGTAAGCCTGCGCGTTCTCTTTCTGATCCCACAAGCTGATTCCCACCGCTTCCCTTCCGCCTGCGGCGACGAACGTAATTTCGTCCTGGAAGCCTTCCTGTTTTCTCAACAAGGGAATCACTTCTTTCTCGATGGTCTGGGTAAACTCCACAACGCTATTGAGTTTCAGACGAAAGTTCACAGTTCGAGCAAACATGGCAACCTCCTTGGTTGTTGTCTAAGAAGTGTGACTTCAGATAACCCGACTTAGTTCAGGCAACCTGGAGGAGTGCCCGTAGGCAACTCATCTAGTTAATCATGCTAAGTGAATTCACTTTACTTGTCAAGTGAAATATGAGAATATTCAATAGATTAATCAAAGTGAGTTAATAGCGGGAGGAGATCGAGTGGATGTTTCTTTGGTGATCAAGCATCGGCTGGAAGAATTGGGTGTCGAGCAGCGAGACCTGGCAAGCGCCGCCCAAGTTACGGAGTCCTACATCTCGCAATTGCTGACTCGAAAAAAAGCGCCCCCAGCGCCTAATCGAACAGACATTTATGACAAGATGGGACAATTTTTGAAGCTTCCGAAGGGTGAGCTGGCGAAGCTGGCTGACCTGCAGCGCCACGAGGAACTAAGAAGAAAATTGGCAGACCCGCCCACGCCGTTGTTTAGAGAAGTTCGAGAGTTGGTTCTTCGCAAATGCAAACAGGACAAACAGAAACAAATACGGGCGATTTTCGAGAGGCAGCCCTTCGGCGAACTCGAGCGCCTGGTCACCCAGAAGCTCTTAGACGTGGTCAAGAGAGTCGTCAAAGAAGAATTAGAAAGTGAAAACTGGGTACGCCTGGTGGGCAGACTCAGCAACCGAAGCTACGAAGAGATGCGGGTCGCCATACTCGAGTTCCTGGACACGGATATCTTCGACGTGTCGATTGAAAACTGCGTGGCCTTTTTAGACCCCCTGATCGAATCCTGGGACATCGACCTCGCAACTTTTGGCGTGGAAATTGTCTTAAACCGGAGAGTGGCCCCAGGGCGCCCTAAGAAATTTGAGTTCGTTGAAAGGGAACCCGAGCCGACTTTTAACCAAGAGCCAGGGCTCACAAAATTCTTGCAGGATGCTTCCCTCCGCGGCGATGCTATCGAGGAGGAAATCGAGTTCCTAAAAAAGCTAAGGTTCAAGGGAAAACGACCCACTCCACTCTACTATTACCGGGAGTTACAAAACCTTAGAGACCCCCTCCATTTTCGCACCCCGTAGGCCGAAGAGGAGATTTTGAACGAGAGTGTTTTGGAGAGAAAGGGTTTTCTTCCGGTCGGCCAGCAACGATTGTGTCTCTAAGGAACAGGCGATTGGGGCAAACGTGCTACGGCCTTTAGTCGCAAAAAAGGCCGCCTGAGTTGCAAGCGGCCTTGGAGAGTACTTTCTGAAATCTCCGGAGTAGGGAATTAGTACATACCGCCGCCCATGCCACCGGGATGAGGACTCGCAGGAGCCTTCTCCTCTTCCGGAATTTCAGCAATGAGCGCTTCGGTGGTCAGCATCAATCCCGCGATG
>QHZQ01000447.1 GCA_003224725.1 Acidobacteriota bacterium | reverse complement strand
AAATTCGTTCCCATAAGGAGGTGGTATGGCATGAAAATAGAGTGCCTCTAATCCTACTCGCAAGAGACGGTACGAGGTTTACCTGTCACGTTCGATCAAAGGAGGAACGTGTGTCGGAAAGAAATGGCGACAAAGCTAGGTTTGGCCGAGAACGAAAGAAAAAAAATCTTCAGCGGAAGCGCGTTCGAGAATTGCGGAAGGTAATGGGACTGGAAAACAAAACAACAAAAAGAACCAGTACCGAGTCCAGGCAAGGGAAAACATATGGTTCGAGCCAACTGACTGGGCAGCAGGGCTGACCCAATCGGCCCGAACGCGTCTTGTAAAATCGTAAGGCATCAAGTCCCAAAGGAGGATTAAATGATCAGCAGTCGCAGCCTCGCAATTTCAATTTCTTGGGCCGTGCTTTCGGCAGCGCCCTTGATTTGTGCGCAAGATGTGAAACCGTCGTCTGAGGCAACGCTTCAGCCGACCCCGGTGATCCAAGAATTGGAGTTACCACCCCAACGCTTTCTCAACTTTTTGCTTCACCCCCAGGTTTCCGCGCCTTTGACCTATTCGCAAGACCTTTCCAAGTACCGGGAGTTTCAATTTGGAACGAACCTGCTCGCGGTAGCTAAACAGGCAAATATGAAACCGTCTGAGGCGAGAGCGATCCACCAACGTCCGGCGGTGATTCAAGAGTTGGAATGGCGGCCGCAGCGCTCTTTCGGCTCCTCGCCCGAAGTGGACCCGGTTAAGGAGGTCCTGTTCAGCTTTTACAACGGCGAGCTTTTTCGAATGTTGGTCACTTATGATCAGTATAGGACCCAGGGGCTGACCGATGAGGACATGGTTGAAGCGATTTCAGCGATATACGGAACTGCCACCAGGCCTGCTGCGACGATCATCCTCTTCTCTTCGTTCCATGTCTATAACGACAGCGAGAAGGTCATGGCACGTTGGGAAGACTCCCACTACTCGTTCAACCTCTTCCGTTCCTCCTACCAGCCTACTTTTGGAGTGCTTGTTTTTTCAAAACGGCTGGATGCCTTGGCCCAGGCGGCTATCGGCGAAGCGATCCGCTTGGACGAGCAAGAGGCTCCCCAACGAGAAATTGAACGTCAAAGGAAGCAAGAGGAGGAGAATCGCGCTGCCCAAGAGAAGGCCAGGCCAGTGAACAAAGCGAACTTTCGCCCTTAAGGCGCAGAAGCCATGCCAGCCAGGTTCTCCATGCAGGGACCTTGTGTGGTTCGATCTGGATCTGACCAGGGGATGACTCTGGTTTCCGCCAAGAATCAATAAGGGGCACGAAGTGACGAAAAGTGGAATCTGCCGTTCGCTTGGTTATAGCCGAAGCTAGCGAAAGCGCAATTCTAACGCAGTAGCAGTTCTAAACTTATCTCTGAAAAGGAAAGACAATGTCATTGACGTTACGTATCTGCACGATTCTAATTGGTCTGGGTGTTGGGGCTCTCGCCACATTAATAATGCCTAAAAGAGACCCTGGTAGTGTCATCTCGACGATGGTACTTGGAATCGGAGGTGCCTTCACGATGGGCATCCTCGGTCCCAGGCTGGGATGGTATGGTGAAGGTGAGGCTCTTGGTTTTCTGGCTTCATTCACCGGTGCGGTCATTGTGCTTATGCTGTACTGGATGGGCGCCTCTCGGCGAACTGCTTGAAGACCAGGAAGAGGGTGAAGGCAGGGTTCATGGTTTTTTACGATCGATTCCTTTCTTGAAAGTGCTGAGATTATTTCTGCTCGTTTAAAAGAGCACTTAAAAAAAACCAACGCACAAAGAAATTGTAGCTACCAGCTCTCCTTTTGCCTAGCAATGACGCGCTTCAATCCTAAGAGCGGCATGACTATTAATGATCTGATGGCTGAAGCAGATGAAGCCTTGTACAAGAATAAACGAGCCAGGACAAGCCTCGAGAAGCTTGCTATGACATGCGAAGGATCGGGGTAGCTTCAAGACCAAATGGGCGGCCTCTATTCAAGTCAAAGAGACTTGTCTGGAAATCCTGGGAGACGAGAAGGCCATCCGAAGGTAATTCTTCAAGGAGATCACATCATGAGCGACAGGAGTGACGGGGGGGAGAAACTGATTTGGGAAAAGATGATCAAGGAGAACATGAGGCGGCTTAATGTTAATGGAAGTCAATCTGTTTACATATTGAACGACAAAAAGGATAGATCGGTCGAGATTCACTTCGGTGCCACAAATTTAATCCAAGGATACGGCCAGCCATCCAAAATGCAACCGGCCGTGGGTCAAGGGAGTGATACCTTGGACATCTCAAGTGCAGACTACCTCATCGTGAATAGGCACCCAACTGCTTTGAAGTACAGGCAGTACATTCCGTGGAAGAAAATTGTTGCGATTGTCTTTTTGGACGCCTAGCCCTGTGCTATGCAGTTCGAAATTCCGGTTGGAATAGGCTACTAATAATAAGGATCGACGAGATTTGTCCGGAGGGGAAGAGAGACCGGTGATATTTTCAAGTGGATGGGGGATATGTCCTGGCTCCTAATTCGGATTTATCAAACGGAAAGTGGTTGAGGAATTCATGAACAAGAGTATTACCGCCATAGGGCCCCAAGCGGGTTCAGCGAATGCCATCCAGCTACTTGAAAGTTTACCTTTTTTTGCAGTTCACCTGGTTTGTTTTGCCGCAATCTTTACAGGTGTTTCTTGGGGGGCGCTTGGGCTTTGCATTTCTCTTCACGTGATTCGCATGTTTGGTATCACGGCCGGATACCATCGCTACTTTGCCCACAAAACGTATCGAACCAGTCGACTGTTTCAATTCGTCTTGGCCTGGATTGGATGTTCAGCCGTTCAGAAGGGGCCACTCTGGTGGGCCTCGCATCATCGCCATCATCATCAGCATTCAGATCAAGGGGAAGATGTTCACTCTCCTAAGCGCCTGGGATTCTGGTGGTCACATGTGGGATGGATTCTGTGCAGCAAATATAAAGAGACGAATTGGAGGGGGATTAAAGATTTTGCCCAGTATCCGGAACTTCGCTGGCTTAACCGTTTTCATGTCATGCCCGGGATCGCGCTGGCTGTGGGATGCTTTCTTTTGGCCGGATATCAAGGACTGGTGTGGGGATTCTTCATTAGCACCGTCCTGCTATATCACAGCACCTTCGTTATTAACTCTTTGTGCCACATGTTTGGAAAGCGGCGTTATGAAACTACCGACACCAGCCGCAATAGTCTGTTGTTGGCTCTGTTGACCATGGGCGAGGGCTGGCATAACAATCATCATTATTATTCCACGTCCGTCAATCAGGGCTTCTTCTGGTGGGAGTTGGACATCTCTTACTATATCTTGCGACTGTTGTCTCTCTTCCATCTTGTCTGGGACTTAAAGACTCCTCCACCACACATACTCGAGGCTGCTAAAGGTTAGAATCTCTCTGCCTCATCTAAGTGCATTTTTCAGCCCGTTCGAAAACCTTATCTATTCATCAGCTAAAGGCCAAAAGACAGGGACAGCCGGAGATAACCTGGGGCAAGCGGGGGACGGTGCTCCCGCCCGCGGCCCCAGGATTGAATACCAAAAGTGTCTCCACACCCCGCCGCAATGGCGATTCAGTCTGTTCAATGGATTAGCCAGGCTGGCCTGACACAGATGCTTTTCACTGGTGAACTCTATTTGGTTTTTCCCTAGCCCCCTGGCAACGGCCTTTGCCACATTTGCCGGCTAAGTTTTGAGTCTATCTTGC
>QHZQ01000446.1:3807-4152 GCA_003224725.1 Acidobacteriota bacterium | reverse complement strand
CGAGCGGCTACCGTGTCATCATTGATCGAATTTCGCATGACATTTCCTTTTACCGAGCCTTTCTTAAGAACGCGGTGCTCAACGGGAGCCTGGTGATTAACAACCCGTTTTGGTGGGGGGCAGACGACAAGTTCTTCAATTATGCGCTGGCAACGAAGCTCGGGGTCGCGGTGCCGCGCACCGTGGTCCTGCCTCATAAGCAGCATCCCCCGGGGACGTCTGCCCAGTCCATGCGAAACTTAAAATATCCCCTCAATTGGGAGGAGATTTTCGGTTACGTGGGATTTCCGGCCTTCCTGAAGCCCTTTAGCGGCGGTGGGTGGAAAAATGTATACAAAGTTCACT
>QHZQ01000446.1:0-3726 GCA_003224725.1 Acidobacteriota bacterium | reverse complement strand
AGGTCCATGTGATGTGGTATGATCCAAGACTGCCCCACGAACAACGCTATGTGAAAAACCCTGCCCCTATTGCTCCCCAGCTATATGAGCGTATGGTCAAGGACTCCCTGAAGCTCTGCCGGGCCCTTGGCTATGAGCTCAACACGGTAGAGTTTGCGGTGCAGGGCGGAGTCCCTTACGCCATTGATTTCTTGAACCCGGCTCCCGACGCGGACTATCATTCCGTCGGTCCTGAGAACTTTGAATGGGTGGTCAATGCTGTTGCCGAGTTGGCCATTGGAAAAGCTTTAAGCGATGAGAGCCCAGTCAAAGAGTATCGGTGGTCATCGTTCTTGGATTCGGAGAAGGCAGAAAAAGCCAAATCCCGGGAGGTGTGAGGCACGAAAAAGGTTCTCACGCATCACGCTTCACGTAGCGCGTTTCATCGCTGCCGACGCAGGTAAGCATGAGCCATTGACAAAAGGGGGACCCATGAAGCCCTGCTTCACCATAGGCATTGAAGAAGAGTATCAAACCATCGATCCGATCAGCCGTGACCTGCGCTCCCACATCCAGACCCAGATAATCGAGAAAGGCAACCGCCTTATGAAAGAACGGGTCAAGCCGGAGATGCATCAGTCGGTGGTCGAAATGGGAACGGGCGTCTGCCAGAACATCAAAGAAGCCAAAGAGGAAGTTAAACAGGTTCGCCGCGAGATGACGACACTGGCTAAAGCAAACGGGCTGCGGCTGGCTGCGGCTGCCACTCATCCCTTCGCCGATTGGCGTTCTCAGGAGATCCATCCTGACCCGCGCTATAAGACGATCGTTGAAGACTTGCAGTTAGTAGCCCGCGCCAATCTCATTTTTGGATTGCATGTCCATATTGGCATTGAAGAGCATGAGACGGCCATTCACCTCATGAATGCGGCGCGTTATTTTCTGCCTCACCTTCTGGCCCTCTCGACCAATTCCCCATTTTGGCGTGGCATGAACACGGGCTTGAAATCCTACCGGTGCAAAGTATTTGACAAATTTCCCCGCACCAACATTCCCGACTATTTCCCAAGCTGGGGGGAGTATGAAAGCTTTATCAACCTGCTGGTCAAGACTCACTGTATCGATAACGCCAAAAAGATCTATTGGGATATTCGCCCTCATCCCTTTTTCAACACGCTGGAGTTCCGTGTCTGTGATATCCCCATGCGGGTAGACGAAACCATGGCCATCGCAGCTCTAATCCAGGCTACGGTAGCCAAGCTGTACAAATTGTTTTCTGCCAATCAAGGGTTTCGTCTCTACCGCCGGGCGCTGATTATGGAAAACAAATGGCGGGCTGCCCGATATGGAATGGACGGAAAGCTGATTGACTTTGGAAAGCAGGTGGAAGTGCCCTGGCGCGACCTGATGCACGAGTACCTGGACTTTGTGGAAGACGTGGTGGACGACTTGGACTCCAAGGAAGAACTCAGTTACATTCATCGCATGCTGGAAATGGGATCGGGCGCCGACCGGCAACTGCGGGTCTTTGAAGAAACCGGTGATTTAAAAAAAGTCGTGGATTACATCATCCAGGAGACCGAAGTGGGCCTCTTCAATTCCGATTCCGGGGCCATCAAGGCGACACGATGAACCAGATGTTGAAAGATATTTGCTTTGATCCGGAGCTTTCTCCGGGAGCTCGCAACGCGGTCCAGGTGTGTCTCAAAATAAAGCCTAGCGAAAAAGTCACCCTGATCACCGATAACGTTTCCAAGGAGATCGCTGCCAGTATCGTCAACGAACTGGAGTCCCTGGGTTGCCGTTACCGGATCTGGGTGCTTGAAGAGCTGGCAACACAGCCGCTCCAATCGATTCCTCGGGAGATATTGGAGGATCTGGAAACCAGCCAGGTCAGTGTGTTTGCTGTCCATGCGCAGCCCAACGAGTTACGCTCGCGGATGCAAATGACCGAAATGGTTACGCGTCGAAAAATCCGTCATGCTCACATGGTGAATATCAATGCCCAAATCATGCGGGAGGGGATGCGAGCCGACTTCGTGAAAGTTGACAAGATCAGCACCCGAGTATGGGAAATAGTAAGTGCGGCCCAGACCATCCGGGCCAAGACACCAGCAGGCACCAATCTTAGTGCTGAATTCAATGAAAGGTACCGCTGGATCAAGACCAGTGGCATCATCAGCCCCAATAAATGGAGTAACCTGCCAGGAGGCGAGGTGTTTACAACCCCGGAGCAAGTGGATGGGACCTTTGTCATCGATGGAGTGGTTGGAGATTATCTGTGTGACAAGTTTGGTGATCTGCAATATGAGCCTCTGACGATTCGAGTGCAGGGGAATCGACTCAAAGAAGCGTCCAGCACCAACCATCAGCTCGAGGAGGAGTTTTGGCGTTATACCCATACGGATGAGAATAGTGACCGGGTAGGCGAATTTGCCATCGGAACCAATATTGAAATTCGCGACGTCATTGGACACATCTTACAAGACGAGAAGATTCCCGGCGTCCATATTGCCTTCGGTAATCCTTACGCTGAGCACACGGGAGCAGACTGGTATTCTTCAACCCACATCGACGTAGTGGGGAGGCACTTTGATATCTGGGCGGACGATTGTCAGATTATGCGGGCAGGAGAGTTCTTGTTGGAAGTCTGAAGTTTTTGGTGCACGCCGACGGGATGGATTAACCTCAAAGTGACAAACTATCCGCCGAGGTTCTCAGCCAAAGAGAGCGTTACGGTTCCTTGGTGGCGAAGAAGTTCAAACTTCGGTCAAATTTGTTAAGCTGCCGTCCCCTCACCCAGGGAGCTTTCTCAAAGCTCCCATGCCTCTCCCAATGGGAGAGGGTGGCCGAAGGCCGGGTGAGGGGTCCGTGCCCGATAGAACCGCACTCCTCGGCGGTCTGAGGTTCCTCGCTACATGATAGCCCATGACGCCAGTCGGGGAAACCGATGTAACGATGGGGTAGACAGGGCAAAAGAATTCAGGAAAGACTCTCACGCCCCTTCAAGGCCAGGGTTTTTCCTCATTCCGATGACTGACCTCGTAGGCTGAGCTTATCTCACCCCATGTTCGACAGCCAAAAATGATTCCTCACCTGAGAAAGCATTTCAACCTAAACTTCACACCTGAAAAATACCGCCTCTTTTTGCAGCAGATGGATCAGCATTGCGGCGCTCACATCAAGTTCCGCAATTGCGAGACTCCCTGTTTCTTCCCTAAGGTGCTTCTGGATCAGATGGCCACCTATGGTCAGGAATTGGTCCAGCAGTTGATGAACGACCGGAAATACCTGGCCGCTTCAGGAGAGGCAATCCCATTTGAGTTCAAAGTCCCGAACGAGACACCCCGTCCACTCTTTGTCCAGGTCGATTTTGGCCTCGTGCGTGATGAGGCCGGCCAGTTACAGCCACGGCTCGTAGAAATCCAGGGGTTCCCATCTCTGTATGCTTATCAGCCGGCACTGGCGCGCCATTACCTGGACGTGTACGGGTTGGACTCGAATTTAGAATTTCTCCTCGGGGGCCTGGGGATCGAGACTTACTACCGGCTCCTGCGCAAGGCGATTTTGGGCGACGTGTCTCCGGAGAATGTCATCTTGATGGAGATTGATCCGCTCCAACAGAAGACCCTGCCAGACTTCCTTCTCACCGAACGTCTCTGTGGGATCAAAACCGTTTGCATCAGTGCCCTCCTTAAGGAGGGCAATCTCCTTTATTACTCTCATAACGGAAAGCACATTCCGATT
>QHZQ01000441.1 GCA_003224725.1 Acidobacteriota bacterium | reverse complement strand
CGTCAAATTTGAAATTCTTTCCAATTTCACTTAAATGGGCACGAAGCATTGCGCTCTTGTCGTGTAAATGCTGCTCAAACAGCGGCAATAGCTTGTGAACGGTCATGGAGTTCTCGAGAACCTGCATCATGCCACGCTCTGCCTCGGCTCCGGCAGGATCTGTCGGAACCTGGGTCTGCATGAAAGTTGTGTAGACGAAATTGAGAAATCGCTGGGTAACTACCGGACCGGCTACCGGCCCTGCTGGAGAAGACCTTAGATCAAAACCAATGTCAACGCGATCCTCGTCTTCTTCCGCGCCAGCCGTAATCAGCATCCCTCCCGAAGCCTCGGGAAAAAGGCTGGCTGCCAGCAAACCCATGTTTTTGTTGGAATGCTCCGTGTCCTCTTGAGCCAGCGAAAGCGCCCTGGCAAAAATCTCGTCAGCCAGCGCCGGGTTCTTGCGTCTGATGGCCTGAAGCGTCGGGACAAACCAGGAGGTAAGACCAATGCTGAGGCTACTGTTGACCAGGTCAGCGGCCCTCGAAGGATCGGTGTCGACCAGAGCCGCAGCCATCTGCAGGGTCAGGCAGGCTTTCTCTTTTTTGATCGACGCCGCCGTGAAGGAAGTAGCCGTGTCTGTCTCCAACGATTTGATCAACCTCTCAGCCATATCCGGATCGTGCCCTGATATCAGACCCAGCACCTCAGAGCGCAAAAATCTTGCCGGCAGGCGACTCGCAGACGAGTCCTTATCCCGTCCGGGAGCAGGTAGGACAGAATCAACCGAATGAAAGATCTCTTCCAAGTCACGGCGCGCCCGGTCTTCGTCATAATTCCAGAGCAGATCCGCAATGCGTGCTTGTACCCGGACCGTCCACTCCACGGGCTTCCAGGATCCTATCGTCTCTGACAGTTGAGCAAGAATTTGCAAAGCGCGTTCCTGTTGCATTGTCAGACTCTTGGTTATGTCCTGACTCTTAGTGCGGGCGGCTGACCGCTGGCTGGCACCTGTCTTTTGATCGCGAGCGGTCTCGGTCCTGACGCGATAAACT
Source organism: Acidobacteriota bacterium (assembly GCA_003224725.1). Classification (GTDB taxonomy): domain Bacteria; phylum Acidobacteriota; class Terriglobia; order Versatilivoradales; family Versatilivoraceae; genus QHZQ01. The sequence continues at coordinate 2,707 of QHZQ01000441.1, read as the reverse complement.
TTCGCGTGGGTTTGGAGCAACATTCCGTCTGAAACTGTCAACACAAATCCCGTGAAGATCAAAACGGCTTTCATGGTTGCTGCCCGGCTCATGGAGATCGCCTCAATCTAATGGGAAAGCAATTTCATCGCTCTGTCAATTGTAGCAACTTCGCCGCTCGATTGTGCTGGTTTTTTCCAATTCATCTGATCTGACTGGAAGTCTTGAACCTGGGGAATTGTTCCACAAGAGACGCCCGTGCCTCGCCAAGGCTGGCATCCATCGGGCTTGGGGCGGTGGACAGGGTCCCGTCAAAGTCCTTGCCCTCCCTCACGGTCGGGCTACTGAACAGGCCGAGGCGCAAGTCAGTAGCCCGCGCGTCAGCAAGGGCTGTGCCTCAACGCAATTGAGTTACGGGACTTTGACGGGGCCTGGGGCGATGGAGCTATGATAGAAGCGATACTACTCCTTTTATGTTTCTTTTAGGTTCCTTGGAAAGGTGAGGTGAGGGTTACAGGGATTCAGCACCTAAATAAAAATAAAGGGTGATTCCTGTTAAGGGCTGACCATGATTAAGCGGTCTAAATCTCTCAAGAAAAATCTAAGATACGTGTACAATGACCCTTGTGTTACTGGCCTGGGCGGCTGAGCCGGCAGTTAGACCTGATTGAGCCATGGCACCACCGATCGATTATTCCACCTTGGAGGTCTCAACATGACACGAAGATTTCTGCTTCCAGTCTTCCTACTTTTCCTGGGATTTATTGCCGGGCTGTATACAGGTCAACATAAACTGCTTCCTGTCTATGCCGATGCAAACAGTTCTATTCCGCAATCATTTGGGTCATGCCGGGGCGCTATGGGCAATGAGCTTCTGATCTTTGAAGATCATAGCGGAACAGTTCGACTTGTTCATCCAGCATCAGGCACGGTTTTTGGAACAGTGGTCCGTAAGTAGGGACCGCTCGATGTAAGCTGCGCGAGTCGGCTGAAAATTCTTAGGTACTTACTGCACATTGCAGTTTGGCCATTTGTTATTCCCCGAAGGGGATTAATTCACCAGCCCAGGGTTGTGCGGCAACGCACTACCCTGGGAAGAGGTCCGGCTCGATTCCCCCATCCCTGAAGGGGATGAACACGCCGATTAGACCGTTATGCGCCACGTTACGAGAATTTTGTTCTCGTTTTGGTAGCGACGGTCAGCAGCTTTTGCTGACCGTGGGCTTTTCGTCGCGGACTGCCGACGATTACCGCAAAAGACGCGTTAATCGTGGTTACCCAAGCCAGGAATATCAAGGGCGAAGCCCTTGCCTAGTTGGATTCCCTTCAGGGAATGGGAAGGGGCTTCCCGGCTGTCCCCAGGGTATTCAGCTTCGCCACAACCCCGGGGCTGATGAATCCCCTTCGGGGAAAGAGACGCTTCGTTGCTTTACGACGGCCTCTGACCCCGAGGCCGTCCGGCAGCGTGGTACGGTAAGAGGAGTGCATCGATGCGAATCAGAATTGCATGCGCCCGCTCTTTATGCCTTGTGGCCGTGCTCTTTTCTCCTGTCTTGTCCCCTGACTCCGCCGGCCAGACGAAAGCCCGGGCCCGAGACCTGGGAATCCCTCTCGACGGCCGGCCTGGCCCGTTCAATGCCATCACGGATGTTGAAGGTGTCGAAGTGGGCTACGCGACACTCATCTCCGGCGAGGGAAAGCGAGTTGTCGGAAACGGGCCCGTCCGTACCGGGGTTACGGCCATTCTTCCCCGTGGTCGCAGAACGTTGGAGCCGGTGTTTGCGGCGTTCTATGCGGCAAACGGCAACGGCGACATGACCGGCACCCATTGGATCGAGGAAACAGGCGTCCTCGAGACTCCCATTATGATCACCAACACTCTGAGCGTGGGGACGGTGCGTGACGCAGTCGTGGCCTGGATGGTGAAGCAGGGCGCCGCCGGTCCGTTCTGGTATCCGGTGGTGGCGGAGACCTCCGACGGCCGCCTCAACGACATGAAGGGGCTTCACGTGAAGGCCGAGGACGCCGTCAGAGCATTGGAATCGGCTCATGGCGGTCGGATCGATGAAGGAAACGTCGGGGGCGGGACCGGCATGGTCTGCCACGGTTTCAAGGGTGGCACTGGCACCGCGTCACGAAAGCTCGCAGCGGAGGAGGGCGGATTTACGCTGGGCGTGCTCGTTCAGTGCAACTACGGAACACGCTCGCAGCTCCGCATCGCGGGCATTCCGGTCGGGCGGGAGATTGTGGGTTACGAGCCGTGCGCTGCACAGAAGATTGACCCGCCGCTCCTTGCAACCGACGGGACACCGCTGCCCATTTGCGACCCGCCGCTCCGGCAACAAGCCGCACTTGAGGAGCCGGAGCGCGGCTCGATCATCGTTACGATCGCGACCAATGCTCCCTTGACGCCCGACCAGCTGAAGCGCCTTGTGCGTCGAGTGAGTCTTGGCATGGGCCGGATGGGTTCGTCACATGGCAACGGCTCCGGGGACATCTTCATCGCCTTCTCTACCGCCAATCGTGGCGCAGACTTGGGCAACAGCGGCCGCGGAGGCGCAGGGTCCCCGGCGATGGTGCGGCGACTGGCCTCGGGAGCGATGGACCCGCTGTTCACGGCGACTGTGGAGGCAACCGAGGAAGCCATCATCAATGCCATGCTGGCTGCCGAAACGATGACGGGCGCCGATTACTGGCGATTCTATGCCCTTCCGCATGACCCGCTCCG
>QHZQ01000445.1:3698-5768 GCA_003224725.1 Acidobacteriota bacterium | reverse complement strand
TTTTGGTTGTTCTTCATCTCCTCATAGATCTTGAGTTCCCTTTCAGCCAATTGTTTCTTCCCCAGTAAATTCAGAGCGCGCGACTTAAGATAATGGAATTCCTCACCAGTAGCTCCTTTCTCTTCAGCTCTCTGAGCCCATTCCAGGGCCTGGGCAGGCTTTCCCAGAATTAGCTGGACTTTAATCAAACCAAGATAGCCGCCTGAATGATTGGGGCTGAGTTGCAAGGTTTTCTGGAAGTAGTGCTGCGCCTGATCAACATCAGCGCCGTAACTCAGGAAATAGGCCCCAAGAGAATAACTGGCGTCGGCACTTTGCGGGTTGATCTGTAACTCTCGCTGGAAAGCCTCGGCGGCCTTCACGTAAGAATGAAGATCGCTATACAACACGCCAAGCCAAAAATTGACGCCTGACAACTTGGGAGCCAAGGACAGGGCCTTCTCATATTCGGCCACCGCCTCAGGCACTCTTGTCCAGCTACGGTGCGCGTCAGCCAAAATGATGTGATATTGAGCACGTGTAAGCTCGTCATTCGGTAATTGCTTTAACAATTTTTCCTTCTCAGCCTCATTTCCACTCAGTTTGTAGGCCCCTGCGAGTGTCAAACGCAGCAGCAGGTCCTTCGGGTCTCTTTCCGCCAGCTTTTCGTAGTAGGGAATTGCCTGGTCGTAGTTTCCAAGGGCGAAATAGGCGACCGCGAGAGCTGTCAGGGATCGTTGGTCTGGTTGACTGATTTTGAAGGAAGAAGCGAGAGTCTCAATGATCTTTTCGAACTCACCTTGCTGCAAATATACCATGGCCAGATTGATTCGAATGTTTTCGCTGGTCGAGTCGTATTTTAGAGCATCTTCCAGAATTCGAATTGCCTTCGCATACTGCCGGTCTTCATAATAGAAGACTCCCAGAGAATTCAGGGACCGGGAAGCCGCTTCGCGAAGGATCTTCTCTTGCCGAGCCCGGTCCGACCCCTGTCCTTGTGATTGACCATTCTGGCCGTGGGCAGGAGCGATGAACAAGCAAAACAGCAAGATCAGCCATCGTAAAACGCAGATTCTAATCTTCGCCATTTTCGGAGGTTTGTTAGGTGTGACTTATTTGGGTCAGCAAAATATCCACGTGTTTACAGCCCAATTTGTCGGCCGAACCGAATTTTTTGACCCAAATCCATTATAATCCATCATCGTCCGGATCCTGATAAAGCGCCCCTGCCCAGTGACAGAGAGTTGCTAGGAGTCTAATGCTGTTTTCAACTGGCATCCACGAATAATTTGCTTGCCCGCGACTTCGTACCTAAAAAACGGGGGTGGGGAGCTTGTTCTGGAGGGCACACCAAGCAACCGTGGTAAGCCGTGCTCTTTCGCAATAAGACCTTTTCACCCTTGGCCGCGCTGTGTTCTCTGTGGCCAGTCTTGCGGTTGCAGGCCGCATTGTGAATCTCCGATCAAATGTATCAGAATTAGAAGAGCACTGTCTCAGAATTCTAGTTGACGCGATCCCTCTGACCCTTATTAACTAAGCTTCGTTTGGCGATGGGCGTGCTGAGATGACACAGGAGAAATCCGTGAGGTTGACGACAAGAGAAATGCTGCGGAGACTGGGAGCTGCAGAAACCATCGACGCAGTATGCCATGTGGCAGGCATTTCCCGCGAGGACTTTAACTCTTGGTGGAAGTCTGAAGTTACAGTGAGGGTGCCTGATATGACCGGTCCCCGCCGAGTCGGCGTCACTGGCCTAGTTGAAATTGAGCGTGATGAATGGGGCATCCCGCATATCTTCGCTGGCACTGACGACGACCTGTTCTTCGGGTTTGGTTACGCCATGGCCCAGGATCGACTGTTTCAACTTGACTATCTACGTCGCAGGGCTACGGGCCGTCTATCGGAGGTCCTTGGCCCAGAGGGTTTGGAGTCCGACACCCTGGTCCGAACGGTGGGTATCCATCGCATGGCAGCAGCCGAGGAAGCAACTCTTCCAGCAGAAACCCGGAAGCTGCTGAACGCCTTTTCAAGCGGTGTCAACGCGGTGATCGAGGAGAGCTGTGATCTGCCGCCCATCGAGTTTGACCTGCT
>QHZQ01000445.1:0-3597 GCA_003224725.1 Acidobacteriota bacterium | reverse complement strand
GGGTAATGGCAGCCTATATGAGGCGTTCCTACAAGGTGAGGCAGACGAAGAAGCGATCCTACCGATTGGCTCGTACGCGTCAGGACGCATGCACCCGACGAAAGTGGGGGCCACCGTCGGTGACCCGAATGAGGGCCAGGGCAGTAACAACTGGGTAATTTCTGGGATGCGAAGTATGACTGGATTGCCGATGTTAGCGAGCGATCCTCATATAGCATTCGCTTCAGTGTCCTGCTGGTACGAGGTCCACCTCCAAGGTCGCTCGTTCAACGTGGCTGGGATGACTTACGTGGGCATACCGGCGATCATATTCGGCCGTAACGAGCATGTGGCCTGGGGAATTACAAATAATATCTGTTCACTGCGTGATTTGTACCAGGAGAAAATCAACCCAGACCACCCTGGTCACTTCTTGTATGACGGTGAGTGGGAGCCTGCAAAGGAAATTATCGAAGAGATCAGGATTAGGGGCGAAGAAACGATTCGTAAAAGGATATGCTTCTCTCGAAACGGTCCCATTGTTGACGATGTCTTACCAGCTGCGGCTCGAAACACTGATCCAGTTTCATTGAAGTGGCTCGGTGCTTTCCCTTCAGGTTGGCTCCCTGCAATGCAGCGGATGAACTCTGCGGACTCCGCCGATGAGTTTAAAAACGCACTCAAGGGGTGGCAATTTCCAACGTGGAGCGCGGTGTTTGCGGACGTTAACGACCATATCGGCTACCAGTCGATAGGACAGATTCCGGTCCGGAACGTTTGGGAAAGGGGTTACCGGCCGGGTTGGGATCCGGAGCACCAATGGGCCGGCCTGATCCCTTTTGAAGGTATGCCCAATCTTGTCGATCCTGACCGGGGTTGGATAGCGACCGCTAACAACCGGCCGGCCGGGGACGACTACCCCTACCCCTTGTCGGGCACCTGGAGCAGCGGTCATCGCGCGCGCCGTATTAGGCAGATGATCGAGGAAAAGGAAAAACTTTCAAGACAGGACTTCGTACGGATGCAGCAGGATGTTCTCTCACTGCGCGCGATGAAATGCGTACCCAAGCTTCTTGAGGCGCTCGATGGCGATTCCAATGATCGCAGGAGGCAGGCCATTGAACATTTGCGGATGTGGGATTGCCGGATGGAGACCGACCGAGTCGGCGCTTCGATCTTCGAGGGCTTCTTCACCCAGTGGAGCCAGGCAATCGCAAACGAACGCTTCACCGGTGAGGTCGCAGCACTGGTGTCGGGGGCCATTGGCGGGTTGGCTTCAGAACTACTTGCGAAGGACAGTCTAGGGTGGTTCCAGAAAGTCAGTCGACCGTTAGCGATATTAAGGGCATGGGACGCCGCACTGGATGATCTTTCCCGGAGGCTTGGACCAGATATGTCCCGGTGGTCCTGGGGCAACCTTCACAAGATCAATCTCAGGCATATCTTGTCTGGAAGGGGAGAGCTATCACTGCTACTCGACCGAGGTGGGGTTCCTGTGCGGGGAAACGGAGTTACTGTTTGCAACACCGGCCATGATCCGAACTGGGGTGCGTCCATGGGAGCGAACTACCGGATGATCGTTGACTTCAACGAAACAGCCGGCCTTTGGGCAGTTGATGCAGCTGGCGAGAGTGGCCACCCTGGTAGTCCGCATTACTGCGACCAGCTTAAAGAATGGTTGGATGCCAAGTACCACTACCTCCCACTGGACCGGAGAAGGGTCTCAGGGATGAGCCGAACAAAGCTGAGGCTTAGGCCTAAGGCATGAGGGGACAAACGACACATACGACTTTAATCTGAATTTGGATTGGTGGAGAATGCAGCGCATTACTCGAGACAAGATAACTTATGTGTTCGACCGCCGTCTGCCACCAGTAGCCTACGTCAAGCCGGGCGAGGTGTTCAGCGTTGAAACGGAGGATTCGAGAGGTGGTCGCACACGAACGCCAGAGACCACTACGCCTGAATTCTTGCAGGCCATGCGGCGACGGGGCTACTACAGCAATCCTGTCACGGGCCCAATCTATGTCGAAGGCGCCCAGCCGGGTGACACCCTAGCCGTCCACATCCATGCCCAGGAGTGTAACAGGCTGGGCTATCAGGGTTACTGGCCGTGGCTGTTTCACCTGGAGGATTTCTTCGACAAACCAAGCACGGTGCTGCGCGAGATTTCTGATGGCAAAGTTATCTTCAGCGACGAGATTCAAATCCCAGTTCGACCCATGATTGGCACCATTGGTACCACGCCCGCAGTAGAGGCAATCTTTTCCGCCGGTATGGGGCCCCACGGTGGTAACCTCGACGCCGAAGAGGTGTGCGCAGGGAGTACCATCTTCCTGCCAATCACTGTCGAAGGTGCGTTGCTTGGACTTGGGGATTGTCATGCCATACAGGGCGACGGTGAAGTCAGCGAGGTCGAGATGCGAAGTGTGATCACCCTAACCTGTGATGCAATCAAGGGAAAAAGCCCAGTCATGTCATGGCCACGCATTGAGACACCGGACATGCTGGTGACCGTTGCGGTTGCCTGCCCCTTAGAGGAGGCTTTACGCCTGGCGTTGCGGGACATGATCTTGTGGATGGAGGAACTAACCGGCATGAGCAAGCATGAGGCCTATTTACTGGTTGGCATTGCTGGGCATGTCCGACCCGGCCAGGTGCAGGCAAGCCTCTACTCCATGCGCTGCCTGATGCCCAAGAAATTCATGCCGAGAAGACGGTTATGAAACATCTAATCACCCATTTGCCACTCTTGCGGAGCTCTTCTCTGGCTCTACCTCCCGCAGAGGATAGGTTTTCCCTTTCAAATTCCCGGAAGCGGCTTTGCGACTTCCGGCGACTTGGAACTTGATATAGTTGCCTTCTTCCTGACAAATTCGGATGAATTCCGTTATGGCGCGGGGCAGAAACTCGGTTTTCGGGTAAACGATCACGACGTCAACATAGATCGGTTGGCCGGGAAAACTGAAGAAGTGAATCTTATCAGTCACTGCCCGAAACTTGCACAGAAATGCAATGCCGCTCTCCACTTCGATCATTCTCACCATGGCCTCCTGATTATCCAGTTCCATTAAAATTTTCGGAACCACACCTGAGTTCTCGAAGGCCTTATCAATCACCCCCCGTAAGAAACCATTCTTCGACGGCAGAATAAATGGAAATTCCCGCATTTTCCCCAGAGAAATCGACCGTTTGGTTGCAAGCGGGTGCCGTTTGCTGACCCCCATGACGATCTCATCCCTGTAAATAGGTATGCACTGGAAAGAAGTGGAAAACTGGGGATGATCTGGATAAGTCAATAAGATGCCCAAGTTCAGTTGATTTCTGTCCAGCGCTTCGAGTATGTGACCGCGATGGGTATCAGTCATCACGTAGACTTCGACGCCTGGAAATCTTTTTCGGAAGATCTCCAGAATTTGAATCAAGAAGTATGAGAGAAGAGTGGGGCCAGTGCCTATGCGGACGAGCCCGCTTCGAAGCTGAGCCAATTCATTTATTTGCTGTTGTGCCATCGAAATATCGCGATGAACTTGTCGGGCCAAATTTACTACTACGCTGCCCGCCTCGGTCAGTTGAATGCGCTTTCCAGCTCTAGTCACAAGAGGTTGGCCAAGCTCA
>QHZQ01000079.1 GCA_003224725.1 Acidobacteriota bacterium | reverse complement strand
TCTGTTTCGCGGCCTCATGTCCGGAACCGGTTGCATAACGTCCTCCTCCCAGAAGCAAGCGGGCTGGCGAGGGCAGATCCTTCGGCCAGAATTCTCGTACCAGGGTTAGATTACTCTGGACTCCGCCCGTAGCAAGAATCACTATCTTTGCTCGTAGCTCTCTTTTGGTCTGGGTGCGAGTGTTTTCGGCAGCAACTCCGGCAATGCGATTGCCTTCGATGAGGAGTCGCTCCATCTTGGTGTTCCACAGAAAGCTGACGTTAGGGGTTCGCAGCGCTTCGCGATAAATCGGACTGACGAGCCCCAACCCTTTTCCTCTTGCGAGGTGAAGTCGGGCAACGCTGTTGCCGTCGTGTGGAATTACCGACTCAAAGACAACGCCCATTTGTGTCAGCCAATCGTAAACCTCGTCTCGAGAGTGCTGCACATAGTAGTGGACCCAGTCAACATTGGCATCCTTCCCCCAGTCAATGAAATCTCTCAGAGCAATCTCAGGGCTGTCTTTGATCTTCATTGAGCGTTGCAAAGGGGTATCAACCATTGAGACAGCTCCATTCGATACAACCGCATGGCCGCCAAACACGGAAAATGCATCGATGACCGCCACAGAGGTCCCACCACGGGCTAGTTCAAGTGCGGCTGACAGACCTGCAATCCCCGCTCCTACAATCAGAATGTCTGCGTCCGGTTTGGATATTTCTTCTGTAGCGGTGGGTTGGGTGGCAGAAATCAGGTCTAGGACTGGAACCGAAATGCCCAGGGCCACTATGTTGACAAGGAGTCCCCTGCACAATCTCTGCAGGCCTAAACGAGCCTGTTCACGGGAACTTTGCATGTGTCTAACACACCTATTCTAAAGGGTTCATTCGTATCGTAGCGCTACCATCGGATCGACCTTTGTCGCCCGGCGGGCGGGGATGTAGCAGGCCAGGAGCGCTAGTGCTGTTAAGAGGAATGAAGCCAGCGCGAATGTTGCTGAGTCCGTTGGAGCGACCGCGAACAGAAGACCAGACATCAGGCGCGTCAGGGCGAAAGCTCCTGCCAGACCGATGACCAGTCCGGTCGTAGCGACCACCATCCCCTCTCTGACCACGAGTTTCAGCACATCCCTTTGGCTGGCGCCTAAGGCCATCCGGATGCCGATTTCATGTGTCCGTTGAGCAACCGAGTAGGTGATGACTCCATAGATTCCGACCGCAGCCAGGATGAGGGCCAGGACCGAAAAAGCCCCGATTAGCAACAAGTGGAATCGTCGTTGCGAAATTGAGGTTGACAAGATTTGCTCCATCGAGCGGATGTTGTATAAGGGTCGGTCGGTGCCGACAGCTCGAACCTGTCGCCGCACTGCAGTCAGGAAGCTCAATGGATCGGTCCCCGTGCGAATGACCAAGGTGATACCTGGCCATGGATCCTGCAAATAGGGCACATAAATCTCCGGCTCCACCGGCAGGTCCCTGGAATAGGACTTGACGTCACCTATCACCCCAACAATTTGTTTCGAAAGCTTCTCGTCGCGCCACATCGTGAGCTTCTTGCCCACTGCATCTCCCTGGGGCCAATACCGTCTTGCCAGAGTCTGATTGACGATGATGACTTCTGGCGAACCCTTTGTGTCCCGATCAGTGAACTGCCGGCCTTGGAGCAGAGGAATCCCCATAGTCTGGAAGTACTCAGGGGTAACCGCCTTATAGAGAGCAAAGTCCTCCTGCTCCGGGGCAAGGGGTCGCCCTTCGACTACGAAGGCTCGGTTAAAAGTATACTGACGCTCATTCAGTGGGAGAGTGAGGGCGCCAGCTACGGACTTCACACCCGCCAACCCTCGGATACGGGCCATGATCTCCTCAATAAAGGAAGACCGCTGCGAGTCCTGAAGACTATACAGCGCAATCCGCATCGTCAGTAGGTTCTCTGGCTGAAAACCAAGGTCGCTTTTGAGGACCTTAATGAAGCTTTTCATCAGTAGTCCACTTGCGATGATCAGAACCAGAGACGCGGCGAACTCGCCGATCACCAACAAGTGCGTCCGTCGGCGTAACCACAACCCACCCGTCAGGCTATGGGCGCTGTCCTTGAGGACCTCCTGAGCATCCACACCGCCAGCCCGCAAAGCAGGCAGCAACCCGAAAAGTATACAAGAGACCAGGGAGAGCGCCAGCGTAAACGTGAGAACGGGGAGATCCACGCTGGTCTCATTGATTCGTGGAAGAGCGTCAGGAACCAATGATGCCAGGAGACGCGCTCCACCAAAGGCCAGCGCCAGTCCCAGGCTCCCACCAAGACATGCCAGCAGGAGACTTTCCGTAAGAAGTTGACGGATCATGCGAGGTTTGCCGGCGCCAAGCGCGACACGGACGGCTATTTCCTTGCGTCGACTCAGCCCGCGGGCCAAAAGCAGGTTCGCTATATTGATGCAACAGATCAGCAGCACCATGCCAGCCGCTGCCATTAGGATCAGAAGCGCCGGCCGGATGGGCCCCACAGCCAGTTCCTGAAGCGGGACCGCCCTAATGTCCCAGCCACGATTGGTTTTGGGATACTCTTGTGCGAGTCGATGGGCGATCGTGCTCATCTCCACACTAGCTGTTTCCAGCGAAACACCTGGCTTCAGTCTGGCAATCGCTTGCCAAAAGGTGCGATCATCGCGCTCCAGGTCCAATTTCTCAGTCAATAACCAGATTCCGTTTCCTGGCGGATACGAGAATCCCGGAGGCATGACGCCAGCCACCACAGCCGGCCCCAGGACCAGGTTGAGAGTTTTACCGAGGATGTTAGGATCAGCAGCAAACTGACGCTGCCATAAGCCATATCCAAGAACGGCGCCCGAGCTTTTCGCCTGTTGGTCTTTTCCGAGAGATGTGTGCCCAAGGAAAGATCCAACCCCCAAGACCTCAAAAAATCCAGAAGTAACGCCGGTCGCCAACAGGCGCTCCGCCCCCTCCGGTGTTCTCAGGAGTGTGCTCCCTGGATTGAATGCAGCTACTTGCTGGAAGACGTGATTCTGTTCCTGCCAATCTCGGAAGTCGGGCAACGAAATCCCATCGGCGGCGACAGCTTTGGCCAGATTAATCGATTGCAGCCTCACCAGGCGGTGAGATTCGGGGTAAGGTAAAGGGCGAAGTAGCACGGCATTGACGACGCTGAAGATGGCGGTGTTGGCACCGATACCAAGTGCGAGCGTGAGAAGCGCGACAGTCGTAAAGCCTGCGTTTTTGAGCAGCATCCGGATGGCGTAACGAAGGTCACTAAACATGGTGGTTAGTGGTGAGTGATTAGTGGTAAGTGACAAGTTTGCCGTGGAAAAGCATTTAAGCCTTCCTAAGGTAGCAAGTCAGCAGCTTCAGCCCAGTCTGTGGGATAACATTGTTGTCAATTCTGAAGACCGATATTCTACTTATCGAAGCTTCTTTGCCTTCGATTCGACGTTGCCGACATGAAATACCATCCCTGTTACCTGATCGTTTTCGTTCTTGACGAAAGTTACCCTTGGGCCGCCATCCGCAAGCAGGAAGAAGGTTGTTTTGGATTCGGGGAGAGGCTGGCGATAAGTACTATGTTTCATGCTTAACTCACTCAGAACAGTCTGCTCCATAATCTCAGGAAATGGTTTACTTGCGACATCCACGAGCAATTGCTGCAACACGCAGTAGCCACCCCCGGAATACCTGAGCTTGCTGCCAGGCGTCATGTCCACCGAAATCGGAGACGAATTGGCAGGACTTTTCCTGTCCAGCACGTTCAGAAGCGTAGGTACCGGCTCGTCTGCCGCATATCCCGGGAAGCCGTGAACTGTCAGTCCTGCGTTGTGGCTCAATAAACGCCGAAGTGTTACCTTTTCTTTTTTCGTGTACTCGTTATCAGGAATTTTCCAGGCTTTGAGTTTCGCGTTGATGTCTTCATCCAGACTGAGCTTGCCTTCCTGCACGAAGTGTAATGCCGCCATGGCTGAAACGGGCTTACTAATGGGTGCCGCCTGGAAGAGGGTTTCCGTAGATATTGGCCTGGTTCCTTCCACCTCGAGAACACCATAACCTCTAGCCCATTCGATGGCATTGTTGTTGATGAGGGCAACGCTAAGGCCGGGAACTTTGTAATGCTTCATGCGCTGCTAAATATGGCCCATGAAGACCTGTGCGTTCGCGGTGAGTCGTCCTTACGATTGCTTCAAGGTTCATAAGGCTCAACGTCAAACTAATCAATTGGTCCATGAAGAGTTTGCATATGAATCTCCCAAACACTCTGTTTCAGGAATACCGGTCTTGGTCAAATCTGCCGAGCGTTCTTCCAGGCTTGCTCGGTGAGGCGCTTCATCACCAACGATTGCTGCCAGCGATCCGATATCTCAGCACCTTTAAGGTCGACAATTGAATAACCAGGGGGGCCCAATTCCGAAGTGACCGGGAACATGTCTCCGGGTTGAGCTTTCTTTAGCCAGCGCCGCAAGATTTCCGACCAGAGCTCAACCCACTTTTGTGCCAGTTTTGAGCTGCCATCACCGACATCGACTTGTACTTGTTCGCCATTAGAAATGCGGCACTGAAAGCTGTAGCACCGATCCAAAATGGGTCCCCAGAGCTGACACCATTCCTCAGAGGAACTTCCTCCTAGAGAACCACTGACCACGTAATGAGACAAGTCAGCGCAAAACCTGATTTCCGGAACGTGATCGATCAGCCTGCGGACTCGATAGGAGCTTTCCGTCAAACTGTGCCGATGTGTTTCGAAGAGTAGAGGTATCCCCGCGTCAGTGGAGGCCCGGATCGAATCTCTGGCAAATGCGACCATCTCTTCGTCACTCATAAAGGCGGAACCAGCGACGATAATGTAGTACTTGGCTCCAACTCGCTTGCATATCTCCAAGCCGCGCCGAACCTCTTCGACCGACTGGAGAATCTTACTGGACCCCATTCCCAAGTCTAAGCCATGCTTGCGGACAAGTTCGACGACCTGCTGCTCGTTATCGAGGATTTCCTCGGTCTCGATTCCCTCGAACCCAGCCTCTTTGACTCGAAGAAGTTTCTCTTCCATGCTCCACTCCCTGCTTCCTCGCGGCAAACCTATCAGAGCCCACTTGCTCTGATAGATCTTAAGCCGAGGAGAAGTCTTCTCTGCCTCCCGAATTCGAGGAACCTGAGGCTCTATCCGGGATTCCGCAAAGCTATCATGCGCCTGGATGCAGGTGAGAGAGGCTACGCTGGCTGAAATGGCTCCCAAAAAGTTTCGTCTCGATTTTGACAAAGACTCATTGAGGGTGCCGTCTGGCGCTGGGTAAGGTTTCATCGCTCTACCTCCTAGCGAAAGTGATTGCAAACAAAATTGGTATCAAGGACAGCCTTAAGGACGGCTAATACAAACACACTGAACAAAGCTTCGAATGGGATTTCGGTAGACAGTTCCTCATCCGCCCCGGCAAATGCGGACCATTGACCCTAACCTTTTGTCACATCGATTAATGCGTTTGTATCAGTCTCCCGAGGATCTCCCCGGGATTCCCAGCAGAATCGAACTTATCAGACTGATTAGGGGATGACAGGCAGCAACAGGTAAGAGCCATGGTTCTTGCTATGATGCACGACGTTTTCAGCTACTTTCCATTGGGTTTCGTCGTAGTTGTTCCCCCCGGTGTTCAAGTTCCGTTCGAAGCGCGGAAAATTGCTGCTCGCAACTTCAAGCCGGATGCGGTGACCGGGCCCGAAGTAATTGCTTGTAGCCTGCAAGTCAATCTTGACTTCGTAAGTCTCCCCTTTCTTCATCAAAACGTTCTTGTCGTAACCCTCCCGGTAGCGTGCCCGCAGGATTCCTTCGTGAATGTTGTAAGCTTTTCCATCCGGATAGACATCAACCAACTTCGCCGTGAAATCGGTGTCATCTACCGATGAGGAGACATAGAGCACGACCTGGAGAGGTCCGGTCACTTCAAGACCGTGCTCCAGCGCCGGAGTGGTGTAGACCAGGACGTCCTGACGCGTTTCGACATCGGACTGGTCCTGCCCGCCAACGGTCAGATCCGCGGCACCGCCACCCAGGTCCGGCCCGCCAATGGTGGGCACCGGCGACTGAGGATCATACGTGTAATGATCCGAAGTCTCTTCGGTGGGCGCAGCCGCGCTCAAGAGGCCTGTCCCAAAGCGGCTATTGGCCTTTCCGTCGCTGTGCAGGTAGTACTTGGTAAACTGAGTTCCGACGAGCGGCCACTCCTCTTCCCCGCGCCACTGGTTCTTCCCCATGACATAGAGCTGTATCTTAGGCCGTCGCGTTATCCCATTATCAATCCCCTTCAACCAGAAATCGAACCAGCCAATGTAGGTTCCATAGAAGTCAAACTGGGTATCACCCAGATCGCGTTTCCCAACGATGGTTTGTTCGTAGCATTTGTCGTACTGACAATGAGTGACCGGAGCAATGATGGCAAACTGGTTTTCGCGCGCTCGGGCGCTGTCGCTGTTGCGTTTGAGAAGGTTGAGCAGACCCAAAGTATCGGCCGGACCATAGTCGTACCAGGAATCAACATAGAGTGCCGGAACATCAAAATGATGGGAATCTTTAACGTAGCCGAACTGATCCCACCATGAGTCGGCCGGTCCATGGGATATGAAACCTTCCCAGTCAGTCGGCGGCACCCCTGTTGATTTCACCATATTGATCGTGGGAAGGGTGCGCCAAAGCGTCCGAAAGTCGATCTCCGGAACGACCGGCGCCAGATTGAAATACCTGGCAGCCAATACAAATTGGTCGGGTGGAACATCGACCGGAAGCGCGGGGCGGATCTTACTGCCGTTGCGGATAAACCAGCCAGACGCCCCAGCTAACTCAATGACTCCTCCCTGAATGAGTCCGGCGAACCGGTAAGCTCCGCCTCCCGCTTGCGGAATCATAGCCCGCAGATGAGGATTTTTGAGCTTGGCAGTATCCATCTGGTTCTCGCCGCTGTAAGAACATCCAAATGTACCTACTTTGCCACTGGACCAGGGCTGGGCTGCCAGCCAGTCTATGGCGTCGCTTCCGTCCTGGGTGTCCGCCGCCGAGACGATATATTCACGTCCTTCCGATTCATACCTAGCTCGCACGTCCTGAACAGCAACGATGTATCCCTGTCCCGCAAAGATGTAAGTCGATGATTTGTCCCGGCGGTAGCCGTTCTTGTTATAAGGAGTCCGGATCAGGATTACGGGCAGCCTGCCGCTGGCACCCTCAGGAAAGTAGAGGTCCGTGGAGAGGCGCACTCCATCCCGCATGGGTACCATGTGGCTTGGCTCCAGGCGAACCTTGTATTTGGGGTCTGGCAGCGGATACTTGGGTTTGGCATTTTGGCCCAAGCCCGTTTGGCCAAAACACGACAGGAGAATCAACCAACACACTACCGTCGGCAGAAAGGTTCTCTTCATTATTGTCCGTAGTCTTTTGCTTGAATTGGAATGGGTCACGCTGAGAAAGCGCCAAGCAAACGTGAACGGATCGTTGGCCAAATTACGGCTGAAGATTCCGGCTCACCGAATGCCCACGGTGTCGTCCAACGCACAGCTAGCGATGTTGTGCTTATTCCTTAACTCGCCTGGCCGCTTCCTTGAAACGGCCCAAGGCTTCGCGATTGAGCTCCACTCCTAACCCTGGACGAGCAGGCAAAGGAATCCTGCCGTCGATCATATGGAGCTCTTTGGTCAGCAAGTCCTTGCGCAACGATGACTCGGAGAGCTCGGAGGGAAGAAATTCAATAAAAGCACAATGAGGGGTGGCAACAGCCAGGTGTGCTGCCGCTGCGATCGAGATACCGGTCTTCCATAGATGAGGCACTACCGTGAGTCCTCGCTCCTTCGCCAGTTCACAGACACGACAAGCTTCCGTCAAACCACCGACGCGCCCGACGTCAGGCTGTACGACTTTGACCTTGCCCCGATCCATCAAATCCAGAAACTCGAAGCGGGTCGTGAGCCACTCGCCGGCTGCGATAGGGATGGGCTGCTCGTCGGCGAGCCGGGCATAACCCGGCAAGTCATCAGCCGGCAGGGGTGTCTCGATAAAAAAGAGATTAAACTTTTCCCAATCTCTGATGGTGGCAAGGCAAGTGTTCGCGTCGGGGAAAGCGTATTGTACGTCTACCATAAGCACAAAGTCCTGGCCTACAGCCTCACGCACCGCGGCAATCACCTCCGTCATCCGGTCATTGGAGGCCTGCAGTCCCTTGTGGGCGTAAGGTCCGGATGGAGTCACTTCGAGCTTGGCCGCCGTGAAGCCACGTCTTCGAGCATCCAGCACCCAGGAGACCATGGAGTCGCGATAGGCGTCGATATTAGAGACATCCGGCTGCAACGACGCATAAGGTCGAACTGCCTTGCGGGTCGCGCCGCCCAGAAACTCGTAACAAGGCTTGCCGAGCGCCTTGCCGCGCAGGTCGTGCAATGCCATATCCAAGGCCCCAATAGCATTGATGACAGCGCCCCGCCGTCCATTCATTGCCGAACCTACATAGAGCTTCTCCCACAAACGCTCAATGTCCAGCGGGTTTTCACCTAGAAGCATTTCGGTGAGCCCGCGCCCCATGGTATGGGTCCCGGGAGCTTCGATGCAGGCGCGCGCGATCCATGGGTTCACATCAGACTCACCGATTCCGGAAATTCCGTCATCAGTATGAACCTCAATAACAATGTCGTCCTGCGCAGAACTAGTCGAACCTACATCATAGTCAGGATCCAACAAGACGTGGCAGTCAATGCCGGTGATTTTCAAAGTTTGCGTCCCCTTATTGATCTCTCTTGGATGGTCTGTGGTCGATTGTTTGTACGCGTTGTGCTTTCAATTTCCGCTCCCGCAATTCCTGTGATTTTGCAAAGGCCACTGCTACTCTGTCCTCTCGTCCAAGCTTCCGATAGTAGGTTCCCAACTGGTAATGCAAGGACCCGTCCTTGTCCAGGTCTGCAGCGAGTTCCAACTCGCGGACTGCTTCCTCGAACTGGTTCAGCATGGCAAGAGCCTTGCCCAGCTTTTCATGAGTCTGAAGCAGCGAAGGATCGAGCTGAAGCGCCGTGCGGAGGTGTGGGACAGCTTGTTCCGCGTTGCGCTGAAGGAGCAGAGAATCACCCAACATCAAATGCGCTTGACCATTCTGAGCGTCAGAGTCCAGCGAGCGCCGGTAGTACTCGGAAGCTTCCACGTATTTCATCTGCCTGTAGCAAACATTTCCGAGATTCAAGTAAAGATAGCTGTTACCTGGTACGCGATCCAGGGCAGCTTGATATTCCTTGGTTGCCTCTTCATAGCGCTCTTTTTCAAAATAGGCATCACCCATAAACCAGTGAAGTCGATACGACTGTGGATCGATTGCGATCATCGCTTGCAGACGATCCATGGCCGCCTTCTGGTAGCAGACACCCCGCAAGTAGTGCACCTCAGGAGCATCTCTGTGCTTTGAAGCGTAGAGCTCGAGCACAGGGGCCGCCTCGCCATATCGTTTCATGGAAACCAATGCCTTGGCCACGACCAGTTGCACGGTAGGATCCGCATCAGCCTTTTGAGCTAGCGGTAAGAGACAGCTTGCCCCGGCTTCATAGCGTTTTTGGCGCAACAGTTGCAACCCAACCTGTTCCGTTGGGTTCGCCGGGCTCGCCGAATCCAGCCGGGATTTTATCTCGTCGAGAGCCTTGCGCAGTGCTCCCCTTGCTACGTTTTCCTGCGACGAGTCGCCGAGTTCCACGGCTATCGCCGCAAGCAAGAAGGCGCGACCAAAGTCGCAAGCCTCGACCTTGTCTTCGATCTCCCGGCGGGCCGACGCCAGTTTTTCTTTGGGAAGGGACGTGCTGAAATTCGGCGGTGACTCAAAGAACTCCGGGCGGATTCCAGCCGCCTCGTTCAAATACTTGATTGTCCCCGCCAAATCCATCTGCTCAAGGGAAAGCCGGGCCAATCCAAAATAGGATAAATAGCTCGATGGATCCTTCGCCAGCTCCTCTTTGAAGAGCCGGCCAGCTGCTTCCCAATTTCGGCCCTCCAATTCGAGATCAGCCAGCCTCACCCGGATCTCGGGAAGATCGGGCGCTATTTCGAGAGCACGACGATACTCAATCCGCGCCGCCTGCCGCAATTGGCTGTGCTCGGCCTGGTCCCAGTCGGCAAAACCGGCATAATGGTCCGCCTTGATAAGAGAGGAAAATGGCGACTCAGGCAGGTCAGCGACCCGGTCAAAAGCTTGCCGTGCCAGATTCATGTAGACCACGCCAAGATCGTACAGAGTCTCCATGTGGCGCGGATCTTCCCTCAAACAAAGCTGGTAGTGCTCAATCGCTCGGTGAAATTCTTTGAGCGCGACGAGGCTGGCCGCCAGCTGCCGGCGTATCTCGCAGTTCCTGGGCTGAAGCGCCACAGCACGTTCGAGGAGCGGCACCGCATCGCTAAACCGTCTCTGTGCGTGGCGAATGCGGCCCAGAAAGTAGTTGGGTGCATACAATGAGGGATTCAATTCCAGGGCACGTTTGAATTGTTCTGTGGCTGGATCATATTTTTTCTGGAGGTAGCAGGCGAGTCCAAGATTACTTCGTGCTTCGGCCATGCTAGGGGCGAGACGGACCACGGCCAGATACTCGCGTTCGGCCGCCGGGTAATCGCGGCGCGCCATTGCCTGGCCTGCCGCCTCGGAGTGGTGCTGCAAATCAGATTCTTTCTCAGACTGCCCCAGGGTTCTGCTGTTCCAAAGCCACAGCGGCGCCAAAACGCAGAGCATCCCGAAAATGACCAGTTGTTTTCTCAGGCACATAGAGCTTCAATGGGGCTTGGTACTCAGTTTTTGCATCGCCATATTCGCCATCTTTCGGATTCCGTCAGGTCCCAATTCCGCGGCCCGGCTCAAAGCTTCTCTCGCCGAATCATTTTTTTGGGCCAGCATGTACGCCACTCCCAGACGATAAAACTGGCTTCCCTGAGGAACGGGGTTCTGCTGCACCGCCCTTTCAAACTCGAGAATAGCCTCCTGCAGCTTTCCCCGCTTCGTGGCCACATGACCTAACGCCTCGTGAGCGGAAGCTTCCATCTCCAGGCGGAGCTCCTGCCATCGCTGGGGAGAAACGGATCGCGGCAGCTTCATTCGCTCTATGCCTTCGAAGACCAGTCTGACGTACTGTTCCGCTTGTGCTAACCTCGGGTCGTCAACGGTGCCCGTCGCAACTCGATTGGGAAGCGTGTTGGCCAGAATGAGCAGAGTGTTTAGGTTGTCCGGATGAAGCTTCAGAGCTCTTTCACCGCTCTGAACAACGCCATCATAGTCGTTCAATCCACGATACGCCAGCATCTGGTACTGATAGGCGATTCCCAACAACTCGGAATGAGGGTGATGCTGAGCAAAGGCTTCCACCAGCCTGACTCTTTCGCGGTCTGAAGGAGCATCCAGAATTTCCAGATAATCATCCAGCTCTTGAGCCGAATGAGCCTGTGGCGCCTGGCGAGGGCCCACCAGCAGCTCAAATTGAGCTTGGGCAACCGGCAGCCGGCACGAAAGACATAAGAGCACGGCGAAGGAGCATTCACGAACCATAAAGCATCTTGAGCTTTTGAAACTCAGCCAGCTCACGGGAAGCCCCACTTTCTTCTCCCTGTTTGGTCAACAGCCGATACAGCTGATAGTGAGGCGCGGCCAAAGTTGGATCAGCCCGGACTGCAGCTTTCAACTCCCGGATGGCCTCTGGAATTCTTCCCATCACTTCATACATCTTCGCAAGAATCGAGTGGTTGGCAACGACACTCACTTCCTGTGCGACAGCCAGTTCTGCATGACGTAATGCGGCTGGACTGTCCGTACTGGCTAGTAGTCTCGCCATTCCCTGATGTGGCAGGCTGAAAGATGCCTCGGAGGAATTCAACCGGCCGATTGCTTCTTCGTAATCCTTCCGCGCAAGGTCTCTTTGATCCAACATCTCGTGGCAAAATCCTCGATAGTAAATCATTTTGGCGTCGTCCGGCCGAAGTGCCAAAGCTCGATCAAAATGGCCGAGGGCAGCAGCAAAATTCTCCGTGACTGTTGCTTCGTACAACCCCAGATAGTAGTGAGGCCAGGGATCATCTGGCGCCAGCTCGATCCCTTTTTGCATCTGCTGCTTGAACAACAAGAACTGATTGATAGCGTAATAGGCCAGGCCAATTGTCTTGGGGAGCGCGGGATGTTTCGATCCAAGACCTTCCGCCCGGCGCAGCGAGCGAATAGCAGACATGTTGTCATGCTGACGAAGCAAGATATAGCCGAGGCAGAAATGAGAAAAGGACTCCTGCGGGTGTTTGGCCACCAGCTGCTCAGCCAGCGGTTTGGCTTCACCCCAGCGCTGGGCATCAAGATAGGACCATAATTCACGAAAATCCGCGCTCTCGGCTATTGACAAATCTTGGCTCTTCAATACGGCAGCAGGTACGTCAGACAGATTCTCCTTCTCTCTTGGTTCTTCCGCCCAAGCTGGTGCCGCGAATAAACGGATGCAGGTCAAAAGAAGAAAGGTTGTTGTCCGCTTCATCATTCGTCAGAGAAGAGGTTCCGAGACTCCCGTCGCTCCCGTTCTGGAATTCACCCTGGTGTTTATTCTTCGCTCGGCTTCGGTGGCGTTTGCACCAGGGCGAAGTCGCGCCTTGGGAATGATTATTTTGTCGCCCCGCGAGAATGACTGCCTCATGGACCCCGGCCAACAATCCCGGCGCCCTCGCGAATGGTCAAGATCTGGTCCGCCTTCAAATCCTTCGACGTTGGTTGTTTTTCCTAAACCAAAATGTGCTCGGGTATCGTTCTGTGACTGATAGCTTGACCCCGCTTTGATTTCGCGAATCTGCGTCAAACCGTTCACAGTCAATTTGAGCCGGGTCCCAATGGCGTCTCTGTTACTTTTGGTGCCAATCAATTTGACAATGAACCAATGGTTCTTGGTGCGGTTGTCGTTCAGCAGCAGGTCCGCAGTTTGATTGCAGTTGTTAATGAGGAGATCCAGATCGCCATCGTTGTCAATGTCAGCTACGGCAAGACCCCGGCTGACTTTTTCCAGAGCCATGCCCGGCCCTGCAGACAGCCCTATCTCGCGGAAAGTCCCGTTGCCCTCGTTGTGGAAGAGCAAGTTTCTTTGGGCGTAGGTGAGATTGTCTCGCGACAGGCTGACATTGTCCAGGATGTGACCGTTGGCCACAACGAGATCCAAGTGCCCGTCGTTGTCGTAGTCAAGGAATGCGGTCCCAAAGCCGACAAAAGGCAGCGTGGGCTCGCCCAAGCCTGCCTGCCAGGTCACGTCTGTAAACAATCCCCCGCCATTGTTTCGATATAGAGTGTTTGTCTCTGAATTCAAATTGGTGACGTAAATGTCAAGCAATCCGTCATTGTCGAAATCGCCCCAATCAGTGCCCATCCCCGCCTTTGGCAAGCCGTTTTCATCGACCGCTACCCCCGTTGATAGGCCCACCTCCGAAAAGGTTCCATTACCGAGATTACGATAGAGGAAGTTGGGCACCGAATCGTTGGCGACATAAATATCGGCCCAACCGTCATTATCGTAGTCCCCGAAAGCGATGCCCAGGCCTTTTCCGGCGCGAGTGAAGACTCCAGCTTGCTGTGTTATGTCCGTGAAGGTACCATCGCCATTGTTGCGGTACAGGACATTCGGCAGTCCTCTGTATACATTGGGATGGCAATAAGAGCGAAGTCCTTCTACAAGAGAACCACAAAACTTGTTGTTGCTCAGCCCAAAATCAACATAGTTCACTACGAAAAGGTCAAGGTAGCCATCGTTGTTGATATCAGCAAAGGCACAACTGCTCCCCCAGGAGGAAAAGCCGACGCCTGCTTTGTCCGTGACATCGCTGAAGGTTTCGTCGCCGTTGTTGTGGTAAAGCACATTAGAGCCGAAGTTGGTCAGGTAGAGATCCTTTCGCCCGTCGTTATCATAATCGGCGGCACAAGCGCCCATGCCGTACCCTTGGTTTTTCACACCCGCCTGCTGAGTCACTTCGCTGAAGGTTCCATCACCATTGTTGCGGTAAAGGGCGCTGTGGCTGGAAGCTGCCAGCTTGGAATTGACCAGGGAACCGCCATTTACCAAGAAAATATCGATCCACCCATCATCGTTATAGTCGAAAAAAAGGCACCCGGACCCCATGGTTTCGGGCATGTACTTTTCGGGAGTGGCCCCGTTAATGTGACGAAAATGGATTCCAGCTTGGCTGGCAGCGTCTCTGAAGAGGACTTCGCCTGAAGCATGCAGCGTGCTCGATTTGTCCATGTGTCTTGGTTCCGAAGTGGGAGAGGAAGGGACCAATCTGGCTTCTGGATCCTTCAGGTCGGTTCGTTTTGAGATCTCCACTTGGAGTTCGCGATACTCTTGTTCCTCTGCCTGCGTTTGTGATTTCTTGAAGATCTCCAGGTGCTTTTGAGCCTCCAAATCCTTGCCCAGACGTTTCAGGCTCATACTCAGGTTATAGTGGATTCGATGGTTCGTGGGATCAAGCTCCAGCGCTCTTTGAAATGCCTCCACCGCCTGATCGTGCTTCCCAGCTCTTGCCTCTGCCAGACCTAGTTGGAGGTGAGCTTTAGCCAGCTTGGGATCGAGAGATACAGCCAGAGAGAACTCCTCGATAGCCTTCTCAGTGAGATTACGCTCCAAATAGATCTCTCCCAAACCGAGATGAGCGCGAGAAAATTTAGGGGCGATGAGCAACGTCTTATCATAAGCCTCGATGGCATCCTTGGGACGTAACAGGTCACGATAAATTAGCGCCAGGTTGAAGTAATAATATTCGATGTAGTCAACCGGCTTCAGTTCGATGGCCCGTAGTGCATCAGGCAGGGCCTTGTTGAACTTCTTTTGCCGCGAAAAGATTAGCCCCCGCTGATTGAAGTATTGAG
>QHZQ01000444.1 GCA_003224725.1 Acidobacteriota bacterium | reverse complement strand
AGTCAATTTGCCGCTTTCGTCTGAGATGGTAAGGGTTACGAAGGGCAACGAATCCCATTTGCCCTGCCAGACACCAATAATCACTGAATTGTCGGCAGGCGGTGCCGCGAGCGCAGTCGCGAAAGTGAGCATGAGCAGAGACACAACTACGAAACGAGTGGTCATTTCCGTCCTCCTTTGTGTTCTTATCCAGAGATCTCTTCGGGTTTTGCTCCGCCGAGCGCTGCAGTCGCCAGCGTACCGCTAAGGCCCATTGTTTCCACTACGGACGAGGGCACTATAACCATGGAGCCCCGCTCTTTAATGGCCTCGTACAGCATGTTCATCGCCCGCAAATGCAACGCCACCGGGTTGTTCTGATATGTCAAGGCCGCCTGCGCGAACTTTTCCGAAATCTCTGTTTCCGCCTGTCCCAGGATGTTGCGCGCCTGGCGCTCGCGCTCTGCCTGGGCCTGGCGGGACATCGCGTCCTCCAGACCCTGCGGGATGCGCACATATCCCCCACGGGTTCGTTTTCTCATCCAGAATGCGCTGCAGCTCGCGCCCGAGCATTTCGCGCTCCGTGATCATTTGCGCCAATTCGTGACGTCCAATCGATTCCCGCAGGCCGGTTTGGGCACTCATCGTGATGGCCTGAACAAAATCCTCGACTTCCAGGATCGACTTTTCCGCATTCCATACCAGCCAAAACACGATGGCATCCACATTTACCGGCACAGTGTCACGTGTAAGGGTGGACTCAGCCGTCACACTGGCCACACGAACCCTTTGGTCGACGTATCGGCTGAGCCTATCGACGATCGGAATCACATGAAACAAGCCTGGCCCGCGCAGACCGATATAGCGGCCAAGACGGAGCACGGCCACTTTTTCCCACTGATCCGCTATTTTGATGGAAAACAAAAGATAGACGCCGATCAGCAATCCTGCGAAGAGCGGTTCCCGATTACCGACCGCGGCGGTAATCCCGACACCGGTCGCGACGGAAGTGGCGAAAAGCGCCACTGCTACACCACTGACCTGATTCTTTTTACGATCTCGCCACATGACACCTTACCTCCTCTTCTTTCTCGCATCCATTTGAAGGTCTTGCAGCCGTTCGATCAACTCCTCCGTGGTGAAGCCCTGCGAGCCCGCACGGGCCGCAAACTCACCAACCAGCTGACTCAGCCGGCGCTGCAGCTCGGCGTCATCGCGTGTGACCTTCTGGTGGCTGACAAACGTCCCGGTACCCTGGTGGGTCTCCAGCACGCCTCGAATTTCGAGCTCACGATAAGCCCGTATAACCGTGTTGGGATTAATAGATAGATCGACTGCCAGCTGACGAATAGTGGGAAGCTGATCGCCCCCGACCAGTGTACCCGCTGCGATGCCGCCGACCACCTGGTCGATGATTTGGCGATAAACCGGGACGCCACTGTGCAGGTCCAAGCCGAACTGAAAGGGTTTTCTTTTATTGGATGCGACGCTCATTACATATATATGGTGTACTAGTTATATAGAACAGTCAACAAATATTTTTGGGACGTGCAAGTCCGACCTGTTCCTGAAAAAGCGGGCGATCACGGGAATTGGACACGGTGTCCGCATGATCGGGTTGGTATATGATGAGCAGAGCCTGCTAGGCTCTTGACTCGGGCTTGAAGGCTTTGGACGGTCAACAACTTCGGCCACGGCAGGTCAAGAGGTAACGACAAGTCGCTAACTGTTGAGGAACCTATCCCATTCGCTGGGGACTCGATTGTCGCGTCCGCGGATGGATCCACTTTTAGAGGGACAATTCAATCATGTTTTCTTTACTTCGTTTTAACCAGCAGTATGCTTGGAGCTGCATCCAGCCGGGTATCCTTTTGGCATCGGGCACTATGAAAATATGCTTTGCGCATAGCAACAAGCTCGGAAGAGTGAGAGGAATCCAGACTATCGAGCACGCATTGATGTCTATAACGTCATCAACGGAAAATGAAGAACGTATCCAGACTGCCCACTATCGCTATTGGGCGGCGGAAACTAATCCAAACAGATACGCTGGAGGATTGGAAAAAGAGCAATGAGCAGGGGAAAACCGATGTTATGATACTGCCATCCAAAATCGACGCCGTTAGACGCGACACATGGAGGAACATTCTTATGCGAAGAGGGTATCAGAAACGGAGTTTGAAGGTATTGTGAGGTAATGATGTTGGCCAGCGTCGGCAGAACGGGCCCCGAAGGAAAGGAGTTCTGGGTCCGGTGTGAAAGATGACGAAGTTCCAGGCCCGGGTCGCTCCGGCTGCGATTGTGGCTTCAGTGAACAACCACCGGGTACGGGCTCATCCGGGTGCTTTCAGAGTCCGCGCTTTCGTTGAGCAGGTTTTCTTTCATAAAGGGAAGTGTAAGAGGTCGGCCCTTTTGACCAAGGAAGATCGTTTCAAGAAAAAACATCTATTGCCAGAGATCGATGCTCGTAACCTGGAAGCGTCACAGGTGATGAAGAAACTATCGGAGTGAGGTCGCGTTACCTGTTTTTCGGAGTTCTTTTGAGAGAGGTCTATGTCCGCCCACCGAAGTCAACAATCCCACCGACGTGTCAGTGAAACCATTCTGGAAAGTATCGGAGACACGCCTTTGGTCCGCCTGCAAAGGTCAGTCAAGGGATTGGCGCCGGCGATTCTAGCCAAGGTCGAGTCTTTCAATCCAGGGGGGAGTAGCAAGGACCGAATCGCGCTCTACATGATCGACGAAGCCGAGCGTTCGGGAGCGCTGCGTCCTGGCGGTACGATTATTGAGGCAACTGCCGGAAACACGGGCTTAGGTCTGGCTTTGGTGGGTGCGGTGCGCGGTTATCGCTGCATCTTCGTTCTGCCGGACAAGATGAGTGAGGACAAGATTCGCCTGCTGCGAGCCTATGGTGCGGAAGTGGTGATCACTCCCACCAGCGTTCCCCCGGATTCGCCGGAAAGCTACAACGGCGTGGCCAACCGTCTCTCCCGCGAAATCGAAGGCGCTTGGAGGCCAGACCAATTTCATAATAATAAGAATCCGGAGGCGCATTATCAGTTCACGGGACCCGAAATCTGGGAGCAGACCGAAGGCGGGGTGACGGTTTTTGTCGCCGGTGCCGGTACGGGAGGAACCCTCAGTGGTGTTGGCGCCTTCCTGAAAGAGAAGAACTCGCAGATTCGCGTGATCGGAGCGGACATCGAAGGCTCGATTCTCAGTGGAGATTCTCCAAAACCGTGGAAGGTGGAAGGCATCGGCGAGGATTTTGTCCCTCAGACCTTGAACTCCCAAGTGATCGACGAATGGATTCGGATCAGTGATGCTGAGTCCTTCGCGACTGCTCGGTGCATGGCCCGAGAGGAAGGATTACTTCTGGGGGGATCCAGCGGAACGGCTCTGGCTGCGGCGTTTCGCTATGCCCAGCGCTGCGCCAGAGACGATGTGATTGTCGTTTTCTGTCCGGATACGGGGCGTAACTATTTGAGCAAGATGTATGACAACACCTGGATGGCGCAGCACGGATTTACCGACCGATTGCCCGAAACGGTCACGGTCGGAGACCTGTTGTCGGCTCTGGGACGGGAAGGAAACTTGATATCCCTCACTCCCGATGACACGTTCAAAAGAGCGGCGGACCTGTTTCGGGAACGTGGCATTTCCCAGATCCCTATCTTGGAAAAGGGTGAAATGGTTGGGTCCGTCGAGGAGATCACCCTTATGCGGGCCCTGCGGCAGGGCCTGTCTCCCGAGGCAATCCGGTTGCGCGAGATTATGGCGAAGCCGCTGCCGCGCTTGGATGTGGGTGTGCTGCTGGAGGAAGTCTACCGGCTCTTGATGGCCGGGAACCCGGCGGTGGTCGCCGTGCGAGAGGGCAAAGTCACTAGCATCATCACGCGTTCGGACCTGATGAGTTTTTATCAGAAGGCTCCGCCAGCGAAAGAGCATTAGTGAAAATTCGCCCTCTGCAGGGAGTGAGAGCCTTGGGACTACAGGGGGGCATCCAGTTTCAGCCCACCAAGACATTCCCCCGGCGATCGCGACCGGCGGAAGTCTTCTCCCCTTGGCCAAAGAGGGACGCGCATGAAACTCTCCCTCTTTACTAGGGGGGAATTTTTGCAGGAGCTCCTCTGAAAATCCCTCTTAATAAAGGGGGAAAGAAGCTGAAGGCTTCAGGGGGTTGTCCCGTGAACCACCGCGGCCAGACACCAAGACAACCCCCAAGGCCCAAGGGCCTTTGCCCCCTTTAATAAGGGG
>QHZQ01000425.1 GCA_003224725.1 Acidobacteriota bacterium | reverse complement strand
TCTTTAAATTGTTTTTTATTTCCTCAGAATCGGCTGCCTGGGGCTGGAGTTCCAGGTAGCGAGCCCAATCCACTAAAGCAGCGGAGAGGTTATTTAATTTGTAGTGGACCGTGGCCCGATCTTGGATTTCCTGGACGGCATCAGGATTAACCAGAAGAATTTTATCAATAGTGCTGAGGGCCTTACGAAATTCCCGGCGGTTTAGATAAATTCCTTTCAAATTAGTCAGCATCCGGTTCAGGATTTGACGCTTGCCTACAGAATCGAGAAAGGAACGCTTAAATTGAAAGTCGTTCCCATAAATCTGCAGGAGCCGTTTCTTGCATCCCTCTTCAAGCAAAATCTCGCCCTGATGAAACGGATCAATAAAGATTTCCAATCCCTCATGCAGGCACTTCACCATGAAATGGCCAGGCATTCCAACCCCCTCCAGGCTCAACCCGAGCCGCTTCCCGACTTCCATATAGACCAGAGATAACGTGATGGGGATGCCGGTTCGTCGATCCAAGACATCATTCAAAAAGCTGTTACGCGGGTCATAATAATCCTCGGTATTTCCCCGAAAGCCTTCGATTTGAAACAAAAATCGGTTAATCCTTTCAATAGCATCGACGGGCCCGGCTTGAATCGAGAAATCGATGTTTGATTGAATCTTAGATGCCATGGCGTCGATGCTTCCCAAATATTTTTGAACATTAAGGCTGGGATACTCATCCAAAGCGATCAATAGAGCCGCTGAAGCAAGATCTATCCCAGCTTCCGACCTCATTACCATTTCTCTGAAAAGTTCGATGGCGAGTGTTCGTGTCCTGTTAAGCTGCAAGGATCCCTTTCTTAGTTGTGAGTCGAGCCTCCCTGCCCCACTGCTGTCGACACATATCAATTCTTGCGTTTCGCAATTAGATATTTTAAGACTTCTGGTCGCGATTGTGTATTTAAAACATTCGAAGCATCCATCCAACCCTTTTTCGCAACCCCAAAACCATAAGCGATTTCTTAGAACCCATCTACGTGGTGAGCCGCTCGATTAATGGAACTGATTGACCTGACCTTTTTGGCCAACCTTTCCCACCCTCCAGTATTGAAATCTATAATGATCCGGTGGTAGCAGCGGTTTCTATATCATTTTTGAAATTCAATGCATAAGGTGCCTCCGCGAGACGCTGGCTCCTCAATTTCATTCGAACTCGAAATTTTCTATGGAAAGAAGGAAGCCGGAGAAAAAGGAAAGAGCCCTCGCGAAAGGGCTCTTGGATTAAACTGAGGGGGGGCTAAACAATGGAGAAAAAGCGTCGAACGTTGTGCTTGAGATCAGGCATTCATCGAAGCCATTAATTTCCCACGCCGGGGTCGCTTGATTCCGTGTTTGGTCATTTTGTTGTAAAGGGTCCTTCTGGGCACATCCATAGCCTGAGAGGTTCGAGTAACATTCCAATTGTTTCGTTCTAAAATGGCGCTCAGTTGCTGTTTCTCGATCTCATCGATCGACCGGTCGGCAAGATAGTCATTGACAGAAACCGAGGCAATCTTGACGTCCTCCAACTTTTGTTCGTGAATTAAGGCGCTGGTAATGAGTTTGGAATAGCGTGCAATCCTCTCTAAATCCAGTGAAGAAAACAGCCGCGTCGTGGTCGTGCTATCCAGGTACAATATGCCATAAATTTTACCCTCGACCTTGAGAGGGAGACAGGCGAAGGAGAGAATATCACTTCCTTTGAGCACGGAAATTTTGCGGAACTTTTCATCCTTTCTCGTGTCGGCCACATAAATTAAGTTCGAAGGCTTACTCCAGTCTCCACAGAAACTGTTGCAAACATCTCTGATCGCATTCAGGCTGTTAGGCGTAATGCCAATCTGGGCTTGGGTCTCCAGCTTATTGCCACCCGCCATGACAAAGACTGCTCCTCTTTCACACTTGGACATATTCACCACCACCGACAAGACCTTGTAAACGAGCTTACCCGGAACCAGAATACTCTGCACTATCTCGGAGATCTGATCTACCAACTCCAGCTTCGTTTCTTTCATAGGGTGTTCCCTTTAATTTGAATTGAACTCAATTTGGAATTTTTTGGAGAATGAGCTATATTCAACACGGAACATCTGTAACACACTCCGAACCATCAAATCAAGAAAATATTATTGACAACTTTTTTCTCGTTCACCCTGGGCGTTAAAAGACGCTCCCTTTCCTTAACGACCTAACAAGGAGGTGGCCTATGTAAGACCAGTGTCCCTTTTTTCATCAAATCTGCGTAACCCGCGAAGCCCGGAGCTCCGCGGACAAAACCTCAATTAAATTAAAAATCTAAGGAGATCTCGCATGAAAAGAATGACTTTAGCTTTCGCCCTGATAATTGGAGTCCTAGTTTGTGGTCTGCAGTTCGGCCTTGTAGTTGCCAATTATTCTGAGTTGAGTTCTGCTCAAATTGCTGATGGTGGCGGCCCCATCCCGCCCGCTCCCACTCAAATTGCCGATGGCGGCGGCCCCATCCCGCCCGCTCCTACTCAAATTGCCGATGGCGGCGGCCCCATCCCGCCTGCTCCTACTCAAATTGCTGATGGCGGCGGCCCGGTGCGTCCCGCATTAGTGTTCTCATAATCGCTCGCTCTACAAATGCATGCGGTCTGGTTCTTTCTCTTCAGTAATAATAGGGCTAGCTCGAACCCCAACCAAGGGGCGATTATTTCCCCCTTGGTTGGAGCTATTAGATTGCAAAACTTTCCTCGCAAGGCAATTCCAGCACCTCAAACCAATATATAATTTGGTAGCCAGTCGAAATTCTAAGGAACCCCCAGCCATCGGGAATGACTCCATACCAGCAAATCCTTGTAGTTTTATGCTTAATTCTCGAAGCGGTGCTTCTGGTTCTAGCTTTCATTAAACATCGTGTAAGCATCTGTTACTTTTTTTTCATTTATCTGGTTTTTGTTTTTGTTTCTGATTCAGCTTACGCGACACTTTTGATGTTCAAAATAGGTGCACGGCAATTTTATGTAGGAAAAGAATTTTGCCTGGACGTGATAAAGATTGGAATGGCTCTGGAATTAAACCACAAGATTTTCAAGTACTATCCGCGAGTGAGACGCTCCAATCTATTTGGGATAATAGGCGCCACTATTTTCTTTTTCATCTATCACTGGCTAACTCCCCAGAAGAACCTCGATTGGTGGTTTTCAATTCCCTCTGATGTCCACTCAAAAATCTTGCAAGCCACCTGTATCAGCTTCCTCTTTATGTCTGGTTCGATTCTTTTCTACCGTCTGCAAATAACCGGGGCATACAAGTTCTTGATATTAGGCTTTCTGGTCTCTCAACTACCTCTCGCGCTTGGTTTTGCCATCGTGGCCGCCTTCGGTCAAAAGGCGCGAATTCCACTCAGCTACTTCAATTCCGCCTTCTTTCTACTTGCTTTGATCGTATGGATACGTGTATATTTTGCTGATGATTAGAATCCTAATC
Organism: Acidobacteriota bacterium; assembly: GCA_003224725.1. Lineage (GTDB taxonomy): Bacteria > Acidobacteriota > Terriglobia > Versatilivoradales > Versatilivoraceae > QHZQ01. Next base: position 156 of record QHZQ01000425.1, on the reverse strand, counting down.
CCGTTGGGACTCCTTTTACTGGGATGGATAGTTCTGGTAATTCTGGCTCGCCGAAATGAGAAAAGGGTCCGGTCCGATTGGCAGACACTTCTTAGCCCTGCCAGCGAAAAGATTTTCCGTCACGCCCGAGTTGAGATTGAAACGAACACGACGATG
>QHZQ01000078.1 GCA_003224725.1 Acidobacteriota bacterium | reverse complement strand
ACACTGAAATCATAAAGTATGTGGTTTATCATGATTCGGCCGGAACTGCGTCCAGTGCTCCTGTTGTTCCAGGCCTCAGCGAGAGTAATGTGACAGTTACGTATTTGAAGTATGATGGGACGACCGTTGGGTCGACGGTTAGTGCCAAGACTGGTGCAGACGTGATTCAGGTGCGTATCGTCGGCTATACATTTAATTTTTTGGTTCCTTTCTTTGGTTCGGGACTAACCCTTCCGGCCTTTACGACCACCTTGCCCTTAGAAGGCCTGGGAGCTAGTTAATATCAGGTATCTGAGGTAGCCTCCCTTTCGGTTTCAGGCAGGAAGAAGTTCTAGCCCCCGGACTTTTCCCTTCCCGCTTAAGAAATCCTCTTTTCAGTTTTCCATACTTGGGCTTTAGCCGATCGTCCCAGTTTCCCGGATGGAAGGAAAGGAAGGTAGTGACAAGGATCCACTCCAGTAGTGAAAATCTAACTAAATTTAGTTAAGGGCTGCACCCTTGATATCCCGGGTGGAACGCGCGCTCCGTCGCGCGTTGAGGAAGCGTGCGCAGGAGCGCCCGCTCCACCTAAAACGAGAACAAAATTCTCGTTTTCATCGTGCATAAACTTAGAAACAGCAGTAAAAGCCCACCGCAGAGACGCGGAGAGCTTCTTGTTAAAACAGCCAACAGTCGGGATTGCCGGGCGGTTGATTTTCGGCTTTTGAACCTAGTGTAGCCTACTTCTTTCACCGTTTTGGTGAGAGAAAAAATGGGGGGACGTTACGCTTTATCCCTGTTTCTCTCAGCGTCTCCGCGGTTGTTTGAACTGCCGGAACTTGAAAGTTGTGCTCGTGCTCTTGCTCGATTCTTCCGAGCAAGAGCATGAGTACAAAGCCAAGAAGAGGGTAAACGGGGGGTTTGCCGCTGTAGGGATTGAATGGGTGACTAAGGTTACTTTGCAGAGCTGGTATTGTCTCCCCAGTTCTCATTGCCGTAGGCGACAAAGCGTTCAGTTGTCACGACCTTCACCTTAAGGCCATCCAAACGCCGAGAGAGTCTTTGGGGAAGTGGCCGCCCGGTTTCAAGATAGACAACGATTACTGCCTCCGACGGGTTATCATCATCCTGACCAACGCCTATACCCAACACCGGCTCCAGGGCGAACAATTCCTTCTTGTGGCGCTCCTTGACCGTTTTAGCATAGTCCAGCTCCGATGCGGCCGGGCCTTCAATTGAAATCGAAGCAGAAGGGTTCGCTGACCCGGTGCTGCCAGTGCTGGAAGTAGTACTAAAGCTAATGCCCAGGGCGTTAATCACATCCAGGATGGGATTGCCAACAGTTGAGGTGCTGCTGCCGGCAAACAAAAGACCCACTGGCTGAGGGTTTGAGTCTGCGTTTGTCACGATGAGCGATCCCGAATCTCCGCCCGCGCTGAAGCCCGATCCCTTAATGACCACCTGGTTCCGATAAGAAATTGTAAATTTCTTTCCCTTGCCGCAGCCACTTTGATATTGCACATTAACGTCGGTGTTGATTGAGCCAATCGTCCCGGTGGTAAGTCCGGTGGTGCGCCCGCTCTTTTTGACAGACAGTCCTATGGAAGCTGGCTGGGCGTCAGGGCTGAGTGGGCCAATGTCTAAGATGTAGCCTGTGGGATCCACCGCACCCGATCGGACCAGAGCGATGGCCGCGTCGACATTCTTAGCTCCGAGAGATGGAGTCTCCGTGAAATCCGCAACAATTGGAGGGATTCTGCAGTTGTTGTCAATCAAACCGGGTTGACTGATGTCTTCCCCCGGACTGGCCTGATTTGAGCGGGCCAGGACATGATTGTTACTCAGGATGTACTGCATTCCGTTCTTGGTGACTAAAGAGCCCAGGGTTCCCGAACAACAGAACAACCGGCTGGAATCGTTCACGTTGCCCCCAGATGTCCCAAGCTTAATAGGAAACGGTTGTGCTTTTTGGTGATCTGCGCCACCGTCTGCAAACGCCCAAGTGGTGGCCATCAGGGTAAGAACTGCCCATTGGTAAACTAACCTGCACTGCATAGAATTCCTCCTGGAATTTGAGAGTCCGACTGAAAGGATTTGGATAGGTATAAGCAACCTTGCTTCCATTGGAACTCGGCCCCAATTCCGCTTAACTAACTGAATTTATTTAGCCAAGTCTGACCGCATGAACCAAGTTGGAGAAAACCAGGAGGACTAAGCGGTACAAACTTTGGACTCATGGGCGAAAATTTGCCTTCCTGAACGGTTGGCTTTCAAGTTCAAGGTTTGACGTGCAAAGTTGAAAGTTCAGGTAATGCGTTACTTGCGGCGAAGAAACAGCTTTGGTAGCCACGACGAATTTGCTTTCTAATTCGTCGTGGGTTTGTCCAGCCGCGAGGAAAAGCCCACGGCGAGCGACGGTGGTCGCGCAGAAAGGCGCTCGCCGTGGCTACCAAGACCGTACCCCACAAATGCCCCCGGGCAACTAACGCGATACAAGTTTAGGAACTTTGAGCCTTCAACTTTGAACTTTCTTCTTATAGTATAGGACCTTTGAACCTTGAACCTTCTTTCAAGCCCTTGTTAACATGAAGAAAATCTTAGTCACCGGTGGAGCGGGTTATGTAGGCTCTCATGCTGTCAAGCAGCTCCAGAGACAAGGATTTCCATGCCTGGTTCTGGACAACCTGGTCTACGGCCATAATGAATTCGTGAGAGGCGCGGATTTAATTGTCGGAGACTCAGGAAACACGGAATTGTTGGAGACCATTTTTTCCCAAAATGATATCGAAGCCGTGATGCACTTTGCTGCTTACGCTTACGTCGGAGAGTCGGTCACCGATCCGGCCAAATACTATCGAAACAATGTGGGTTGCACGTTGAATCTGCTCCAGGCCATTGTAAAAGCGGGCACCAACAAGCTAATCTTTTCCTCCACCTGTGCGACTTATGGAAACCCCTTGAAGATTCCCATTACCGAAGAGCATCCACAAAATCCCATCAATCCTTACGGCGCCACTAAGCTGATGGTAGAGCGGATGCTCCGTGATTTCGACCAAGCCTACGGTTTAAAGTCCATTGTCTTTCGCTATTTCAATGCAGCCGGGGCTGATCCGGAAGGCGAGATCGGAGAGTGGCACGAACCTGAGACCCACCTGATTCCTCTTGTGCTGGATGCGGCCGCGAGTAAGAGAGAGGCGGTGGAAGTCTATGGAACGGATTACGAAACTCCCGACGGCACCTGCATCCGCGACTACATCCACGTCACCGATATCGCTCAGGCCCACGCCCTCGGATTGAAAGAGCTCCTATCGGGCAAATCCAGCCAGGTTTTCAATCTGGGAAATGGTAACGGTTTTTCCGTCCGCGAAGTCATCCACACTGCCGAGCGAGTCACGGGACGGAAGGTCAACGTCGTTGAAACCTCCCGTCGTGCTGGAGACCCTCCGACCTTGGTGGGCAGTTCCACCAAGGCTCGCCAGGTTCTCGGTTGGAATCCCCAGTTCCCCACCCTCGAATCCATCCTGCAAACTGCCTGGCAGTGGCATCAAAGACTTCACCGATCACATCTAAGCCATAAACCTTCGAAGCCCGGCCGCAACCGAAAATCAAACCGCGAAGAACGCGAAGAGGATCGCCAAGACAAAGAAACAGCAGCAAATGATGAGTGACGAGTGATTAGCAGAAAAGGAGTCAGAAGATAGAAGGAATTTTTCAAGGCTTCGCGAAGAGGTAACTGCCTCCTCTGTGGCCCAGAACCCAGCCCGCTGAGGCCGGGCAAGATTCGATGTTTTTCCAATAGCCCAGGCATTCATGCCTGGGACCAGTGCCATCGACGATATGTTAGTCCCCTTTTAGGGGGCTTCTGAAATCGCGCCTTCAGGCCAGTCCTCTTCCGATTCCACCGTTTCCAGCAAAACGGAGAGCTTGCCCTTCCGATGATGTTCTTCCTGTTGGTCGATATACCGGCCGACCTGTTCCACTTCATCGCGCCGCAACGTCACGACTCCATACCCCTCCTGCCAACGCAGTTTGAAGCGGGGCTTTAATTCATGATTGATGCGATAAGCAGTCGCACCCTTGATCTGGCCGATGAAGTCACTGAGTAATACGGTCGGCGATAAACGAACTAACAGATGAACGTGATCCGGCATAGCATTGTGGCGTAAGGGTCGGCCTCCACGTTTGCCCACTTCATTATTGATGATTGCTAGCAACTCGGGTCGCCAGAGGCGTTCAATTAAGGATTCGCGGCTGTGAGTGGCCCAGATAAAGTGATAATAAAGTTGATGGAAAGCGTGGGACATAAGATAACCTCGCAATGAGCTGAAGCCGGACGCGAAACCCCCTGAAGGGGGTTGGGATATGGCAATGATAACCTGCAACCCAGGCGTGAACGCCTGGGCTACAAAAAAATCCACGGGGCAACCTGGGTGAAAATAAAGCGTCTGCAAAAAACCGCTTGCTCTCTTGAAGCTGTCTCACAGCTTCAACTCTGTGGCGATTTGAAGTTGTGGATTTACGATTAAGATTGGTAAACCACCTCGCCGGCGTGAATCGTGTACTTGAGAGACAAGCACTTGGTTTGTTCGTCCCATTGAAACAAAATTAAGTTTGCCTCTCGCCCGGCTTCGATTTTTCCCAGTCGTTCAGGTATCCCCATCAAGGCAGCTGGATTTGAGGAAGCCATTCGGATGGCCTCTTCCAGGCTGACGCCGGTAAAGCGCACCACGTTTTCCACACCCCGCAGAAGATCCAAGGCAGATCCCGCCAGGTACCCACTGCCCGCAGTATCTGCTCGCTCCACCTTTAATTCCGGACTCACCACTACTTCCGTATCTCCAAGCCGGTACTTACCGGGAGGCATTCCTGCCGCCGCTATGGCATCACTGGTCAAGATGCTTCGGCTGATTCCTTTGGCCCTGATCAGGCACTTGACAACGGATGGAGGCAGGTGATGTCCATCGACAATGAAGCTGGCCCAAAGCTCGTCAGAGGCTAATTGCTCCCAAATGTAGTTGTCGTGCCGAGGAATCAGGGCGTGAGAGCCATTGCCTAAATGCGTGGAACATTTAGCCCCGGCGCTGATGGCTGCTTGAATCTCCTTCCTGCCGGCGGCGGTGTGGCCGATAGCCACGGCTATGCCAGAGTCAACCAGTTTCTCGATGAGGGGAATGGCGCCGTCACCTTCAGGCGCTAAGGTCAGCATCCCAATCAGTCCCTCAGCGCATTCCTGGAATCTCTGAAACTCGTCCCAACTGGGCGTTCTTATATGCTGCAGGGGATGAGCTCCTCTCGGACCTTCCTGAGGGGAAATATAGGGACCTTCCATATGAAGCGCGGGAATGGCTTTCGCGATCTTAGTATTGCGACAGGCTTGGGCGATAGCGCGAAAACAGGCCGCCATATGCTCGAAAGAGTTCGTTATGATCGTCGGGCAGAAGAGAACCACTCCCTTTTCCCTCAGCTTCATGATCACTTGCTCCAGCTCGTCAGGGGTTGTTCGGCCTGAGTTTAAGTCAACACCTGCAAAACCATTGACCTGGATATCGAAGAAAGTTGGGGCCAGCCATAAGTCATCGGGACCGGTGATTCTCTCAGAGCCACCCAGGGTGTTGTGAACAGTTTGAATAAAACCCTTTTCCATCTCAATGACAGCTAATTCGCCGGAACCGATCACTTTGCCTTTAACTTTGAAGCTCATTTTGTTCCTCAAATGCCCTGAAGGTGTGAAGAAATTCCGGCGTCCCCCTCACCCGCCCTTCGGGCACCCTCTCCCCGTTGGGGCGAGGGAGTTAAGTCTAACGATTACTTTCCCCTCTCCCCGTTGAGGGAGAGGGGCCAGGGGTGAGGGGGCGGCCCCTGTGATTCTCAATTTTCTCACAGCTTCCCTCTTGGGAGGGGGAGAAGGCGTCAGCCTTCGAGGTGGGTCCCACCGGTACGGGACAACCCACCCGTGTAGTGGAGGGGACTAGTTTTCAGTGCCGGTCGTGATTCACAGGATCATGACAGACTCCCCTAGAAACCCACCCATCACGATGTAGAATTATTTCCCTCTAGACGCAATGCATGTCTCGAATATAATTTCACTCTTGTACTTTGCTCCAACCCTACCATTTTTACCACAAGAGTAACGATGCGCTATCAAATTTATTGGCTGCTGTTCATCGCATTTACCCTCTCGGCGGTCGAATGGTACAGTTTGGCTCAAGACTTTGACGTCGTGATTTCCACCACCAATCGAAAGTCGTTCACGATCGTAGACCAGGTCAAAGACCCGGCGGAACGGAAAGCCTTTCTGGCTCTCTACGGCAAAATGAGTCCTCGCGAGAAGGCCAAGCTGGCTGAGGATTTCCTGGGTGCCTACCCGCAGTCCTGGCTTCTGGCTCAAGTCTATGAGATTGCGGCCAAGTCTTACATTGACCTGGAAGACTATCCTAATGCATTGCGATGCGGGAAAGAGTCGTTAAGGCTTCTTCCCGAGAGTCCTTTGCTTCTGGTGCCGCTGGCCAATGTTCAAGCGCGTCAGTCTTTTCTAACGGAGGCGAAGCAGAACGCGATTAAGGCCATGCAACAACTGGATCGTCTTAGTCGTCCGGACAGCATCCCCGAAAGAGAATGGCCTGATCTGGAACGTCAATTAAAGGCTTCCACTTTATTCGTACTGGGACGGGTGGCGGTCTCTGAAGCCTTCGGGCAACCTTCGGGTGAAAAACGAAAAGAGTTGTTGCGGCAATCAGAAAGACATCTTTTACAGGCCCGAGCCCTTAATCCACTCGATCCCGAGATTCCGTATTTGATGGGCCTGAGTTATTTATCCTTGGGGAAGGTGGAAGGGGCGGCGACCAGCTTTGCCATTGCCTACCAGCTCAAAGGAACAATGCAGCCCCAAGCGCTCCAGCAACTGAGACGAATCTACGAAACCTCCAATGTCCAGGCGCAGCTTCCTTTTGAAACTTTCCTGGACAAGATGGCGCAAAAAGGTCGCGAGCCTGCTTCCGGCCAATCGATACCGTTGACCGGTACACCACAGGCGAACGCTGCCAGGACCGCGCCGGTCGTAGCCCAAGATCAGCCCAATGAGTCTCCAGGCTACGCGGGCAGCGCCGCTTGCCGGCAATGTCATCTCGAGCAGCACCAGGCCTGGCAGCAGACCGGTATGTCGCGCATGTTCCGACCCTACCGTCCGGAGAATGTCTTGGGCGAATTCTCGCAGAACAATGAATTTTATGCCGGCGAGGAAGTCAAGCTACGTGGCTCTCAACTCGAGGTGATTTCCGGAAAAGCCCGATTCCTGTTTGCCCGCATGGTTATGGAAGAAGGACGCCATTACTTTCAAATCAAGCATTCCGACGGACGGTGGGTCCGCTATCCGGTCGACTACACAATCGGCTCGAAGTGGCAGCAGGCCTATGCGACTCGCTTACCCAATGGGCAAATTCACGTCTTTCCAATCCAGTATAATGCGCTCCACCGCCGCTGGATCAACTTCTGGAAAATTATCGACACCGAGGGATCGGAACGGGCCGACGTAAGCTCTTTCGAGAAACTGGGCATGGGAACCAGTTATCAAGCCAATTGCGCCGTTTGCCATACCAGCCAGTTACGAAACATCAAAGGTCGCGGATTTGAATTTGACAATTTGGAATTCCGGGAAACCGGAATCAACTGCGAGATGTGTCACGGCCCTTCAGCCAGGCATGTGGCGGCCATGACAGCAGGTAAATCGTACACGAAGCAGCCGCTGGAACCGCCCGTCGACTTCAACCGGATCAATGCTCGGGATTACGTAGCGATCTGCGCGCAGTGTCACATGCAATCAGCCATGCGTGAATCCGGGCCGCTCGGAGAGTTGAACTTTTCGGGCCGGGCGACAGCCTTTTTTCAGCGCAGCCAGAGCCGCCCCCTGGCCGAGTTCTCGCGCAAGGCCTTTTACAAAGACGGTCGATTCCGTGAGACCACCTTTATCGTGGAAGCCCTATATCGAACGGCTTGCTTCCAAAAAGGCCAGGTGAGTTGCGGCCACTGCCACGATCCCCACGGCCAGAACGCTTCTGCGAACCCAAAATCTCTTAAGTTTCTCGACCAACCCGACCGGATGTGCTTGCAATGTCATTCTCAGTTCGCCCAGAGCGCTGAACGGCACACGCGTCATCCGATTCAATCGGAAGGTAGCCGCTGTGTCTCCTGCCACATGCCGCCCATCATGAACAGCCTTTTGTTTCAGGCCAGAACCCATCAGATAGATGATATCCCTAACGCCGCAATGACCTTGCGGTTCGGGCCCGAAGAGAGCCCCAATGCCTGCCTGCTGTGCCATACTGACAGAGGCACCGATTGGTTGAAACAGCAACTGCTGGCGTACAATCATAATTGACAATACACATAAATGCTCGTAATGTGTGTATTATCGGAGAATGAAATGGGACGAACCAATATTGTTCTGGATGACGCGCTCGTTTCGCGAGCCTTAAAACTGACAGGACTTCGATCCATACGCGAGGTCGTCGACTATGCTCTGCGCGAGCTGATTCGTCACAAGCGGCAGCAGACGATTTTAGAGCTCAAAGGAAAAGTTAGCTGGAAAGGTGACTTGAGGCGTTTGAGACGCAAACGAGCCTTCTGATGGTACTGGTCGATACCAGTGTATGGGTCGATTTCTTCAAAGGCACTCAAACGTCCCAGGTGTCCATCCTGGAGGACCTCATCCAATTTGAGGAAGACCTTTGTATCTCCGGAGTCATCTTGGCGGAGGTACTTCAGGGAATCCAGTCTGATATTGACTACCGTAAGACCTTAGACTATTTCGAGGCCTTGATTTATCTGCCTATGGGCCAGTCCTCCTTTGTTTTAGCTTCCACCCTTCATCGTGGCGCACGCCGAATGGGCCTAACGATCAGAAGTACTATAGACTGTCTCATTGCGGCCTGCGCGATCCATCATTCCGTTCCACTCTTGCAAAACGATAGAGATTTCCAAGCCATTGCCCGTTGTTCCAGGCTGAAGCTCCTGGTATGAATCACTTCGGTTTCACCTTCATCAAAGGTTCGTCCCCGGTTGACCACCTGCCAGCATTCCTCTACACGAAACGGGCCGTCTATGCCTCCCTTGGAAGCGCTGCCAGGAGAGGGCTTAGAGGAACAGCTCTGCCTGCGCCTTCGGGGAGAGAGGCCGGACGTGAGGGAATTGTCGTCACAGTCCCCAGTTTAGTCACCATGGGCTTTCTCCTTCTTCTGTTGATATTCTCTCCTGCATGGTCCCTATCTGCGAGTGAATCGAAATCAGTAATCTACCGCAACACGGCGCCCGGGGTTGCTTATTTGGGATCCAGCGTCTGCGCCGGCTGTCACAAGGACATCTATGACCAATATCTCCGCACGGACATGGGCCGATCCATGAGCCGGGTCGCTGACTCTTCGCAACTCGAAAAAGTGAGCGCCCCCATCACAATTTTTAGCAAAAGTCTTAATCGCTATTTCCAGATTTTCAGGGAGGGATCTAACCTTTATCAGAGCCAGTACGAGCTCGATTCCAGCGGTCAGGAAGTCTTCAGGAACACGCAGAAGCTCGAATTTGCCATCGGCTCCGGTGCTAATGGCCACAGCTATATTGTGCGGCGGGGAGAGTATCTTTTCCAGGCTCCACTATCGTTTTATTCCAAGCCAAAACAGTGGGACTTCTCACCGGGTTACGAGTCCAGTGATCAAGGCTTTAGCCGGCCCATCTTGCCGGCCTGCATTGTCTGCCATAGCGGACAGCCCCAGCCGGTTCTTATGAGAAGCAATCTTTACCGGGAGCCTCCCTTTCGCGAGCTGTCGATCGGTTGCGAGAACTGTCACGGGCCGGGTCAGTTGCACGTGAAAGAGCGGACCCAGGCAATGCCTGTGGCCGGCGAGATTGACAACTCCATTGTCAACCCTGCCCACCTGCCAGGCTGGTTGGCAGATAACATTTGCATGAATTGCCATCAGGGCGGAGACACGCGCATCTTGCAGCCGGGAAAAGACTATTCCGACTTCCGCCCTGGTACGCCTTTGGATAACACTGTGGGGATTTTTAGAATTCCCTTTTTGCGCAGTTCTCCACCAGACTCTGATCTCCTGGAGCACTACTCCTCCATGACATTGAGTCAGTGCTATCGCGCCAGCGCTGGGCAGATGAGTTGCCAGACCTGCCACAATCCCCACTACCAGCCCTCTTCCCAGGGTGCCCCGGGATACTATCGGAACAAGTGTCTGACTTGCCATACAGAGAAAAGTTGCGGCTTGCCGTTACCAAAGCGTCTCAGTCTAACTCCTCCCAACGACTGTAGCGGATGCCATCTACCCAAGCGGGACGTCAAACGGATTGCCCATTCTTTACTCACCAATCATCGAATCATTACACGAGCGGGGGAGCCCTACCCTGAAGCAGCGTTCCATCAAACCACTTCCGCTCTGCCCGACCTAATCCATGTCAATGCGATTCCAGGCAAGGCAGCCGCTGACATTTCGCCGCTGACGCTTCTCCAGGTCTATGGCACGTTGATGGATGTTCAGCCGGTCTTCCGTGAACGTTACCTCTCGGTCCTGGACCGGGTTTCCAAAACGCAGTCGGACAACCTGCTGGTGCTCTCAGCGTTGGCGCGCAAAGCGTCGCTGGAAGGGACACCTCAGGGTCAAGCTCAGGCCCAGCAATATCTCCGGCGGGCCATTGAGCTCGGGTCCACTGCAATCTCGGATTATCAGGACCTGGCCGAGTTATTGGCTCGTGACAGTCGGCTTTCCGAAGCGGTTGAAATTCTAAAGCAGGGTATCTCTTTCAACCCGCATTCCAGCCCGCTCTATAAATCGTTGGCGCTGCGCTACATTACGATGAAGAAATACCCCGACGCCCTCGAGACAATGAAGCGCGAGCTTGAACTCTTTCCTGAAGATTCCTTCATGCGGAAACTAGTCAAGCAGGCGGAGGGAACTGGCCCGACTCGCTAGAGCAGAAGAAGACTGGCCGCGAATCAACGCGGATAAACGCGGATAAGAATTAAAATTTGAGGTAGCTTCCAGAGATAAGCCAGACATAAGGAAGATGGATGGCATCGCATAGCGCTCGACGCTTGGATCTATTGGGGTATGAAAAAGCAAAAGCCTCGCAAAACAAACCGGGACGGACTTGTCGTTGCGCTCGTCTGAATCCCTAACGCCATAATCCGCGTTCATTCGCGGCCAACGTTTCCCTCGCCTTAATTTGCGGCCGGCCTACCTTCTTCTAATTGACTTAGTTCAGTTCTTAGGCTATAAGTAAGTCATGATTAAGTTAAACATTCATGAAGCCAAGACCCATTTATCCCGTTACCTGAGCCGGCTTGAGCAAGGCGAGTGGATTCTCTTGTGCAGGAGGAACACTCCCGTGGCTGAGATCCGTCCGCTTCCTCCCACCAGGAAGAGCAAACGCCCGATCGGTCTTGCCAAAGGTGTGTTCAAGGTTCCCAAGAAGTTCTTTGAGCCTCTTCCTCCCGATGTGCTCGATTCCTTTTACGGCCGCAAGGGATGAGGCTCCTCCTGGATACTGCTACGTTCCTTTGGCTGATCATTGACTCCCCGCAGTTATCGAGTCGGGCGCGGGAGTTGTTCTCTTCTCCGGGAAACGAAGTCTACTTGAGCGCAGTTTCCACCTGGGAAATTGCGATCAAACATTCACTTGGACGTTTAGCCTTGCCCGAATCCCCTCAGCGGTTTATCCCCTTCCAACGGGAAAAACATGGTATCCAGAGCCTTTCCCTGGACGAAGAGTCAACCCTTCAGTTATTGCGCTTGCCTCCGCTCCACAATGACCCTTTTGACCGGATGCTGGTCTGTCAAGCGATTGTAGAAGGTCTTACAATCTTGACCCCAGATAGTCTCCTCTCCCAATATCCAGTCAGGGTTATATGGTAGAGTTTGAAAACGTCGTCTTGCTCTTTCCTGATTAGTACCGCCAAAAGCGAGCAAGGACAGAGCAAGAGTGCACGCACGAGTAAGGAATGCCTCGTATTTCCAAAGTGGCAGACTAAGTGCTGATTTTCGCAATTACGCTGGCGTATTTACCTGAGTCCACTTCGCCAGAGTGTGTCTGACAGCATGGTCGTTTTCATTAGCCCCGTGCTTCAGCGCGGGGTTGGCGGACTCGGGCGCAATTTTGCTCATCCGGGCTCGCCGCGCCCATCAGCCGATGGGCGAATGCCATCTGAAACACACCGAAATAGGTCGCCGTATTCTTGAATCGATGTACTAAGTCACATTGGAGCATAGAGAAATGAGAAGACACATTCGCGCAAGATGGTTGGAGATGTTGATTCTTTTACCTGCGGTAGCACTCCTAGGGCAAACGCAATCGCCAGTCACCGCGATCCAATGCGGAAAGTTCTTTGACGGACGGACCCTGGCGTTACAGGAAAATGTCACCGTACTCATTCGGGGCAATCGTATCAGCGCTGTCGGCAAGTCCGTTCCGATCCCGGCGGACGCCAAGGTTATCGACCTCCGCCAGGCTACGGTGATGCCGGGTCTCATTGATTGCCACACCCACATGTTTCTGCAGGGTATCGACTATGACCAACTTCTGCTGAAGAAGTCACTCCAGTATCGCGCCATCTGGGCCACCGTATCGGCCCGGAAGACGTTGCTGGCCGGGTTTACGACGATACGGGACCTCGAAACCGAGGGGGCGTGGTATGGCGATGTGGCGCTGCGCGATGCCATCAACGACGGACTGGTCATAGGTCCTCGTATGCAATGTGCCACGCGAGCGCTCAGCGTCACCGGGGGTTACTCGCCTTACGGCTATTCACCGGATCTGACAATTCCCAAAGGCGCGCAGATTGCCGATGGAGTCGACGGCGTCCGCAAGGCCGTGCGGGAACAGCTTGCCAACGGCGCCGACCTCATCAAAATCTATGTCGATCATCGCCGGCGCGGTATGACCAATCCGGATATGCTAACCGCCTGGCCCACCTTCTCCCTGGATGAGGTAAGAGCCATCGTTGAAGAAGCAGCCAAAGTCGAAGCCAAAGTCGCTGCTCATGTGTATGCGAGCGCCACCGCCCAGACGGCTATCCAAGCGGGTGTGGCCTCGCTGGAACACGGGATTTATCTCGATGACGTCACTTTTAAGATGATGGCCGAGAAGAACGTTTATTGGGTGCCAACATTAATGGCCTATTTGCAGTTCATGGACGACCCCAAGGTTTCTCCGGAACGCCGGCGCTTGATGACTGGCACAACCGAGCGCCATCGGGAAACCTTCCAGCGGGCCCTTAAGCTGCCAGTGAAGATCGCCTTCGGCACCGACCTCGACGGACAGGAGTTGGGGTGGATGGTCAAATACGGTATGGCACCGTTGGTTGCCTTGAGATCGGCAACCAGTGTGGCGGCCGAACTGATGGGCTGGCAAGACCGGGTCGGAACACTAGAGGCGGATAAGTTGGCCGATGTCGTGGCAGTCAAGGGCGATCCCACTCAAGATATCTCCGAGATGACGCGCGTGGTTTTTGTGATGAAGGATGGAGTGGTTTACAAAGACGCCTTTCATGGTCCTTCTGATCACCACGACCCGTGAAAACTATTCCCCTCCGCTGGAAGGAAGCTGTGAAAAAATCAGATATCGAAAGGATTTGGGCCCCTCACCCCTGGCCCCTCTCCCCTTTGGGCGAGGGGAAAGTAAAACATTAAATTTAACTCCCTCGCCCCGCTGCGGGAGAGGGTGCCCGAAGGGCGGGTGAGGGGGTCATTCGAATTTCTTCACAGGCGTGGGTTGTCCCCAACGGGGAAGACCCACCCCGCAGGCTATGCCTTCTGCCCCGTCCGAGAGGGGGTTTTCAAGGGACGAAATTGAAGTTCCACCGTCGTCCGAGCAAGAGCACGAGCAAGAGTACGAGCACGAGCAAAAACAAGTACCGCGGACGCCTCGAACAAGATTATTTGGTGCTCCGCGCTTGATTGACAAAGGAGACCGCGAACGCGAAGGCATGGTCACACGGCTGCTTCGCAGGCATTTCGATCGTCAAACCGTCTGCATTCTGCCTCCATTTCAATGGAGCGTTCGGTCCCAGGAGGCGGACTTCTTTTATCTTGCCCTTTGTATAGTTGGCACTGGTTGCCAGCGACCTGACCGTCAGCTTGCCTTTGTCCGGCCAGGCCAGCGCAATGGCATAAAGCGTGTCGCTTTTGGTTGTGAAGCGGAGGTCTTCGCCTGTGAAAGGTTTTCTTTTGGTGTCGTTGAAACTCCCTCCAGCGACTTTGGTCGGACCCTCTCCATATACCTTCCAGGGTCTTGTTCCGTAGATCGCCTCTCCATTTATTGAAAGCCATTGGCCAATTTCTCTCAGAATTTTCTCCTGCGGTTCCGGAATTGTCCCGTCGGGCCGCGGTCCAATATTCAACAGCAGGGTGCCATTCTTGCTGACGATGTCGACCAGATCATCCACCAGAGAATCGACGCTCTTATAGTCGTGGTCCTTGATGTACCCCCAGGATTTCTTGCACACAGACGTATCAGTTTGCCAGAACAAGGGACGAATGGTGTCGAGTTGCCCGCGCTCGATATCCAGGACAGCGGCGCGCTCCGGGAAGGCTTGCTTTTTGTAGTTGATGGCAACCCCTTGGCGCCTCTCCGCAGCCCAGTTGTAATAGAAAGCGGCAAACCTTTGAATGTAGGGCTTGAAGGCGGGTTGTTCAATCCACCAATCAAACCAGATGAGCTC
>QHZQ01000014.1:90912-91401 GCA_003224725.1 Acidobacteriota bacterium | reverse complement strand
AAATAAGCCAGCGGCAAAATCCAAAAAGTTCCTACCAGCAGCAGTCTGCCTTGGAGCGGGCGATATTGGCTGAACGTGGTGGCCAGACTTAGACCCACCACGGTTCCTGGTAGAGCCCAAGGCAAAAGAATTAGTGCATTGAGCCAAACACGGCCCGTGATTTTCTTCCTGACGATCAGATACCCCGCTAGTAGAGCCAGGACAAGGTTTCCCAGCGTCGCCAAGGCGGCCATTTCCAGGCTGTTGAGAATGGGCTCAAGGAATTGCGAGCTTGAGAACAGGCGCAAATAATTTTCGCTTGTGTACTGGGGAGGAAGAATTTCGGTGGTCCAAGTTCCATCCTTGCAAAAACTGATAAGAATCAGGGTCAGATGAGGAAGTAGCAGAAATAGCACCAAGGCGATCCCTGCCCCTCCCAGAAAAATTCTCAGCCCCGGACTTTGGATGTTCCTAATCGGTCTTTGGGCTCCTTTGCTGACGGACCGATAT
>QHZQ01000014.1:26386-90846 GCA_003224725.1 Acidobacteriota bacterium | reverse complement strand
AACTAATGCCATCTCGATGTCGCCATTCAGCTTGGAATTAAAGATTTGCAGGGCCAGGACGCGGACGCCGCCTCCAAAAATATAGGGAGCGCTAAAACTAGCCATCGAGGTCATAAACGTCAGCAATGATGCGCCAATCAAGGCGGGCGTCAATAATCTCAAGGTTACCGAGAGAAAGGTCCGAACCTTTGAAGCGCCCAAGGAAAGAGACGCTTCTACCAACGAGAAGTCCATTCGCTTGAGTCCTGCCGACACAAATAAATAGAAGTACACGTACATGCTGTAGGCGTGAACAAATAAGATGGCCCCAACTCCCTTTAGAGAAAAAGGAGGCTCTTTGAGACCCAGCCAGTATTGCAAACTTCGCGTGAAAACTCCGCTTTCACCATAGAGAAACATGAAAGAAATCACACCCACCAGCGGGGGCAAGAGAACTGGCAAAGAAGCCAGGGCAGCAAATATTTTTTTTGCGGGAAAATTGTAGAGATTGAAAATGAAAGCCAGAGGAATCCCGACGGCGGCGGACAGCAGGACACTGCCTACCGAGATCAGAATGCTATTTCGCAATGCTTCAAGCGGAGAGGCATTGGAAAAAAACTCTCGGTAATTGGCAAAAGACCAGTTCCCTGCCCGGTTGAAACTTTGGATTAAGACGTAAAGATTGGGGTACAGCACCAACCAGAGTAGTAAGCCCAGGATCCCAAGATGCAGGACGAAAGTGGATCGCTCGCGTTTTGGCTTCAAGACGTTTTTTTGGGCGGGCTTCTCGCCCGGCTTTTGAGACTACCTAAATTATCTACTCAACCAAGGAATGGAATCTTCAAAACCCTTGGTGCGTCGGTAACTGCCCCCTCACCCGGCCTGCTGAAGGTTTATCACCCAAATTATGCATCGAACAACACCATCGACGCTGAAGACCCTTCCTCCGTCGGCTGCAACCCCCTCACCCGACCTATGGTCACCCTCTCCCCATGGGAGAGGGATTAGTAAATTACAATTTACTCTCCCCTCGCCTCCATTGGGGGTGTAATTTGGTACCAAGCCCTCACTCTTCCCACAGAAATGTGACGAGAGGACAGCCTTAGTGGGGCTCTCCTTTCGCCTCAGGCCCTGAGGGAAAAAAGTAAATCGCCTTGGGCGAAACATGAATCTCCAGCATTTCTCCCACCCGAAATAGTTTCGCCTGAGGTAAACTGGGCCACATTGCCAGCAAGCTCAGGCCTTCGCCTTCCAGCTCATACTCTGAGAAAGCCCCCGCAAAGTGCCGGGCCAGGACTTTGGCTTGCAGTAGCCTCATATTCATGGGGGTCCGCTCGAACTCGATTGCTTCGGGACGAAGCAGCAGCCGACAGATTTCTCCAGGATGTAACTGCAGATGCCGATCGTTATGAAGGCGAAGCTCGTTGCCAGAGGGAAGAGAAAAAATAAAACAGTCCTTACCACAGCCCTTAAAGGGTAGAGACAAGATGTTTGATTTACCGATAAACCGGGCGACAAACTCATTCACTGGAGAACAATATAACTCATGGGCTGTTCCCACCTGTTGACAGACCCCTTTGGAAAGCAGAGCAATTCGGTCCGACAAGGCGAAGGCTTCCTCCTGATCATGGGTCACGAAAACTGCTGTCATGCCAAGTGAACTAATCAATTGCCTGAGCTGTTTACGGGTCTGTTCACGCAGAGATGCATCCAGATTGCTCAAGGGTTCGTCCAAAAGCAAAATTTGTGGCTCCGTTACTAGGGTACGAGCGAGGGCAACGCGCTGCTGTTCACCTCCGCTAAGCTGAAATATGAGCCGTTCGTCATACCCTGAGAGATTGACCAGGGCCAAGGTTTGCTTTACTTTGTCGGTGATTTGATGACGTGAAGTCCCTTTGGCTCGTAATCCAAAAGCGACGTTCTCAAAGACATTAAGGTGAGGGAAGAGGGCGTAGGATTGAAATACCATTCCCATGTTGCGTTTTTCTGGCGGGAGGGCTGTAATGTCTCGTCCGTTGACCACAATCCTTCCCTGGGTGGGGGTGAGGAATCCGGCCACCAGGCGAATGGTTGTGGTTTTACCGCATCCGCTCGGTCCGAGCAAACTGATGAATTCTCCTTGCTCCACAGACAGGTTGAAGTTGTCGAGGGCCGTGAGGTCATCGAACCGCTGAGTTAAGTTTTGCAATTGGAGCAGGGGCATGGTTGCAGGAGTGAAACGTGATGCGTGATACGTGATTCGTGAAACGTGATGCTTGATACGAAACTTAAGAATCGAACGCAAGGCCTTCGTTCAAGCTTCACCGTTCACGTGTCACGTTTTACGTTTCACGCTTCACGGTTTAGAGCTTGCCTTTATGGCGAATGTGCGTATCCCAATATTTCATCCATTCATTGGATTTCTCTTCCAATGTGTTCCAATCCACTGCCATAGCTCGGACGGGAGTTTTATTGATCCACTCTGGCAAATTGGCGACAGGAATGTCCTTACGACAAGGGATACGATAAAACTTGTGGGCTGCCAAAATGAGACTGGGTTTGTTGGTTACAAACTCATAAAACCTTTTGGCCGCCTCTGCATGGTTCGCATGGGCTACCAAGGCGATCCCCTCCGTAACTACGGGTGTACCGCTTTTGGGAATCACGTAGGCGAGAGGATAGTTATATTGAGACCGCTGCAGCTCGATATCGGGCATATTCCATACCGTTACCCATCCCTCTTGTCTGGCTAGCTTTTGGCTGAGAAGCGTTAGATTTGCTACGTAATCCTTAGTATTGGCATCTAGCTTTTTTAACCATTGATAGCCGGCGTCAGGTGATCCAGAAGTCCTATAAAAACGGAGAATCATGGCACAGAAAATCGTCCTCATGGTTCCAGAGGCCAATGGGTCTCGCATAATAATTTTGTTTCGCCAGCGGGGATTTAGCAAGTCATCCCAGTCCTGAGGTGCTTCTTCGGGCTTAACCGCGGCACTGTTGTAAGCAATGACTTCGGGCGTTTCGTAGGTCCCATACCACAAATTCCTCTGACTGCGGGCCTCTGGCAAAACTTGGCTGGCCCAAGTGGGCTTGTAAGTTTGTAACAGTCCTTCCTTTTCTGCCTGTTGAAAGAGGGTTGAAGGCGCTCCCCACCAAAGATCGGTTTGAGGATTCTCTTTCTCTGAACGAAGGCGGTCTAGAACGTCTTGGCTCCCCATATCCAACCATTTCACATCACTGTCGGGATTCTCCTTTTCGAAGAGGGTTTCGTATTCGGTTAACAGCTCTTTGCCATGAGTGGAATAGACGACGAGGCTCGTTTTACCTGCCTGGTTGTTTGAGCAGGCGGCAAGCGTCAGGATTAGAGGGAGAAAGGAAACCCAGGGTCTCCGAAAGACGAAGGGACGTCGCCCTTGGTGGAGGACTTGGGACAAAGCTCTTGCCAACTCTGGGCTATAGCTTGTTGAGTTGATGAACATAAGTGGCAAGGAGGTCTTTTTTTCCTGCCAGCCATCGCTTGTGCTGGTTGGCACGTTTGATGTGCCTGGCTATGCTTCTCGCAACCACTGCCGGAGAAGGCCCCCCAACGACTTTTCTAATCATCACAAAGCCTACGGGATCCAGAATTTCGGCAACGCGTTGCGGAGGGATCGTGATAACCTTCCCGGTTAACCTCTTACTGACTATTTCCAATAGATCCGATACCCACTGCGACTGCGACTCTCCTTGTCTTCGAGCCGGATGCCTGCGTAGTTCCTGACCCACCTGACTGACAATACGATGAGCCATCCGAAAAGGTAACTGATGCCTCCTGACCAGCCAATCGGCCAACTCGGTTAAGGTTACTTCCCCACTCTGGCATTTTGCCAACGCTCTTTCAACGTTGAATTCGGCGGAGTCTAAAACGGCAGTTAATAACTTCAAAACTCGGGCAGCGTATTCGAAAGAGGCCCGCACGGCTGGTTGAATGTCATCTTCGGCGTCAACAATATCCCCGAAAGGAGTATTGTGCAGCCCCAAGACCACGGCCTGGCATTGTCCAATGGCATTGCTGGCCAGAATCCGCAAGTGTTCCAAAGCGACGGGATTACGCTTCTGCGGCATGATACTGCTGCATTGGACAAAACCGTCGGGTAAGACCATGAGAGCGGATTCCTGGGAACTCCAAAGCAGCAAATCCTGAATAAATTTTCCCAGGTTGACCATCAGCGTTGAAATGGTTCCGACACTTTCCACCAGATAATCCACACTGGCAATACAGCCATAGGCGTTTTCCAAGACGGCCTCAAATCCGAGCAACCGTGCCAGTAAGCGGCGGTCAATAGGGAATCCGGTTGTGGTCGCGACGCAGGCGCCCAGCGGGGAGTGGTTCACAGAGCGAAAAGATTGTGAAAGGCGCCGGAGATCTCTTTCCAAGAACTCCACGGCGGCCATCAAATAATGTCCCAGTGTCGTTGGCTGTGCGAGCTGCGTATGAGTCACGACGGGGAAAATTGTTTTCGTATGAGCCTCAGCCAGTCGGAGCAGCACCTGTTGGAGTTCATCAATCTGGACAGCAGTTTGCAGGAGCTCGTTTCTGAGCACCATTCGGTAAAGCGTGATATCCACGTCGTTGCGACTTCTCGCCGCACTCAGATGACCTGCAATGTCAGGTCCACAGTGGCTTGCCAGACAGCTTTCGACATAAAAGAAGAGGTCCTCCTCAGCGCCACAAAAACAATAACCTTGCAGTTTCTTCTGCTCAGCGGTAATTCGGCGAAGCCCTCCCAGGATCCTGGTTCCATGATCCTTTTTGATAATGCCACACCTTGTCAGCATGATGGCGTGAGCTTGATTGATCTGCATTAGAGGCTGAAAGAAATGAGTAACTGAATGCTGGAAATTTGGCTTCAGAACTGTGGTCAGGTAAGCTGGATGAGGAAAACCAGTGGTTGAATTGGAGTGAGGCTTCATAAGAGGAAGGTGAATGCCAAAAGCCATTCAAGTCAAGCCAGACGCGATTGTAGTGGAAACGTGAGAAGCTGGCAAATTAAATGGGGAGCTTGAAGCGCGGCAGACCCAGTTTGAGGTTGCCCATGTTCGCTCTGGAAAAGTCGCGAGGTTGCAAAGTGGCATCAAGGTGCCGCACTCCAAAGCTTTGCAAGCGGTCAATTCACTTTGAGCGCGATGTCCGTCCCGCGGAGATAATGAACCGTGACCTTCTCTCCTGGGGCCGGCTTCTTAGATTGGATTTTTCTTTCAAGCTGCGGTGTATAGTTGAAGGTTCGAACCAGGTAAATATTCTGCTCGCTCTTGACAGTAATCGCTTTTGGGCCTGCAGAGACTACGGTGCCCCGAAACCTATCTCTGTTTTGGCCGTGCTTTGCCACCATTGGATTGGATGGAATTAATGTGAGCAACACAGAGCATAGAACAAACCTTAGGAAAACCGGCCCCCCGAGCAGCTTCGATTTTGGTGTCAAACCAAAAACCTTCATTCTAATTCCTTGTCATCAATACTAATTTTGAGGGACTTGAGAAACTTGACATCCTGGGAAGTAATATTGAGCTTGGCTTCCCCGTTGTAGTTTCTGCTAAAGGCGGACTCCGTCCGAGCTTCCTCTGAGCGTTTATTGAAGCCAATAGTGGCTTCGAGAACAAGAAAAACGTCATAGCCTGCAGTTCGAATTTTAGCGATGGCCTCGCCGATCTTTTCCGAGTTTGAGAGGGTATCGTTGATCGCGGCTCCCAACTCCTTCATAAGCTGCTTCAGATTCTCATCCAATGGTTCCACAAGGCCTCCGCCTCTTCTTTATTGTTAGATTACGGCCTCTAACATTCAATTATGTATCGGATTTTGGAAAAAGAAAGTTGCAAAATTTTGTTTAAGCTTGGGGGATATTACGCTCATTAAATAAGTGTGTCAAGACGCGGGAGACGCGGGGGGATGACGTGACATGCCAAACCACGAAACCAATCCCGCGCACTGCCTGCTTAAAGCAAGCAGCGGAACCGGTAACGGAAATCGATTTTCACACCTTTCCCTTGTCCGGAGCTCTTACGGAGCTTCAGAGTCGAAAAGTACCTTACGCTTCCCTGAGGTGGAATTGCTCGCTTGCTATCAAAGGAATTCTGGTTTGTCCACAAATTACCCACCGGGCTAATTCACTTTAACTAACCTGAGTACCGTTGCTTGGAAGTTGAGTATGCTATCATGTCCACTTTATAATTGAGGCATGATTGCAGTGTCGTCAGTAAGCGATAGCTTACGGGAGAGATGCCGCCCCGCTCGCATTGCGGTACTAAACTGAGAGTGCTGAACGTCCACCTTACCCTAACGGTCAGGAAATGGCCCCAAATAACTAATCCATATGGTCATGCTGGATGCTATGCTCAGACCCTTACGAGGAGCCTTTAAAGACCTCCTTAGAACACTGCACAAACTTTTCTTGGAAACCACTGGGTTCTTTTTTTTGGTGCTTGGTGGCATGATCCTCTTTAGCGGCTACAAACAGCTTCGCAGTTTCATAGATTTTGGAGAGATTTCTTATCTCAAAATGATTTCCACGTTCATCTTTGGAGTTTTGATGCTTGGATACGGCATTCATTCATTTTATCGTGTGAGAACTATGAAGTGAAACCTGAGTTGACGAGTAGGGGAGCTTGTAATCCGCTGGCACAATCATGTCGAAAGCCCGCAAGGTGGAAACCACCTCGAAAATTCCATTGAAATCCTATTACCTGCCTGAAGACCTGCGGGATTTCGATTATTCCCGCGACCTGGGTAATCCGGGAGAATTCCCTTTTACACGGGGCGTTCAATCTGACATGTATCGAGGCCGTCTCTGGACCATGCGCCAATATGCAGGTTATGGAACGGCCTCTGAATCCAACGCTCGCTTTAAATACCTGCTGGGGCTAGGACAGATGGGTCTCTCCGTGGCCTTCGATCTGCCAACCCAGCTGGGCTTGGATTCCGATGCCCCCTTGGCCGCCGGGGAAGTAGGTCGCGTGGGTGTAGCTATCGACACCTTGCACGACATGGAGATTCTATTGGCGGGGATCCCGCTTAACCTTGTGACCGTTTCCATGACCATCAACGCTACTGCCGCTATTCTCCTGGCCATGGCAGTTGCAGTCGCCAAGAAGCAGACTGTGCCGCTGGAAAAGCTTTCCGGCACAGTCCAAAATGACATTCTGAAGGAATACATCGCTCGGGGCACTTATATTTTCCCAGCCCAGTCCTCCATGAGACTGGTGACGGACCTTATTTCCTTTTGTAGTGGTCAATTGCCCCAGTGGAATCCCATATCGATTAGCGGCTACCACATTCGAGAGGCAGGGTCGTCGGCAGTTCAGGAGGTGGCTTTTACCCTGGGCAATGCCATCGCTTATGTCCAGGCAGCTCTGGATGCCGGCCTGGCCATTGATGACTTTGCTCCTCGGTTGTCTTTCTTCTTCAATGTTCATAATTATTGGTTGGAAGAAGTAGCCAAATTTCGTGCGGCCAGAAGACTGTGGGCAAAAATCATGAAAGACCGATTCAGAGCCAGAAATCCGAAGTCATGGATGCTTCGGTTTCATGCGCAGACAGCGGGCAGTACCCTGACTGCGCAACAACCCGAGCTCAACGCGGTTCGAGTTACCCTTCAAGCACTGGCTGCAGTTTTAGGTGGCACACAGTCTCTGCATACAAACTCGCGTGATGAGGCGCTGTCGCTTCCTACCGAAGAGGCAGTTCGTCTGGCGCTGAGAACCCAGCAGGTGATTGCTTATGAGAGTGGTGTCGCTGACATTGTGGATCCTTTGGCCGGGGCTTATGCTGTGGAATCACTGACTCATCAAATTGAACATCGAAGTCAGGAATACCTGGACAAGATCGAATCAATGGGTGGAATGCTTTCGGCTGTAGGGTGCGGCTATGTCCAAAAAGAGATTCAACAGTCGGCGTACGAGTATCAAAAGTCGATCGAGAGTCACGAGCGAGTGATTGTCGGGGTTAATGAATTCGTCTCAGAAAAGGCAGTATCCATTCCAGTCCATCGCATGGATCCCTTGATCGAGAAAAATCAAATTACCTCTCTTAAAACAGTCAAGAGCGAGAGAGATGCTCTTTTGGTGAGGCAATCTCTTGACCAGATTGAGCAGGTTGCCGCCAGTAAGCAGAATTTGCTCCCTGCCATCATTAAAGCGGTTGAAGCTTATGCCAGCATTGGGGAAATCTCTGACCGATTGCGAAAGGTCTTTGGCGAGTATCAGGAGGACCCGACAGCGTAAGCGGCGTTGCGGGCCGGCGCGGGACAGCCATTATGCTTGATCGCTCAGATTCATTTCTTAAGCTCCTCTTCGAATGCATTTATGGGAAGACTTTGTCTAGCGATACGTTCTACTCTTTGGCGCAATCCAAGCTTTCAGAAATCGCAAGGGGAGTGGCAGAACTCTCAGATATCTACACAAGACGCAGACAGTGTGTATCAAAAAGTTTGCTGAATGATCCGCTGCTGCGAAGAGCGTATCTGATCTATTTCTTTCCCTGCAATCTCTTTAAACTGAAAATAATCTTAAAAGAGATTCTGGCTCATCCGAAAGGATCTCGATTCCTGAAGAGAGAGCTTCGCTTGCTGGATGTGGGCTGCGGGCCTGGCACACAGCTACTAGGGTTTCTGGATTTCTTGGCTGAAGAACCACTTGCTACCGGCTGGCTCGATTGCGTTGCCGTTGATTCTTTGAGAGCAAATTTGCAGGATGCCCAGCATTTGTTTGAGCAATATCTGCGCTGGGTGGATCCGTCCAGGGACTTTCCGAAGTGCACCCTCCAAACCTATCTGGCTGAACTCAGCCAGGGACTGCTGCTGGAGCCGAAGCGCAAATTTGACTTCATTATTTTCGGAAATGTCCTTAACGAATTATTTCTTGAAACGGAAAACCGCATCGAGCAACGCTGCGAGGTGGTTTCCGCAATATGGAAGCAGTGGCTCGCCCCTGAGGGTTTTTTGATTCTTATTGAACCTGCTTTAAAGGAGACTTCGAGGGAACTGTTGCTCTTAAGAGATCTCCTGCTGGAGAAGTCGGACCTTAAGATATATAGCCCTTGTGTACATAGCCTCCGGTGTCCTGCGGTTGCCCGCGAAAACCTTTCGGATTGGTGTCATGAGGATCGTGCCTGGTCTCCTCCCTCTCTCATTCAAAAAATTGATTCATTGGTGGGAAACCGGAAAAGTTCGCTGAAGTACTCCTATGCGGTATTCAATCGAATGGGACTTTCTGTAAGGGAGGCTGGTTTATGGCAATCACAGAAAATGGCTTTTCGGGGCGGCTATGATCAGTCTGATAATCCGGCAGACCTGCTTACAGGCCAAAGGGGTTCACAAATCTGGCGAGTCGTCAGCGAGAAGATCGAAGAGAAGGGAAAATCTTCTGTCTATTTCTGTGGTTCGGAGGGGCGAGCAAAAGTGACCCGGCTTAAGAAGCATACCTCGAGCCGCAATGAAGACTTTAAACGATTGGATCGAGGGCAAGTCGTCACGACAACTGGTCTGAAAAAGAAGAATAGCAAAGATTGGCGAGTCGAATCCGAAACTCAACTGAAAGGCCTGATGTAACGCAA
The DNA here is from genome assembly GCA_003224725.1 of Acidobacteriota bacterium. Taxonomy (GTDB): domain Bacteria; phylum Acidobacteriota; class Terriglobia; order Versatilivoradales; family Versatilivoraceae; genus QHZQ01. The sequence continues at coordinate 81,302 of QHZQ01000014.1, read as the reverse complement.
ATCCAACCCTTCCAATTCATAATGCTCAACTATCAGATTTCATCTGTCCGCCTAGACAGGCAAGAACCAGATCAATTGCCAGGACTGTGCTGGAGAGGTGAATCTCCATACTAGCCCATATAATATCTCCAGATCTTAGCTGAAAGCTGACGCCCTGAGCGGCGAATGCTTAAGCAAAGTTTATGAACTCATCATTGAAAGTTATTCTGAGCCGGCGCATGCTTGTTCTCTTTCTGATGGGATTTTCCTCGGGGATTCCGCTCTTACTGATCGGTTCCACACTCAGAGCCTGGATGACCGAGGAGAAGGTCGATCTCACTGTCATCGGCATCTTCTCGCTGGTTGGATTACCCTATACGCTCAAGTTCCTTTGGGCGCCCCTCATGGATCGATATGTGCCCCCTTTCTTGGGTCGAAGGCGAGGCTGGTTGTTGATCACCCAAATAGCTCTCATGGCTGCAATAAGCGTCTTGGGGTTTTCAAGTCCGGCTCAAAGGCCCTGGACAGTTGCAGCCCTGGCCTTTCTCGTAGCTTTTTTCAGCGCCAGCCAGGATATCGTAGTGGATGCTTACAGAAGGGAGGTCTTAAAGGATGAAGAGCTTGGGTTGGGGTCGTCTTTGGGGATCAACGGCTATCGAATCGCTTTGTTGACTTCAGGTGCCCTGGCTCTTTTTTTGGCAGACCACTTTCCTTGGAAAGTGGTGTACCTACTCATGGCTGGTCTTATATTGGTGGGCATCGTAACCACCCTTTCGGCTTCAGAGCCCCGGCGAAATATAACTCCGCCGGGAAGCTTAAAGGAAGCGCTAGTGGAACCATTTCTAGATTACTTCAAGCGGAAGGAAGCCTTGGGAATTCTTGCCTTCGTCCTTCTCTATAAGATCGGTGACCAAATGGCCAGTGATATGGCAACGCCGTTTTATCTAAAAATTGGATTTACCAAGACGGAGATCGCGGCCATCGCCAAAACCTTTGGGCTGGGGGCAACCATCTCCGGTGCACTCTTGGGCGGCATCCTCATGCTGCGCCTGGAGATCAATCGCTCTCTTTGGATATTCGGCTTCTTGCAGATGGTTTCAACATTCTGCTTTTCGCTCCTGGCTCAAGCAGGACCAAGCAAACCGATGTTGGCCGGAGTCATTGCCTTTGAGAACTTAAGCGGTGGGATGGGTACCACGGCTTATGCGGCTTTTATGGCCAGCCTATGTAACGTCCGATTTACAGCAACCCAATACGCGTTGCTGTCCAGCTTGATCGGGATTCCGCGTGTCTTTGCTTCAGCTCCCACCGGATATCTGGCAAAGCACTTGGGATGGAGCCAATTTTTTATAGTGTGTGGCTTAGCCGCCTTGCCCGGACTACTCCTCTTGTCTCGCTTTGCTCCATGGAAGAAGAAGGAACCCAGCGTCGCTCCGGCTAATTTCTGAGCTTCATTTCTCTTTGAGGACGGACCCGCTTGGAGAGCAGCTCCCGGATTGGGTACCCCCCCCATTTTCATCGGCCCTGGCGCGGCCAAAAGGGAGGCAGGTCCATCAACGGAAGAGGATGTTCACTATGAACACGGCTGCCAAGAGGCCGGCCAGATCAGCCAGTAGACAGGCTGGAAGAGCGTGACGTGTCTTTTTGATACCCACGGCGCCGAAATAAACAGCCAACACATAAAAGGTTGTTTCCGTGCTGCCATAGATGGTGCTTACCATATATCCGATAAAAGAATCCGGGCCCCGGCTCTTGAGGATCTCGGCAACCAATCCCAGGGATCCAGAGCCTGACAATGGTCTCAAGATTCCCACGGGAAGGGCTTCCGCAGGCATCCCAATCCTGCCGGTGAGGGGACCCGCGAACCGGACCAGTAAGTCGAGCCCTCCCGATGCCCGGAACATTCCCACCATGACCAGGATGGCTACCAGGTTCGGGATGATCCGGACAGCCACCCTGAACCCTTCTCTTGCCCCTTCGACGAGTGATTCGTATACCTTGACTCCCCTGGCCCATCCGAAGAGCAGCAGTGACGCAATGAGCGCGGGAAGTACCCAGAAGGAAAGCATTCCGCGCAACAAGTCACCGCTTGGCACCGTTCTCAACGAGCGAATGATATGGAGACAGGCGGCCCCGAGAAAAAAAAGGGAAAAGAGGGGGACACTCAGAAAACGCCAACGAGGGGCCGCCACCGGGGTTTTAGACAACGTCGGGTTCTCCGCGGCGGTTTCCAATTCAAGCTCTGTCAATTGGTCCGAACTCTCTTGGGAAGCTGTCGCCTCGATCTTTTCCTGTTGGCCTGCGACTTTGCTCTCCGCTACCAACGGAGGATCCGTTGCTCGGAAACGAGGCAGGCGCGCCAGCAATTTGGCGGTTGTGATGGCCACGAGCGTGGCGCTGGCGCTGGCGAACCAGGTCGGAGCCAGGATGCCGGCCGGGTCTGCGGAACCACTCGAAGCGCGCAATCCGATAATCGTGGTCGGGATGAGCGTAAATCCTGCGGTGTTAATGGCGAGAAAAACAATCATAGCATCAGTGGCAGTTCCCTTTGCTCCGTTCAGACGGTCCAGCTCTATCATGGCCTTGATCCCGAAAGGAGTCGCCGCGTTACCGAGTCCCAGAATGGTGCTTGCAATATTGAAAATCATGGCGCCCATGGCGGGGTGATCATAGGGAACCGTGGGGAATAGGGTCCTCAAGAAGGGTTTAAGCGACCGGGTCAGCAGGCGCAACAGTCCACCGTCGGCAGCGACTCGCATCAACCCCAGGAAGAGCGCCAACACTCCGACCAGGCCCAGTGCCAGTTCCACTGCATCCTTGGCTGACTTCATGGATGCCTGGGTCAGTGCCTCCATGTGGCCGGTGAAACCGGCCAAAAGGACACTTAGCAATATAGTCACAACGAAAATGTTGTTGAGCATGGCACCTCCCTGCTAAATCAGCTCAGGTGCTTGACGTCTCCGAGCTATCGGTAGTCCATCGGTTACCTCATAGGTCTCCCCAGTAACCAGCCCCGCTATTGTATCTTTAAGTTTGGTTTGACTTGTTGTTTAATTTGAGCCGAAGCAGAAGGCGGTCTCAGTAATAGGAAAAAGCACAAGGGTTTCACACTATTCAGTTACGACTGATCCATTGTCGGTCGCTAGTCGTATAAGCGCCACGAACCACCAACTGACGGAAGCAGACTGCAGATGAGGAAAATGATTTGAACTTTCAAGTCATCACAGAGGATAGGCGAACCAAAGCTCGGTTAGGGAGGATTGTCACTGACCACGGAGAGATCCAGACACCTGTTTTCATGCCGGTAGGCACTGCCGGAACTGTAAAGGCCATCACCCAGCAGCAGTTGGAGGAGTTAGGAGCCGAGATCCTTCTTTGTAATACCTACCATCTTTACCTGAGACCCGGGCATCAACTCATTTATGAACTAGGGGGACTACATCGGTTCATTTCCTGGAAACGGCCCCTAATTACGGATAGTGGGGGCTTTCAAGTTTTCAGTATATCAGCTTTGAGACGTATTTTTGAAGACGGGGTAATGTTTCGATCTCACTTGGACGGCTCATCCCATTTTCTTTCTCCAGAAAAGGCCATAGAAATCCAGATGTGCCTGGGGGCAGACATACTGATGCCTCTGGATGAATGCACCGCTTATCCATCCGATTTTTTGATCGCGCGGGGTGGAATGGAGAGAACTCTACGTTGGGCACGCCGGTCTAGAGATCTGTTTTCCCGAGATGAGGGAAAGTGCTGGCCCCACAGACAATGGCTGTTTGGGATAGGTCAAGGCGGAATCCATCCGGAACTCAGGCATGAATGCATAGACCGACTTCTTGATATGGAATTCCCCGGGTATGCCATTGGCGGGCTGGCGGTGGGAGAACCCAAGGGAGTCATGTATGAAATGGTGCAGCAAAGCTGCGAGCTCTTGCCGGTGGGAAAGCCACGATATCTGATGGGAGTTGGCACCCCGATGGACCTCGTTGAGTGCATTGCGCTTGGCGTGGACATGTTCGACTGTGTTATGCCCACTCGGAACGGCCGCAATGGCTGGCTCTTTACGCGAGCGGGTCACATCGTCATCAAGCACGCTCAGTATGCACGAGACCAAGAACCCATTGACTCGGCCTGCCATTGCTTGGTTTGCTGCAATTACAGCCGCGCTTATTTACGACATCTTTTCCAGGCCAACGAGATTTTGGCTTCCATCCTGAATTCATACCACAATCTTTACTTTTATCTTGACATGGTTAGGGAAATCAGGAATGCTATCGCGTCCCGCAGGCTGATTGACTACTTGACGGAGTTCAGAGCCAGGCAAGAAACAGGGGAAGTTAATAAGGGGCGGGTTTAAAAGGTCTGCCCCTTTTTTGCTGTCTTTAGGGGTCTTAGCATCAAATCTCAAGACCCAGCTCGGTATGGTTCACTGCTGAAGCCCTGCTGCCTTGAGCCAGGAGCTGGCCATTTATTGCCCTGATCTTCCAAATTCACATTTAGAAAACTGAATCCACTTCGGAGGCCGGCCTCATGTCACCCCTGGCGCTATTGGGAGCCAATGGGCAAGCGAGTCCTTTTCTGCAATTTCTGCCCCTTATTGCGATTGCGCTTATTTTTTACTTCATCGTTTTTATGCCCAACAAGAAACGACAGAGGGCTCTGCAAGACATGTTAAGGAATTTGAAGAATGGTGACAAAGTGATTACCTCGGGGGGAATCTATGGGGTGGTGGCTGGGATTAAGGATGATCGGATTCAGTTGAAGGTGGCGGATCAGGTTAAAATTGAAATATCCAAGAATGCGATCGTCGCCAAGCAGACGGAAGATTAGCAAAGCCCGATGATACCCATTCCTGGAGTGGACTGATTTTCATTGCTTTACTTTGATTGAAAACGGATGCACCCAATATGGATTTGGAATTCTGAGATGAGGTTTCGGATTCATGCGTAAGAATCTTCGCTGGAAAGTAATACTTATCGTAGGCGTGACTCTAGCCTGCATTGCGGGATTCGCAGGATTTCCTCCAAAGTTAGCCAATATGAAAGAAAGAATTCATTTGGGTTTGGACTTAAGAGGGGGAATCCACATGATTTTGCAGGTGGTGACGGACGACGCCGTGAATATGGAGACCGACCAGGCAGTTGAGAGGATCAAGGATGAATTACGTTCACGGCAAATCTCCTTTTCGGAGGTGCGCAAGCGTGACTTCAAACGTATCGAAATTCGTGAAGTCGACCCCCAAAAGACTTCGGAGGTGCGTTCCCTGATTGATGATAACTTCCAGTATTGGGATCGGGCCAATTTACCAGAAGTCCCTAATTCTTATCTCTTGACCTTAAAGCCCAGTGTGGAACAGCAGGTTCGGGCAAGCTCCGTGCAGCAGGCTATTCAAACGATTCGCAATCGTGTAGATCAGTTGGGGGTGACAGAGCCCGTAATCCAGGAGCATGGCATCGCCAGTGAATATCAAATCCTGGTTCAACTGCCGGGTGTGGATGACCCGGCCCGGGTTAAAGACATCATTAAGTCGACAGCCCTGCTGGAACTGAAAATTGTGGAACCAGGCTACGGTCCTTTCCCTTCGCGGGACGCGGCGCTTCGCCAATTTGCTGGTTCCGTGCCCGAGGGAAAGGAGTTGTTGCAGTCCGTCAGAAGATTCAACGATCCTTCCCAATCTGGAGAAGAGTGGTACCTTGTTAGTAAAGTTGCAGCCATTACCGGAAAAGATTTGAAAACGGCTCGTCCCACAACTGACGAGTTTGGGAAACCCGCAGTAAGTTTCAACCTTACTGTGGATGGGGCCTCGCGGTTTGGCAGAGTCACGGAAGAAAACATTGGAAAGGCCTTGGCGATTATATTGGATGGAAAGGTGAAGTCTGCCCCACGTATCAACAATCGTATTACGGACTCTGGACAGATTACCGGCAGTTTTACCCTTGAAGAGGCAAATGACCTGGCTTTGGTTTTGCGGTCCGGCGCCCTGCCTGCGCGCATGAATTATTTGGAAGAACGAACCGTAGGGGCGTCTCTTGGAGCCGACTCCATCCGCCATGGCATCCTGGCTTCGGTGGTGGGATTGTCGGTGGTCATCGTGTTTATGTTGTTCTATTACAAGTTGTCGGGGCTGAACGCTATTGTCGCTCTCATTTTGAATTTGATTATTCTCGTTGCCTCGTTGGCTTATATTCAGGCAACCTTGACGTTGCCGGGAATAGCAGGGGTTGTATTGTTGATCGGTATGGCGGTTGATTCGAATGTCCTGATTTTCGAGCGCATTCGCGAAGAATTATGGAGCGGCAAAAATGTGGTTTCAGCGGTCAACACAGGCTTTTCAAAGGCCTTCGTTACTATCATTGACACCCATGTCACCACGGTTGTTTCGGTATTGTTTCTTTTTATCTTTGGAACCGGGCCAGTAAAAGGATTTGCAGTGGTTCTTTTTTGGGGATTACTGGCTAACCTGTTTACTTCAGTCTTTGTGTCCAAGGTGCTCTTTGATTATGTATTGAGTGGCTCGCCTCGTCATGAAAAGTTGAGTATTTAGGCGCTTAGCCCGTTAGGTGGATCGGAACGGGAATTTTGTTCTCGTCTCTGGAATTGTCGTCGTGGTTGGCTTTTCGAGGACGAGTTAGGACGACGACGAGCACGATGTGCGGGGATATCAAGGGCCTGGACTGCCTCCGAAAAATAAGACGGGCGGGAACTTTTTCAACTCAGAGGTGTCTAATGGCAATGGTACTGCCTTGCGGCCCTGATTCCCGCTCCTGCTCCTAAGGAGATTTATTTATAATGCAGTTATTCAAGAATGTTAATGTCGATTGGATTGGAAAGAAGTGGCAGTTTATCGGGGCGTCTTTTCTGCTTTTTATTGCCAGCATCGTTTGTTTGGCTATCAAAGGCGGGCCCCGATATGGAATTGACTTTCGCGGTGGGACTCTAGTTTATGTTAAGTTTCGAACCGCCCCTCAACTTGACTTGATTCGCGGCGCCCTGAAGCAGAAGGGATTGGGCGAAAGTACCATCCAACGCTTTGGTCCCGAAAGCGATCACCAGGTAATTATCAGCCTAGAGCAAACGGCCACCGAGACTGCAGGGGAACTAGACTTAGGCCGAAGGACTATTGAAGAGACCTTGAATCTGAGTTTTCGCCCCCCGGAAGCCCAGGCCGGGAAGTTGGATTTGAACAATATCAGGACGGCTTCTTCTCTCGAAGATCCCCTGGCCGGGCAGCCCGGTCTGGCCGCGGCTCTGCCGAAAAGTGGACCGTCGCAACTAAAAAGCATTCAGGATCTTGCCAGTTCCATCATCCAGTATCGGACAGCCCACGGAGGGCTAATAAACAGCTTTGACGAGCTCAAAGCTATCCCGGGCATTTCGGATGAGATTTTGAATTTAATCAAAGAGAAGTTCTACCTAGGTGATTTTGCCGTGATCAGCACCGAAATCGTCGGTGCAAAAGTAGGCAAGAACCTCCAGCAGCAGGCCGTCTCGGCGACGCTGTATGCGCTGGGGGGTATGCTGATTTATATCGCCTGGAGATTTAAAGGAACTGTTTATGGAACGGCTGCCGTTGTGGCTGTGTTCCATGATGTCATCATCACGTTGGGTTTTTTCTCCTTCCTGAATAAGGAGATTTCTCTCACGGTGATAGCCGCTCTCTTAACCCTGGTTGGATACTCAATGAATGACACGATTGTGGTCTTTGACAGAATTCGTGAAAACCTGAAGCTCTTGCGCAGAGAGCCATTAACATCGGTTATTAATAAGAGCATCAATCAGACGCTGAGCCGAACGATTTTGACCTCGGGGTTGACCTTCGTTACCGTGGTATCCCTTTACCTGTTTGGCGGCGAGGTCATTAATGGATTTGCCTTTGCCATGGTAATTGGTATTATTATCGGTACTTACTCTTCCATTGCGATTGCCAGTCCTTTACTGGTGATTTGGAACGACTATCGGAACAGAAAGAAGGCATTGGCCAGGGCCTAAAAATTTTGTTGTTCCTATAGCTTTGGAAACGGTTTTGTGTTAAATTTCTGCATAAACAAATAAGCTTGTTTTCTTTCGGGATTGCCAAATCAAAGTAATCAAAATTCACCTGAGCAACAGAAAAAATGCAAAGTAGAAATTTCCGAGAACACCCATAGAAGGGAGGTCCAAGAAAATGTTCGACCATCTCCTTGAATCAGGCGACGAAGAGGATAGGACCAAGAAGCCGTTAACCATTACCCTGTCGATCATTATTCACGTCGTCTTGATAGTGGTTTTGATCATCATTCCACTGTTGTTTCCTGAGACCCTGTCTGGCTCCATGCAGCAACTCACGTCCTTGATGGCCCCGCCACCGCCGCCACCGCCGCCACCGCCCCCCCCACCGCCGGCTGTAACCCAAAAGGTTGTGAAAAGAGTAGTGGACGACGGCACCTTCCGCGCTCCGGTGGAAATTCCCAAGACCGTGACTCAAATCGTAGATGAAGGGCCGCCTCCGGAGGCCCAGGTGGGTGGTGTTGTAGGCGGTGTTCCTGGCGGCGTCCCTGGCGGACAGATCGGGGGCGTCCTGGGTGGAGTTTTGGGAGGAGCTCCATCTTCTGTGGCACCTCCTCCGCCCCCACCACCGACCCCGAAGCCCCCACAGCGGGTTCGAGTGGGGGGAAATGTTCAGCAAGCCAACTTGATCCGTCAAGTGAAGCCTCCTTACCCGCCTTTGGCCAAGCAGGCTCGCATTCAAGGCACTGTAGTTCTTGAAGCCGTTATCAGCAAGCAAGGCTCCGTCGAAAACTTGCGGGTCATCAGCGGACATCCTTTGCTGATTCAGGCGGCCCTGGATGCTGTGAAGCAATGGAAATACAAGCCGACGTTGCTGAACGGAGAGCCAGTGGAAGTGGTAACCACCGTGACAGTGAATTTCAATTTGAGTGGTTGATATTGGTGATGCATTAGTTCAGGTGTGCGGGGTGCTTCCCAAAAGCTGCCCCTGTCGCCAGGCAAATCGACTCGGCAATCCAAGTCGCCCCGAAAACAAACCAAAAACCAAAGTCCAGTTGGTTAAAATCAACAAAGAGGAGGATTTTTTCATTATGTTGTTTAATTTGAACTTACTTCTCGTCACGCTGTTACAAGGTGAAGTGGGGTTTGACATCCGGTCGATGTGGGCCCAGTCTGGCCCGGCTGCCAAAACCGTTATCATCATTCTTGCGATCATGTCCGCTTGGTCCATTGGAGTGATGATTGATCGATTGTTGGCTTATTCGGCAGCCCGAAAGCAATCTCGCGAATTCGCTCCTTTGGTGGCTGGATGCTTGAAAGAGGGCAAGATTGATGAGGCCATCAATGTTTCTGAACAGAATAGGAAAAGCCATTTAGCCAAAGTAGTCGTTGCAGGTCTGCAGGAGTTTCAAGCGCATCAGGCCAGTACCGAAATTCCCGGGGAAGTCGTTGAAGCCTCCAAGCGAGCCTTAGAGCGCGCTACCGCCATCACTAATGCTGAATTGAAGCGAGGTATCAGTGGATTGGCCACGATTGGAAGTACGGCTCCTTTTGTGGGCTTGTTTGGAACGGTAGTCGGGATCATTAACGCGTTTCAAGGAATGTCCACGGAAAAGTCGGCCGGTCTCTCGGCTGTGGCGGGTGGTATTTCAGAAGCTTTGATCACCACGGCCTTCGGGCTGTTTGTGGCGGTTCCGGCTGTTTGGATGTACAACTACTTCAACAGCAAAATTGAGTCCTTCGGCGTGGAAATGAATAATTCTTCGTCAGAGCTAATTGATTATTTCCTGAAACGGAGAGGGAGTAGAAAATAATGGCAATGTCAAACGGAGGTGAAACCGCTGCCGGGAAAGCCATCGCCGACATCAACGTGACACCCATGGTGGACATCATGCTGGTGCTGCTCATCATCTTTATGGTGGTCACCCCTCTCTTGCAGAAGGGGGTGAGCGTCGATCTTGCCAGGACCAAGAATCCGCGTGAAATGAAAGAGGCCGATCGAGATGACGCGATTATTGTGGCCGTAACCCGCGATGGCAAGATTTTCTTACGTGATGAGCTGATCCCAGCGAAAGACAAGCTCTCAGAGAAAGTGAAAGATATGCTGGCGGCCAAGGTAGACAAAACGGTTTACATTAGGAGCGATCGGCGAGCTAAGTATGGCGAAGTGGTGGATGTCGTAGACATTGTGCGAGCCTCGGGTGTGGATGCCCTGGGTTTATTGACCGCGAAGCTAGAAGAGCGTTCTGCTCAATAGCAAACCTGAAACTGGAGGTCTTGTTATGGCAATAGCCGTTGGAGGCGGAGGTCCAAAGGCAGATATTAATGTGACCCCTTTGATCGATGTCCTCCTCGTTCTGATTATTATCTTCATGGTGATCAACCCGCCAATTCAAAGGGGATTGGATGCACAGATTCCCCAACCTCCGCCACCTGGTGCCCCGCCGCCGGATCCGGAAACTTTGAATCGAACTATTGTGGTCTCAATCGATAGAGATAGGGCTATTAAAATTAACCAGGAAGCTGTGGATAAGAGGCTTCTTTTCGATCGGCTCACGGAAATTTTCAAAACTCGGAACGAAAGGACCATGTTCGTTCAAGGGGATACGGAGTTGCAATTCAATGACGTAGCCGATGTCATCGATATCGCAAGGGGCGCAGGGGTAGACAAGATTGGCCTGATCACGGAGAAAATCCAAGCTGGAAAGTGATCGCTGGGATGCCAACCGCTTCGAGAAAGAGTTGTGCCGCGGAGTTCTTTTTTGAATGTGACATGGCGTCATATAAAAGCACACGAAAGTGAATGTGGGCCAGGAGATTTGTAGAACCATTTTCTATCGTCGGTTTGCCTTCTGTGTGAGATCCCAGAGAGGCCTCTTTAACTGGCAATTAACTCGACCTTGCGTGATTCTGGTCCTTGGAGGAACTCGATGAAGTTCAGATCTAAGTTGATGGCAGGAATTCTGGCGTTGCTTGCTATCTTTGCTGTGGAGGGGTGTACCAAATTAAGGGCCCGCGACGAGCTAAACAAAGGAGTTCGATCTTTTAAGGACGCCAAATACGAAACGGCCGTGGAGCACTTTAAGTCGGCTGTTGGTCTGGATCCGGATCTGTTGAACGCTCATCTTTACTTAGCAACTGCCTACGCCGCTCAATATGTGCCTGGAGGAGAATCCGAAGAAAACAGGAAGATAGGGCAGGATGCCATTAATGCCTTCGAAGTCGTGCTGCAAAAAGATCCCAGGAACCTTGGCTCAGTTAAGGGAATTGCTGGAATCTATTTTCAAATGAAGCAGCTCGAAAAGGCCAAAGAGTATTACATGAAAACGGCGGAACTGGAACCCAATAATCCCGAACCGTATTACAGCACAGGCCTGGTGAACTGGATGGTATGCTACGATAGACAGAATCCGATACCGGCGGCACGAAAGGCAGAACTGGTTGAAGAAGGGTTAAAATACCTCAGTAAGGCAGTTGCAGTAGATCCTAATTATTACAATGCTTATTTTTATGTGAACCTGCTTTACAGACAGAAAGCCCAAGTCATTATCGATGAGCTTGTGGAAAAAAATCCAAAACTCAAAGATCAGTTTACCATGGCAGCTCTAGATCCGAAATCTTTGGATCCCTTGGTTAAGAAAAATGTGCCTGGACGGTTTGCTGAGTACGAAGAATATCTCAAGAAGGCAGACGAGAGTTTCGATAAGGCGATGGCGATCAAAAGGCAAGTGGAGTCGAAAGCTGAAACCAAGGGGGGCATAGATTCCTCCAAGTAGACCCGGCTTATATCCATTAAGAGCCTCTTGAGACAACCTCTCAAGAGGCTTTTTTATTTGATGGGCTTGTTGCGCAAGCAAACCACTTTCCATTAATATATCAAATATGCTGGCACTCGAAAACATTCTGGCCACGGTGGAAAAGTACCATCCGAACGACGACCTTGAGGTTATCCGGCAGGCTTATGCGTTTTCAGCTAAAGAGCACCGAGGCCAGCTGCGCAAATCTGGAGAGCCCTATTTGAACCATCCTTTGGCAGTAGCGAAGATTCTGGCAGAAATGAAATTAGATGCCGCCTGCGTCAGTGTAGGACTTCTCCACGATGTTGTAGAGGATACATTAACCCCGATTGAAAAGATTAAGGAATATTTCGGAAACGATATTGGTCAGATTGTCAATGGGCTTACAAAGATCAGCCAGTTTCAATTTGACTCTAAGGAAGAACAGCAGGCCGAGAATTTTCGGAAGATGTTCCTAGCCATGGTGGATGATATCCGGGTCGTTTTGGTAAAGTTAGCCGACCGTCTCCATAACATGAGGACGTTGCAATATCTGCCCTCGGAAAAGCGGCTCCGAATTGCTCAAGAGACCATGGAGGTTTATGCTCCAATCGCCCATCGGCTGGGGATGGGGAAAATTCGTGGCGAGTTGGAGGACCTGGCTTTTAGCTACTTGGAGCCCGAAGCATACCAGGAAATTGAAAAGGGTATTGAAAGCAAGAGGAAGGTTAAAGAAGAGTTTTTGGAGGACGTTAAGGAAATTATCAGCCAAAAACTGCAAGAACAAGAGATTCCTTGCACGGTTGAGTCAAGAATCAAGAGAATTTATAGCGTTTACCAAAAAATCAAAAAACAAAAGATTCCCATCGAGCAAGTGTACGATCTTATGGCCGTTCGAATAATTACCGGGACGGTAAAAGACTGCTACGGCGCACTGGGAATCATTCATAATCTTTGGAGGCCGGTCCCGGGAAGAATAAAGGACTTCATAGCTATTCCTCGACCCAATATGTATCAATCGCTTCACACCTCAGTCATCGGACCACAGGGTCAACCCTTCGAGGTTCAGATCCGCACCACCGAGATGCATCGTCTGGCCGAAGAGGGCATTGCCGCTCATTGGAAATACAAAACGGGTAAGGAATTGGATGAGAATGACGATCAACGTTTTCTCTGGTTGCGCCATTTGGTGGAATGGCAGCAGGAAATGCAGGATCCGAGCGACTTCTTAAGTACGTTAAAAATCGATCTATATCCAGAAGAGGTCTATGCCTTTACACCCAAGGGCAAGGTAATCATCCTGCCTCGCGATGCAACGACCGTCGATTTCGCCTATTCCATCCACACCGAGGTAGGACATACCTGCGTCGGAGCCAAGATAAATGGAAGAATCGTTCCGCTAAAATCCAAGCTCAAGAATGGTGACATCGTCGAGATTCAAACTCAGTTAGGACATACACCCAGCCGAGACTGGCTTTCCTTTGTCAGAACCTCTCGTGCCCGAAATAAAATCAGGCATTTTATTAACGTTAGCCAAAGGGAACGTTCCATAGAGATTGGGAAAAAAATTTTGGAGAAGGAAGCTAGAAAATTCAAGGTTAATCTGAAAAAACTAGTAGAAGAAGGGCAGCTTCTCAAGGCCGCTCCAGAATATGGGTGTACCAAACTGGAGGATGTCTATTCGGGCCTGGGATTCGGTAAGATTTCAGCCCGGGTGTTGCTCGGGAAGATCCTCCCTCAAGAAGACCTTAAGGAAGTCCCGGACGAAAGAATTACCAAATTCACTTCCGCAATGAAGAAAGTATTTGGAATTTCTTCGGATGCCACGATCCAGGTAAAGGGGATTGATGATCTGCTGGTGTATCGGGCAAAGTGCTGTAATCCCATTCGCGGGGAGGACATAGTGGGGTACATTACCCGCGGCAAAGGAGTGGCTGTTCACGCCAAGCGTTGTGCCAATGTGGGGACTCTGCTTTATGAAGCAGACCGTAAGATCGATGTTCAGTGGACCGGTGGAGGTGAAGACTCGTATGCGGTAAAGCTCTCCATTTCTGTAGATGACCGCCAGGGGATGTTAGCTGAGATTACCTCAACCATTTCGGATATTAAGACTAACATCAAGAACATTGAAGCCCAGTCCTTCGAGGATCATCAGGGAATGATTCACGTTACGATTGAAATCTCGGACCTGAAACACCTGGAAAGAGCCGTGAATTCGATCAAGAAGATTAAAGGGGTGAATGAGATTGCGTGGCAATGATCACCCGTGACTCTTCGCAAGAGGGGCGCAACGCTGACTTGGAGCAATCCATGTCCTAAACTGCGGACGATGCCTCTAAGGACTGAGGTGAAGCCTTGCTGGATTTTATTGTTGGAGTTTTCGAAGCTTTCAGACGATGTCTATTGTTTATTCGGTAACCAAGCATGAAGAAGTGGCTGGATGAAGGTCTGTCTAAGCTTAGTGGGACTTCATTACTCGCCCAGTTCGAATGCAGGCAGTGCAAACACGCGCTCTCTTATGGGTTCCATTAATAATGACGCGGACTCGCTGGAGATTCGGATTCCATCTTCTCTTGGTAATGTTGTGGGCATGGCTGACATTGTTTCCAAACAGAGGGCGCTTCCCACAAATATCACAACACGCTGCCATAGCAAACCTCCTATAAAACTCAAAAACAAAATGGTAGCAGAAGCATTGCCGGGCGTCAAACTCCTAAAATGCCAGACTGCCAGACAGGGGCTAGTAGTGCATGTTGATACTGGGAATTGAATCGTCCTGCGACGAAACGGCGGCGGCGGTGTTGCGAGACGGAAAGACTGTCCTTTCCAACTGTATCGCCTCCCAGATTGCAATTCACAAAAAGTATGGTGGAGTTGTTCCAGAACTGGCATCCCGGCATCATTTGGAAAACATAGTACCGGTGGTGAACGCTGCTCTAAGCGAAGCAGGGATTAACCAGGATGAGGTTGAAGGCATCGCGGTAACTCAAGGTCCTGGATTAGTCGGTTCGCTTTTGGTTGGAATTAACTATGCCAAGGCCTTGTGCTTCAGCCTGCAACGACCTCTGGTTGCAGTAAACCATATTGAGGGGCATATTTATTCAGTGCCTCTTCATATCGCCTGCGAAGCGGAAAGAAGTAAAACCTCTAACGCCAATTGGAGCACACTCTTTCCGGCATTGGCTTTGGTGGTATCAGGTGGACATACAAGTCTGTTCTGGGTGAGACAGCTCAGTCACAATGGAAGCCAAGAGGAGCAGTATCAACTGGTCGGACGCACTCGCGACGACGCCGCCGGAGAAGCGTTTGACAAGGTTGCCAAGCTACTTCATCTAGGTTATCCGGGGGGACCCGTTATTGATAGTTTAGCGAAGAAGGGAAATCCCTTGGCCATCGAATTTCCTATTGCGAAGATCAGTAATGCCAAGCTCGACTTTAGTTTCTCAGGGGTCAAAACGGCGGTTCTACGGTATGCTCAAGTCTACTTGGAAAATGAACTAAGGGGCCTCCGTCTCCACCGGAAAGAGAAGAGTTTCTTAGAAGACCTGCCACAGTCGATTTATGATGTGGTGGCCAGCTTTCAGCGAGCCGTCGTAGAGAGTTTATTCAACAACGCGAGAAGAGCAGCGGACATTTACAAAGTCCGTTCGATCATGGTTTCTGGGGGTGTTGCCTGTAATAGCTGGCTTCGAGACCGCTTCAAAGCTGGTTTTGAAAAAATGGGACTGCCGGTGTATTTCCCCTCTCCACTCCTTTCCACAGACAACGCCGCCATGATTGCGGCCGCGGGATACCCCAAGCTGGTGCGCAGACATGTTGCGACCATGAGCTTGAATGCTGAAGTAAATCTCAAGTTGGCTTGAGCCCCTAGGGAAACAATCTTTTCATTGCGTCGGAAAAACTCGAAGAGTCCTCGACAGAAATCGAGCTGCCTCTTGCCAGGGAATAACTTCGGTCACCGGAATTGTCCGTTAGAGTTCTATTATGTTGAGATTTGCCAGTAGTTGAATTACATTTGAGCCATGAATGTTCATTTGAAGTGCATCGAGGCAAACTGCCAGAAAGCTCTCCCGCCAAACAGCAAGTCTTATGTCTGTCCCCAGTGTGGAGGCCTGTTGGATGTCCTTTATGATTTTCAATTGGGCGATCCGGAAGAGATAAAACGAGCTTTTCAGCAACGAAGGTTATCCAATGACCCACTGGATCTCAGCGGAGTTTGGCGATATCGGGAACTGATACCTTTCTGTCCTGACCCAGCCAAAGTAGTGTCAATGCAAGAAGGTAATACTCCCATCTATGAAGCTCCGCGCTGCGCAGAATACGCTGGACTGAAGAGACTTTACTTAAAGCACCAGGGCCTTAACCCTACCGGTTCGTTTAAAGACAACGGAATGACAGCAGGCGTGACCCAAGCCCGTCTAATGAACTCCAAAATTGTGGCTTGTGCCAGTACGGGGAATACATCTGCCTCCATGGCTGCCTATGCGGCACGAGCCAACATGAAGGCAGTCATCTTCATTCCCGACCAACAGATTGCTTTTGGGAAACTCTCTCAGAGTCTGGACTATGGTGCTTTGACGCTTCAAATCAAGGGAGACTTTGACGAAGCCATGAAGATGGTCAAAGAGATCACCGAAGAAACTGATGTGTACCTGCTGAACTCAATCAATCCCTTTCGCTTGGAGGGACAAAAGACCATTATTGTGGAGATGCTGGCTCAGCGGGGCTGGAAGGTTCCGGACAGAGTGGTTGTCCCAGGAGGTAACCTGGGCAATAGTTCTTCGTTTGGAAAAGCCATCAAAGAACTTTATGATTTGAGCTTCATCCATAAGATGCCCATGGTTACGATCATTCAAGCTGCGCGGGCGAACCCCCTTTATCGGACTCTCATATATCAATCGCCGCGGTTGATTCCCGTGGAAGCCCACACCTTGGCAACAGCTATTAAAATCGGCAATCCTGTATCCTGGAAAAAAGCAGTGCGCGCCATGGATTGGACCCGGGGTTGGTGTGACGTAGTCAGTGAGCAGGAGATCGCTGACGCCAAAGCCATCATAGGGCGAGATGGCATTGGTTGCGAACCCGCGTCGGCTACGACGTTGGCAGGAATCAAGAAATTGATAGAGACGAAAGAAATCGATCGAGATGAAGATGTCGTCGCAGTGCTGACAGGTAATCTGCTGAAAGATCCAGACTATACCATTAACTACCATCAGGACTCCCTCTTTGAGATGGCTGCCTACAAGAACGAATTGATTGAGCGCAAAGATAAGATCCAGTCGACTTATGCCAATGCCCCCATCAAAGTCGAACCCAGGAAAAGCGAGATACTGAAACTTCTTGGCCTTTAAACTCCCTCTTTTCTCTTTGACCCATTCTCACGGGAAAAGCAAGCGCTGTCTATCTGTCGGTCTACGAAACGAGCTGATCGAAAGTTTGGGTGTCCTTCCCTTCAAACCTCCTCTCTGGCAAGCCAAAGAAAATAACGACGCAATTTGCTTTGCAAACACTCCTTCTCCTTTCATCCGCGAGAAGAAGTGAGGGTCATATAGCTTGCCACCGCGCATCGAGCGGATCCGCCGGAGGACTTTTTCTTTCCGTTCCGGGAAATGACGAGTCAGCCACTCTTCAAACAGAGGGGAAACAGCGTAAGGCAAACGCAAAAGAACGTACCCGGCGTATCTGGCACCGGCTTCGGCACAGGCTGCGATGATGGAGGGAACTTCGTGGTCCGTGAATCCGGGTATGACCGGTGCAACCAGCACTCCAACAGGAACTTTCGCTCGGGCGAGCTTCTCGATAGCAGCAAGTCTGCGAGCCGGATGGGAGGCTCGTGGCTCCATCACTTGGCTCAGACGCCCATCCAGCGTTGTCACCGATAAGAAAACAGCTGCGGCTTCCAGACCCGCCAGTTCCTCCAACAAGTCCGCGTCACGGGTCACAAGATGGTTTTTGGTAACAATCACAACCGGATTGCGGAACTCGACTAGGATTTCCAGGCATTGACGCGTCAATTTCAAACGTCGTTCCACGGGCTGATAGGGATCTGTCACCCCACTGATAGCAACCACCTGCGGTTTCCATCTTGGGGAGGCAAGTTCCTGTCTGAGCAGTGCGGGCGCATCTTCTTTGACCAGGATCTTAGTTTCAAAATCGAGTCCGGCCGAAAAGCCAAGATACTCGTGGGTCGGACGAGCATAGCAGTAAATACAGCCATGTTCGCAGCCGCGATAAGGGTTAATGCTGGCATTAAATCCAACATCCGGGCTATCGTTGTAGGTAATGAGGGAACGGGAGGAGTCTCTCAAGAAATGGGTTCCGGGCGCGGGATCGTCTTCCTGGGCCGGCTCATTCTCGCTGACATACCAGACTGTCTCGAAGCGATTGGGTGGGTTCGAAGCCGCCCCGCGACTGAGAATCTTATCTGGCATTATGCTGCTCCTGCAACGCAGAGTTAGATAGCCTCAGCAGAAGCGCAGGTTATCTCTCGCGTGAGATTTCTCATCAATTTTTTCAGAAATACCCATTTGAGTCAAGCATAGGTCAGCTCAAGCTTGTTCACGTTGGTTGACCAAAAGCGACGCAGCTGCCCTTGTTGCCTAACCTCATGGATTTCAGTGGCGGAAAGAGTTCATCATGTGGAGTGTGGAGGCCGCGTCTTGATGCTATCAGGAACGCATGTAGGTCATCTGTAATGTTAATTTTTTACTTTTTTGCTTAAGTATTTTTGTTACATTTGCTATATTTGTTTGAATGGAGGCTTGTTTGCTATTTTAGAAAGCATTCATGGTCTCGGCTATCCTTGCGTGACTGGTATTCTCTCAATATGCCGGAGACTGGCGGTATAGAGAATTCCAAATAGATGAGTGGAGGTATGTTTCTTTGCTAAAGATCAGATTATCTCGAAAGGGTTCAAAGAAGAAGCCAAGTTACCGGATTGTTGTTATTGAAAAGTCGAGAGCGCGAGATGGAAGGTTCATAGAGGTATTGGGGCATTACGACCCCAAGAAAAATCCCTCAAATTTGAAACTTGATAAAGAGAAATATGCTTATTGGCTAGCCAAGGGGGCGCAACCGAGTGATACGGTAAAGAGTTTTGTCAAGAGTAATTGATTGAGGTTGGATTCTTATTCCTGTCAATTGGATTCAAGATGCTTCGTCTTTGCATCAACCAGACCACAATGAGGAGGTAGCTATGAAAGAGCTAATTGAGCAAATTGCAAAAGCGTTAGTGGACAACCCTGATCAAGTTTCAGTGAAGCCCATTGAAGGTGAACAGACGACCGTTCTTGAACTCAGAGTTGCTCCCAGTGACCTCGGTAAAGTCATTGGTAAGCAGGGACGGACAGCTCGATCGATTAGAACCATCCTAGGTGCTGCAGGAATGAAGTTAAAGAAAAGATTCACTCTTGAAATCTTGGAGTAGCCGCCACTTTGACGCAGACCGAATTAATAACCATCGCCAAAGTTATTAGGAGTCGCGGAAATCGAGGAGAAGTAGTGGCTGAAATCCTCACCGATTTCCGTAACCGGTTTGAATTCTTAACTGAGGTTTTTCTTCAAAAAAATACGGAGCCGCCCCAATGCATGACGTTAGACTCTTTCTGGTTTCATAAGCAAAGAGTTATTTTGAAGTTTAGGGGCATAGATAGCATAGCCCAAGCTGAAGTTTTGAGAGATTACGAAGTCAAGATTCCCAAGAGCGAGGTGATGCCTGTAAAGGAAGGATCCTACTACCAACATGAATTGATCGATTGTGTCGTGAAAGATGTACAGGGTCTTAAGTACGGAATAGTCACAGAGATCCTCGAGACAGGAGCGGGTTATTTGCTAAAAGTCGATCGGGGAGCCTGCGAGCTTTTGATTCCGTTTGTGGAAAGCATGTTAGTAAGGATCGATTTAGAAAAGAAGGAACTGATCTGCAGCCTGCCGGAAGGACTTGAAAACGTTTAGGTCCCAGGTTACTCTAACTTCCCCCCACACAAGATGTCGGTCTTGACATTTCACCTCATCACCATATTCCCGAATTTTTTCGATGGGCCTCTTTCGCACGGCATCGTAGGCCAGGCTCAAAAGAAGAAAAAGATAAGTATCCAAATTCATGATTTGAGAGGATTCACGCAGGATCGCCATAAGACTGTGGATGACCGTCCATTTGGGGGAGGAGAAGGGATGATCCTTAAGCCGGAGCCAATCTTTCGGGCCGTCGAGAAGATCTACGGTATCGGATCTGGAATAGATAGGAAGGTAATTCTCTTGTCTCCCCAAGGACGGAAATTTAACCAAGAAATTGCTTTCGAACTCTCCATGTGTCAACGGATGACCTTAATCTGCGGAAGATACGAAGGCGTTGATGAACGTGTGAGGGAGTATTTGACAGACGACGAGATTTCCATTGGCGATTACGTGCTTAGTGGTGGCGAACTGGCTGCCTGTGTGTTACTGGATGCCGTGACTCGGTTGGTTCCAGGAGTTTTGAATAAGGATAGCAGCAGGCTAAATGAGTCTTTTACGAGAAGAAATTTGTCTGGGTCTGAGAACCATCAAAGTTATACAATCCTGGATCATCCTCATTACACACGTCCGGAGAGCTTTGATGGGCTAAAGGTGCCTGAGTTGCTCATGTCGGGCGACCATAAGAAAATCGGTCTTTGGCGAAGGAAGAAAGGCATCGAAAAAACTTTGAAAAATCGTCCGGACTTATTACAATATGACCGTTTATCTGAGGCTGATAAGCGGCTGTTGGAATTGAAATTAGAACCGTAGTTTCCGGAATCTGAGGTATTTATGAATGCATTAAATACTGTTGAAAAAGGTGAAATGCGAATTAACTTACCCGCATTTCGAGTAGGAGATACGGTGCGGGTCCACGTGAAAATCAAGGAGGGCGATAAGGAGCGAATCCAGATTTTTGAAGGGATTGTGATTGCTCGTAAGAATGGTGACCTTCGATCCACTTTCACAGTCAGGAAAATTTCCTTCGGTCAGGGCGTCGAGAGAATTTTCCCGCTTCATTCCCCTGTAATTGAACAAATTGAAGTTGTTAGAAAGGGAAGGGTCAGAAGAGCTAAGCTTTACTATTTGCGAAATCTTAAAGGAAAAGCTGCAAAGATCAAAGAAACCAAGGCCGGTTAGAGATATCCTGTCATCTTGCCCATAAGGTTAGCCTTTGGAATTCCTAGAGGTTTGGCCTTCTTGTTTACCAGTCTACAAACCTGCTGTTCCTAAAATTGTACATCCTCCCAGCGTTGGTCCAGAACTGATGGGTACTCTTTGCTCGCATGATTCTCATCCCGAAAGGGGTTTGTCTTGCGACCTTACGTATGAAAAGTTAGCTTTGGAGCAGGGTTATCGAAGAATTGCTGGATTGGATGAGGTGGGAAGGGGTGCCCTCTTTGGTCCAGTATGCGCTGCGGCGGTTGTCTTTGACATCGCCCATGCTATCCCTAAGGGCATAAACGACTCCAAGAAACTAAGTGCTAAGCAAAGAGTGCATTTAGCCGAAAGTATAAGGGAGGCAGCAGAAGACTTTTCCATTGCGTTTGTCGAGTCTTCGATTATTGACCGTATCAATATATTGGAAGCCACTCGGGAGGCGATGAGACAAGCAGTTAACGGTCTGAGGCAGAAACCAGATTATGTACTTTGCGATGGAATTGTCATAACAAATCTTAGCACCCCCCAGGAAAACATAATCAAGGGAGATACTCGTTCTATTTCTATTGCAGCAGCCTCGATTCTAGCCAAGGTTGAACGAGATGGTTTGATCTCCCGCCTAGATTTAGAGTATCCGGGATATGATCTAGGAAACAATAAGGGCTATCCTACTTCAAATCATCTGCAGGCGTTGAAGAGCTTGGGTCCCACACCTTACCATCGGATTACGTTTCGAGGGGTTCGATGTTGACATGGATATACCCCAATGCTAGATTTGTTGTTACTTATGAATTTTGGGAGACGCGTCCAACATGGCTTTAAATAAAGCCAAGGTTCTGAAGTCCGCTGAAAAATACGTCCTTCAGGGGAAAATCAGTCACGCCATTTTGGAGTATCAAAGGTTGATTAAGGAAGATCCTACAGATCTCCCATTGGTTAATACCCTGGGGGATTTACATGTGAGGATCGGTAACATCCCGGAGGCGGTTAAATGCTTTACCCGGTTGGCAGAAAGTTATGACAATGGGGGATTCGTGGTGCGGGCCATTGCCATGTACAAGAAGGTCAGCAAGATCGATCCTGGCCAATTGCAGGCTCTCTCTCGACTGGCTGATCTCTATTTGCGTCAAGGACTAAATAGTGACGCCCGTGCCCATTATCTCCAAGTGGCGGAGAATCTTCTCAGGAAAAATGAAATTGAAACCGCAGCATCCATTCTGCAAAAAACCATAGAGGTTGACCCAGAAAACCCAACCATTGAAGGCCGGCTGGCAGAGGTGTGTCTGAAGTTAGGAAAAAAAAGTGAGGCCGCTCGAGCTTTTCAATCTGCGGCCCAGAAGTTTAGAAGAAAGGGCTCTTTGGCGGAAGCGGAGAGTCATTTAAGAAAGGCCTATGAATTAGACGAAAACAATTTGAGTGTTCTGTTGAGTTACGCAGGAGTTTTGACTGATTTGGGGAAGACCGAGGAAGCTCTGTCATATTTGGGTCGGATTCAGTTCAATGATTTTAACCCTGAAGTGCAGGAAGCCATTTTCAGTATTTATCTGAAATCAGGGCGGTTGAAGGAGGCGGAAGAAACCGCATCTCATCTCGTTGAATTAGACAACAATTATTACAAGCTCTATTTGTCCTTGGCGAAGTTTCACACTGAACATGGTGACTTCGAGAGCGCTGTTAGTCAGATAGGGAAAGTTGTTGAAGTTGCCGTTGAAAAAGCAGATGGGAATGCAGCTGAAAGTCAGCTAAAGGTCATATTACAAAGAGACCCAGACCATATTCCCGCTTTGTTACAACTCATAAAACTTTATAAGCTTTCCAACACCCCTCACGACATATCCTCGCTTCTGGAAAAAATAGGGGGCCTCTACGTTAAGCGAGACCAGTTATTAGAAGCGGCAAGCATTTTCACAGAATTGGCACGACTAGAACCGAGTAATCCTTCCCATCATGACAATTTAGCTCAAGTCAAGGACCGCCTTGGTTCGAAAGGAGAGGACATTGAACTTCCGCAGTTGATCCCTGACATGACTTCTATCGCAGACAAATTTGTGTCTGAGCCAACCTTGAAAACCATTGCTGCTGCTGACATCCAGGAGAAGGTCGATGAGGAATCGCCTCTCCAAAGTGGAAGTGATGAGCGGGTTAAAGGATTCATTGTTGAGGGGGATCTTTTTTCAAGTTATGGGCTTTACCAAAAGGCAATCGATCAGTATAAGAAAGTGCTTGAAGTTATTCCGAACCATGTCGAGATACATGAAAAAATTCGTGATATGTATGCCAAGGGCGGGGACCTGCAGAAGGCCGCTCAGGAGTGCTTGGTTCTGTCAAATATTTATATTGCTAGGAACGATGCCGATAATGCGAACAGGAATTTCACTCTAGCCTACCAGTATGACCCCAATCTTCACCAAGAGCCGATTTATAAAGGTGGGCCTAGTAAAGATGGCGATTCTGCAGAGCCAACTATTGGCAGCAAAAAGGAAGCTGGTTCCGCCGCTGATCCGAAGCGACTGCAAGAGCTATTAGAAGAAATAGACTTTTATTTCGATCAAGGGTTTCTCTCAGAGGCAAAGAACTGCATAGATGAATACGTGCGGTTAGTTCCAGCAGATGCAGAATTGTTTAAGCGGCTAGACCGTTATGATGCCTTGTCAAAGGCAAAGTTAAGCGAAGCTCCGAGCCCTGAAATTGTGGATCTACTGCTGGAATCAGAGCATAGCGCGGAGCCTCCTGCAAAACTCGGAATAGAGCAGTTTGAAACCATATCAGCCAGTGCCACTAATGCGAGTGTTGAAGATAAGGAAATTGAACCGGCGCAGGGTTTCGAAACAACGGCGGTTGCTCAGGATGCGAAAACTGTGATAGAACCTATCACGGCAACCAAGTCTGCCGAATCCTTTGACGAAATCATGATAAATCTTGACCGCGAGCTTAAAAGCTCGTCCTTAGAGAGCGTAGGGAGACCGGTTTCGAATATAAAAGACACCCCGGTAGAGCCCTTACCGACTGTGGAAGCAAGCTCTGGATTGGAAGACGTTTTTGCGGAATTCAAGGCTGGGCTGGAAGATGATAACGACGTCCCGGATTATGAAACTCACTACAATCTCGGCATCGCCTTTAAAGAAATGGGACTACTTGAAGAAGCCATCGCGGAGTTTCAAAAAGCCCTCATAGGCCAATCTCCCAATGACAGTGGAGAAGAGTTTGTGAAGTGTTGTAACATGCTGGGACTTTGTTTCGTGGAAAAGGGATTGCCCCAAGTGGCTGTTAAATGGTTTACCAAGGGCTTATCGAGTCCGGGACGCGATGAGGAAACTTATCAGGCTTTACGCTATGATTTGGGATGCGCCCATCAACAAGTGGGCAATGCCAAAGCTGCACTGGATACTTTCCTGGACGTATATGCTATCAATATTAACTATCGAGATGTGGCCGAAAGGATCGAAAATCTGAAAAAATCACTGTAATGGCAAATAAGATTTTGGTCATCGTTTTCATTTTTTTTTGCTTTGAACTCGGTTTTTTCCTGGTCATCTTCCCATGGTCCCAATATTGGGAAAATAACCTCTTCCTTTCTTACCTTCCATCCATCCGAGAATTTGTGCTTAACAACTATTTTCGGGGGGCTGTCTCAGGGTTGGGCATCGTAGACATCGGCTTAGGTTTCTGGGAAGCAACGCACTTTCAGCTGGCGGTTTCCCAGCTGAAGCACAAATAAAGTGGGTTGGGCCTATTACATCACAGACCGTAGAAGCTGCCCCATTCCGCTCCTTAGAAATATTCAGATTGCGATCGAAGCTGGCGTTGATTTTATCCAGATCCGAGAAAAAGATTTGTCGGCTCGACAACTGTTTTCATTGGTCACAGAGGCCCGCGCAATCGCTCTCCATAGCAGCACAAAGATTCTTGTAAACGACCGATTGGATATAGCCTTGGCTGCTGGTCTGGATGGGATTCATCTAGGGCAAAGTTCGATCTCACCAAGTCAGATCCGTGGCCAGGTTTCTCGCCAGGATTTTCTTATCGGGATTTCAACTCATTCATATCAGGAAGTGAGGAAGACTCAAGATGGAAGTGTAGACTACATCACATTTGGGCCCGTTTTCTTCACTCCATCCAAGGCAGTTTATGGCAATCCAGTAGGTCTTAAGTCTCTACGAGAGGTATGCCGGTCCGCGAAAATTCCAGTGTTTGCTCTGGGAGGGGTGGATCGGGACAATTACGGAGAGTGCCTGCTTAATGGCGCGACAGGAGTTGCCGCAATCAGATTATTCCAGGATCCTCAAAATCCATCAAAGGAAATTGTAAGAGAAATCAAAGAATTCGGACCCTAACAGGTTTGCCTTTCGAGAATCGCCAGGGAACTTTCCCATTCCAAATACAATCGATCTAAACGAGAAGTTAAATCCTCATAAAGATCGCTGAACTGCTTGAACTGAGCCAGGTCTTTGGCGATGGAGGGTTCGCTTAACTTCCTGGAGGTGATTTCTAGCTGTTCTTCGACTCTCTGAATTTCCTGTTCAAGAAAACTGCATTGGGACTCTACTTTGCATCGCTGATTCTTGCTAAGTCTCGGTGAGGGGGAGGACTTGCAATTTGTTGCCGCTTTTTCGTTCTCACGGGAGTGCGAGTAATCCTCTACCGCACTTTTTTCGTCTGCCATCGATGCCTGGAATTCGTCGTAGGTACCCTCAAAATGCCGAAAGTTTCCCCTCCCATCTAGATATAGAATCTGCTGGACCAATCTGCTAACGAGATAACGATCGTGGGAAACGATGAGCAATGTACCTGAAAAAGACTGTAAAGCAGCTTCGAGAGCCTCGCACGAAGGTATATCAAGATGGTTTGTAGGCTCGTCAAGAATCAAAGTATTGGCTTTTCCAAATATCAGTCTGGCCAGTGTCAAGCGAGTCCTCTCGCCGCCGCTCAACGAAGAAACGAATTGGAAAACTTCGTCTCCGCAAAATAAGAATCTTGCCAAATACCGTCGAAGGGCTTCATCGGTATCGAGGGGAGAAATCGAACGCATTTCCTCCAGCACCGTTGAATTGGGATTGATGTCGGAGAGTGTCTGATCATAAAAAGCTATTTTGACATTCCGGCCCCTAAGCACTTGTCCGTTGAGGGGCGCTTGTGAGCCGAGGATAGTTTTTAGCAAAGTTGTCTTTCCCGACCCATTGGGGCCAACGACACCAACCCTTTCGCCACGAAACAAGCTGAGGTTTATCTTCCGTGCAAGCGTTTTCCCCTTGTAACCAATGTCCAGATCCGAAATCTTAATGACCAGATTTCCACTCTGAGTATTAACGTCAAAACGGAATTTTGCTTGCGACTTGCCATTTTGGATAGGTCGAACCCGTTCCATTCTTTCCAGCGCTTTGCGTCGTGATTGCGCTTGCTTTGTATTTTGTCCGGCGATGTTGCGGCGAATGAAATCCTGGGTCTTTTCAACAAACTCTTGCTGTTGCTTATAGGCCTTCTTGGATAGAAGGAGTCGATTTTCACGCTCCCCGACATACCTGGAATAATTTCCAGAAAATTCTTCAACTCTGCCATCAGCGATTTCCCAAATTTTATTGACGGTGGCGTCAAGGAAAAAGCGATCGTGAGAAATCAGAATGAACGCATGGGGGTACTGTACCAGGAAATTCTCCAGCCATTGGAGAGCCGAGATGTCCAGGTGACTCGTTGGCTCATCCAGAAGCATTAAGGTAGGCTTCGAAAGAAGAAGCTTTGCAAGATTCAGCCTATTGAGCTCTCCTCCACTCAGTTGAGAAAGGTTTCTAGCTAGGTCCGTTGCCTGAAAACCCAGTCCCCGCAGGACGGATCTGGTCTTGGCTTTATAGGAATAACCGCCTTCCATTTCCCACCGAGTTTGAAGCTGTGCATAGCGGTCCAACAAAGGTCGCAGTTCAGTCTGCTGAACCCTGGACTCAATCTGTCCTTCCAGAATTTCAATTTTCCTTCCCAAATCTTCAATGCTTGAAAAAACCAAGACTGCCTCGTCGAATACGGTCCTATCAGAATCGAAGAGGAGAATTTGCTGCATGAAACCGATCTTTACTTGAGGATGTTTGTATAACTGCCCACGGTCGGCTTCCAGGTCGCCGTTTATGAGACGCAGCAAAGTGGTTTTTCCAGAGCCGTTTCTTCCCACCAGCCCAACTTTCTCGCCAGCGTTTAATTGAAAGCACACGTCTTTGAGCAATGAAATGGGGCCAAAACTTTTGCCGATATGACTAAGGGTGATCAACATGTTGGATTAGATGAGATACGGCCTGCGGTCTATCCGGAAGCTATGGGTTGGGTAATGACACATTTTCTAGTAGGCAGCAAAAAAGGGCAGCCGAAACTGCCCTTAGAAAGCCAAATGGTTTGTCATCCGAAATGCTTAGGCGGCTTTCTGACTCTCGCTCGCTCGAGACGAACTCAATAATTCGATCGCCTTTTTTAGTTGGAGATCTTCCTCGGAAGCAGGTTTGTTAGTCCCGGGAGCATTATCTCTCTGGGAGTCCTCCTCATCTTCAGAATCAACATCTCCTTGAAACGCATCAACGCCGTCTCGAACCTCGTAATCAGGAGCAATCCCATTGTTCTGAATAACCTTTCCTGACTGGGAATAGAACTTGGCAATAGATATCAAAATCGCCGAATCATTTTCCAAGGGGAATAGTTTCTGCAGAGAAGCCTTTCCGAAACTTCGTACTCCAACAATTTCACCACGGCGATTTTCTTTAACTGCGGCCGAGACTATTTCTGCAGCGGAAGCACTCCCGTAGTTCTGCAAAATTACTAAAGGTAATTTGCAGATGCTTTTGCTAGGATCTGCAACAAACTCCCTCTTAGGGGATTTCTGGCCTTGGGTGTAGGTGATGATCCCGTGGTCTAAAAACAAATTGGCGACTTTCACACCTTCTTCAAATTCGTCTCCGGCACAATGACGAAGATCTAAGATAATTTTTCCGGCCCCGCTTTTTGTCAAATGTTGCAACTTTGTCCGAACCTCTTCGCTAGTCCCAGGCGTAAATCGATAGATTTTTAGATAGCCAATCTTGCTGTCAATCAGGTTGGTCTTGACTGGAGGGATTTTAATTTGATCGCGATGAACTGTCATCTCCAAAGGTTCAGTCCTTCCTCGACGCAGAATCTTCAGCTTCACCGGTGAACCTATGTTGCCGGTTAGCAAGTATCCAACCTGGACCAAACTTATGTCTCTGGTAGAAAATTCTTCAATGGATTCGATGACGTCTCCGGCCTTCACACCTGCTTTTTCTCCTGGCCCCCCTTCAATAGGATGGATTACATAAACATACCCCAAAACTTTTTCTTTGGAGAGTTCCAATCCGATATCGCCATTGCCATTGGTTTTATACTTCTTATAGCGCGAGTACTCGTCAGCGGTGAGGAATGTGCTATAAGGATCGAGGGACTCCAAAAGTCCGCGCAAAGCCCCATGCATCACCTCAGATAGATTCGGGTCTTCCACGTAGCTATTTCTGATCTTGGAAAGGACCTCATTGAATATGGAAAGCTGAGTGTATGCACCCTCTTTGGCTGAGGCGCGGCCTAGTAATCCTCCTACCACAGCATAGAAAACTAAAAATGCTGAAAGAACAATCAGTAGAAATTTGTTTCGATAATTCATTAACACCGAACCCCCGAACACATCCTTTCATACGGCATTATACACAAAAAATCCGTGCAAAACAGGAGATTCTTTTTCAACTCACTAGCAGGAATCACAGGTTATCGCCGGTCCTTCCCGAAATTTGAGAAACAAGTTACAATTTTTCATGCCGAAATTGAAATTGTCAATTGTCTATTATTTAAATTCCTTGCCTTTGTCCTGGGGATTTATTCGAGGTCAACAGCGGGAACTTTTCGAGTTAGATTTCTCCCCCCCTTCTCGCTGCGCCGATTTGTTGGCGGAAGGAAAGGTCGACGTAGGGCTTATACCGACCATTGAGTATCAACGAATTCCGGATTTGAAAATTATCCCCGGCCTATCCGTTGCCTCAAAATTCAGGGTCAAGAGTGTATTGCTGGTAAGTAAAGTCCCCGCTAAGAATATCAAGACCCTGGCTGCTGACAGTTCGTCCAGAACTTCGGTCTGTCTCCTGAAAATTTTGCTTCGAAGCCGCTTCAAAGCTGAGCCCTTCATTCAATCACGCTCGCCTAACTTAAATGCGATGCTCCAGGCTAACGACGCCGCGCTCATTATTGGCGATGTCGCTTTAAAGGCAAAAACTGACGGGTTATTCACCTATGATCTCGCCACCGAATGGTTGTCTCAGACTCATAAGCCGTTCGTTTTCGCATTTTGGGCAGTTCGAAGCTCTGCACAACCACGGAACTGTTCCTCGTTTCAAGACTCTTATGAATACGGGAAATCCCAATTAGAAGCCATTGTCACTGAACAATCAAAGAAATTAGGTCTCTCCGAAGCTCAAGTGCTCAGCTATCTTACCCAAAATATTGATTACTCCTTGGACCGCGAAAACCTTGAAGGACTGGTCTTGTTTTACAAACTTGCGCGGGAATATCGATTGATAAATTCATTCAGAGAATTAGAGTTTCTTGAGACGAGTTGAGAAGGTTCCTCAAGAACACCCCCGCGATTCTTTGTCAAAATGCCGCACGTTATTTTCGACTAGAACCCTCATCATATTCAACTCTTATGTAAAGTCTCGTATTTTCGGGGATGTCAAGAGCCTGCAGAGGCCTAAAACTGCCATCTTGAAACACAGCCAGGATTTTGGAAGGCAAAGTTGGATTTTCAGTTCGCGTTTCCTTCTGAGCATGATTTTGGTCCATGGCGAGATTGGCTAAGCGGTCGGCTTCGCGGTTTTGTTCTCGCGGAACATGATGGATAGAGAAGGACTTGAAACCAGAGATGAGCGATTGGACCCGATTGTAGAGATTCCTTAGACTAGGGTTCCTGACACGGTAAGTTCCATTGATTTGCTTTACCAATAGCTCTGAATCGGCATAAACCTTTATCTTTTCATATTGATGGGTCGCCGCAAAACTCAGCGCGGCAATTAAGGCTGAATACTCAGCAAAATTATTAGTCCTGATCCCCAACCTCTCGGAAAGACTAGCCAGCGTTTTCCCTTGCTCATCGAGCAGATGTACCCCATAACCGGCGATACCGGGATTCCCTCGTGAACCTCCGTCAATATAGGCAATGCAACTTTTCAACGATTTCTCCTGATTGCCATGACATTTTAAGAAGACACTTCATAAGGACCGTCTGGCTTCCAATAGAGAATCCGTTGGCAGCTATCGCAAGTCACAATGGATTCGCCGGTCATTATCTGGCTGAGAACTTGAGGTCGAATTCGGACGTGGCAGACCTGGCAAGAATCGCCAGTCGCTCTAGCCAATGCAATTCCTTTGCGGAATCGGGCAATACGGTGATAGGTCTCAAGCACACTGGGGACAACGGATTCAATCAAATTCTGGCGTAGAAGTTGCAACTCTCCCAGAATGGATTTATCTTGTTCCACTTCTGCTTCGGCAGCTCTCTTTTCCGAATTGACGATCGCTTTTTCTTTTTGGAGCAACTGCTCCGTCTGGTGCAGTTCTCTTCGCAGTTTCTCTTCTTCCTCCATTTTTGTTAAGATCTCGTCTTCAGTCTTTCGAATCTGGTTGGTATTGAACTCGATCTCATGGAGCAAGGCTTTGTACTGCTCATTGGTTTTTACGTCTATAAGTTGCTCTCGATATTTCGAATTCTTCTGCTCGAAGTCCTGGATAACTCCTTCCAACTTTCGCTTCTCGAGAGCCAATTTCGCCAATCGTTCCTGACTCCTGCTTAGAGATTGGAGCGCCCCGCTCAGCTTTTCTTCAAGGGCAGCGAGATGCCTGGGAAGCTGTTCGATTCTGTCGGAATAATTCTTGATTTGGAGTTCGGCTTCTTGAAGCTGGATCAGTTTTTCGAGATCTGGGTGCATTCCATGCTTAACCGACGAAAGGATCGGTGGGCCCACTAGGACTTGAACCTAGGACAGCCCGGTTATGAGCCGGGGGCTCTAACCAACTGAGCTATGGGCCCCAAAAGACGGGAGAAATATAGCACGCGCTTAGTTGTTTGTCGAGTTGTGTCGAGCAAACCCTAACAGCAACTCACGCGAAGACAATAGACCCAGCCTTATCTCCCATGTCTTCCAACAGCGGCGGCTAGAGTAAACGTCGAGTCTCTAAGCCAAGCTGCTAATCCTTGTTCGAGCCGTCAAGAAAAGGACGGAGCTTGCGGCTGCGCGACGGATGACGAAGCTTTCTCAAGGCCTTGGCTTCGATTTGGCGGATCCGTTCCCGAGTAACGGCAAAATTTTGTCCGACTTCTTCCAGAGTGTGATCGCTGCCATTGTCGAGCCCAAAGCGCATCTTGATTACTTTCTCCTCTCTGGGCGTCAAGGTTTTTAGCACGCTCTCGGTCATCTCTTTCAAGTTGATGTTTATAACCGCCTCGGCAGGCGAAACGACCTGGCGATCCTCGATAAAGTCTCCGAGGTGCGAATCTTCTTCTTCACCAATGGGCGTCTCCAGAGAGATAGGCTCTTGAGCGATCTTGAAAACCTTGCGCACCTTTTGCACCGGGATATCCATACGTGCCGCGATCTCTTCCGAAGTGGGCTCCCTACCAAATTCTTGGACGAGGCTGCGAGAGGTTCGAATAAGTTTGTTGATGGTTTCGATCATGTGCACTGGAATGCGGATGGTTCGGGCTTGATCAGCTATCGCTCGGGTGATGGCTTGGCGGATCCACCATGTGGCGTAGGTGGAAAACTTGTAGCCACGACGGTATTCGAACTTATCCACTGCTTTCATCAGCCCAATATTCCCCTCTTGAATGAGATCCAAGAATTGAAGACCGCGGTTGGTATACTTTTTGGCGATAGAAACAACCAGACGCAAATTCGCCTCCACCAACTCCCGCTTGGCATAATTGGCCTCTGCATCTCCTCGGTCGATAGTCTGGAGTGTTCGCTTCAGGTCGATACCTTTGGTTTGAGACTCGTTTTCAATGGAAGCAACCTTCTCTTTGACGACCCGTAACTCCTTCTTGAGAACATTAAGGTTTTTGCCTTTGGCATGCTCAAGCTTCCTTTCCAATCGCCCCATCTCCTTCTCTAAGGGCCGGTAGGCCTCGTATTGGCGACGAATCTGGTCAATCAATCTATTGCGCTCTGAGAGAGCAAACTCCAGTTTGCGAACCGCTCGTGAAACAAGAATACGCTGTCGGGCCAGAGCGAATCGCAACTTACGATGAGCTTTAGCCTTCTTTGTTTTGGGTGTGTTTAGAAATTTCTGCAGCCATTGATTTTGTTTCTTAAACAGTCTTTGAATCTCGTCAATGGCTTGCACCGTCTCCTTCAAGCGATCGTCTACCTTATCATCGGTAAGAACATCGTCGTTGAAGATAATCACATCATTGATGGAGCGTTCGCCCTTCTGCAACTGGACTCCTAGATTAATGATCTCTTTGATCACAATCGGAGAGCGGAACAATGCTTTTAGAACATTCAATTGCCCTCTCTCAATCCGTTTGGCGATTTCAACTTCACCCTCGCGAGTCAATAGTGGGACAGTGCCCATTTCCCTGAGATAAAGACGAACAGGATCGTTTGTCTTGTCAAGAGCACCAGGAGTCAAATCCAATTCCACGTCTTCGCTGGCTTCTTTATCATAGCCAAGCTTTTCCGCTCCAGCAGCTTTGGGTTCTCCATCAACCACCTCAATCCCTTGAGATCTGAAAATGGAAAACATGTCATCCAGCTCATCGGATGAGGTGACGTCAGCTGGCAACAAGTCATTGACTTCATCATAAAGCAGGTACCCTTTTTCTTTTCCCATGTCAATGAGCTGTTTCACTTCATCATATTTGTCATCCAAACCAAGGTTTAAGCTTCGTTCTAGATTGTCTAAAGTGTCGTTGTCTTCAATATTTGACATAATTGTGATATTTCCTTGTGTCGCCTTTGGTGATTTTAAACCTACTATTCTACCTCCAACTTCGAAGTTTCGTTTTACAACCGAAGCTCCTCGCTGAACCTGTTTTTGTGTAAGCCAATTAACTTGCCATCATTCGCTTGAGCTCAGATTTCTTGGAATGCAAGCTGGCTAGCAACTCGAAGTCCTGGGAAAGTTCGGCTCGCTTTATCTGTTTTTGGAGCAGAACGATCTCCTGCTCGACTTTTTGCCTTTGTATCCCCTCAAGACAACGAAGCGCTTGTTCGTGGTCCAGTTCCACGAAAAGGGCTTGATTCAAGAAATCTTTATCAAGGTCGCTTTGCAACTTTTCCTCTAGCACGTTCAGGCTAACTTTGCCCTCCTTGTGATACATTGTAATAATCTCACGAAAGATATTCTCCGACTGCAATCCTATGTAATCTTGGGAAATAGACAGCTTCTGCAACACTTCTCCAGCCGTCTGATCGTTTTCCAAAATAGCCTTTAGAAGATATTTTTCCGAAGGCCTTAGCTCGGTTTTTGCACGGAAACGAGTAATTGCTAGTTTTTCTCGATTTTGGTGAGTAGCATTTCTTAATTCCTCCCGGAGGATGGATTCTTCGATACCAAGGAATTCGGAAAGGCGTGCCGTAAGTTCCACTCTCTCGATACGATTTGAGATTCGCACCAAATAGGGAAGCATCATATTAACGGCGGCAATCTTACCCTCGACGGTTCTTACATCATTGTCTTTGTGGGCCCTGTCTAGCAAATAGTCAAAATAGGAGGGGGCTCTCTCTAAGAGAGAACGGTATGCTTCAACACCGTTTCTCTTAACAAAAGAATCGGGGTCTGCCCCACCGGGTAAAACAAGTGCTTTGATTCTAAAATTCTTCTCCAAGAGTATATTGGGCGAGCGCAAGGTGGCAGCCGCCCCTGCAGAGTCAGGATCAAAATTGACAACAATCTTCTCGGCAAAGCGGGAGAGTAACTTGGCCTGAAGGTCCGTGAGACTTGTGCCGCAGGATGCGACGGCATTGGTCACGCCCGCCTGGTGTAAGGCAATACAATCCATATACCCTTCAACCAGGATGGCGAAGTCTTCGCGCCGCATGGTTTCACGAGCTTGATTGAGCCCATAAAGTGTTCGACTCTTAGAATACAGGAGTGTTTCGGGAGAATTCAGATATTTGGGTTGGCCTTCTCCAAGAATTCTTCCACCAAAAGCAATAATCTTCCCACTTTATCGAGAGTCGGAGTCATTAACCAGAACCAGACCGCTTTTAATCAGAAGATCCGAAGGAAATTCCTTGCTCAACGAGTGAAATATAATATTGGAACTGCTAGGGGCGTATCCGATATCAAACTTGTCGATGGTTTTTTCGGAGAGGCCTCGTTCCATCAAGTATTGCAAGGCTTGCTTGCCCTCACTGCTGTGACGCAATTGGTGTTTGAAAACTTTGGTCGCCTTCTGGTTGATGTCGAGAAGCGTCAGACGTTCCTTGGCCGTTGAGTCCTGTTCCTTGCTGAAATCGGCCTTGGGCATGGGGATTCCGTACTTTTCGGCCAGAAATTTCAGGCTCTCTGGAAAAGTGATGCGTTCGACCGACTGGATGAATTTGAAAACATCGCCGCCTGCATTGCAACCGAAACAGTGATAAAATTGCTGAGCTTGGTGTACGTGAAAGGAAGGTGTATTCTCTGAATGGAAGGGGCACAGTCCGACGTAATTCGCCCCAGCCTTGCGAAGGCGGACATATTCCGAAATCACTCGCACAATGTCGACTGCCGCCTTTACCTGCTCGGCAAAATTATTGTTGAATTTCATACTTCAAGCTCGATTAGACTTTTAGCGATACGATTGTAACTCCATTTCCTCCCTCATTAGCTGTGGCAGCACGAAACGTTCCGACGTGAGGCTGGGACCAGAGCCATTCTGAAATAGCCTTCCGCAGAATCCCCATGCCTGATCCATGTATCAAACGCACCTGCAAAATGGAAGCCAGATATGCCATGTCCAGGAATTTATCGGCTCTGCTAATAGCCTCGTCCACCGTACAACCGATGAGGTTGATCTCATTGGTTTGAGGCTCGGGACTGTTGATTTGAAGTGTAACCCGAGCCGGCAACCGAAGTCCCTCCTCCTCCGGCAAAAACTTCATTGACTGCCGCGGTTCTATTTCGAAGGGGTTGACCACACACCTCAAACTCCCAACTGCGATCTCCAATCGCCCGTCTTTGAGAGTATTAACGACAGTTCCTTCTTGTCTGAATTTCTTAACGACTACCTTCGTTCCTGGTGCAAGCAATGAACTCGTCGTCAAAGCTTCGGAGGGGCCATCACTGGAGCTTTTTGAATGAGAAACCCACTGCTGGCTCACTTTCTCTTTAAGTTTAACTGCTTTTCGATCAATTTCTCTTCGAGCCCGAACAGCTAAGTATTTATCCTGGATCTCTGAAATTAGTTGGCGCGATTCTTTCTCAAACTCTTCATATGTCTGTCGCCAGGTATGTTCGAGATCCTTTTTTTGCTTCTCCTCGATCTCCTTATGTTTCTTTTCCAAATGCCTTCGGTCCTGCTCGAGGTTTCTCTGTTCACGTTCTAATTCTTCGCGGATTTTTGCAGTCTTCTCAATCTGAACTCTAAGCTGCTGCGAGTACTCGGCTATTTCTTGCTCCTCTTTTGACACTAATTGCTGGGCATGCAGGATTAAGGATGCTTCTAGGCCGAGACGTCGCGCTATTTCAATCCCACTGCTGTTCCCTGGGATTCCATGGATAAGCCGAAAAGTTGGTCGCAGAATAGTTTCGTCGAACTCGACACTGGCATTACTAACCCTAGGGGTTTTGGCTGCATACATTTTCAGACCATTGTGATGCGTCGTGACGACGGCTATTATTCCTTTTTCACGGAGGGATTCGACTATCGCAACTCCCAACGCAGACCCTTCAACTGGGTCTGTTCCTGATCCCAATTCATCTAGCAACACCAACGCCGGGGCCGAAACCCTTTCTAGTATTTCTTTGATATTTAGGAGATGTGAAGAAAAGGTGCTTAAGTTCTCTAAAATGGACTGATGGTCACCTATATCTGCGAAAACCTGATGAAGAATACATATGTCGGCTGCGACTGCGGGGACAGGAATTCCTGATAGTCCCATCAAGGTCAACAAGCCAACAGTTTTAAGAGCAACGGTCTTGCCTCCGGTGTTTGGGCCACTGATAACTAAAATATGTCGGGTGCCATCTAAGTCTATTGATATGGGAACGATCTCCAAACCTTGAGACTGAAGTGATCTTTCCAAGATAGGATGCCGCCCTTCAACTATTGTCAGCACTCCACCTTCATTGACATGAGGAATGACACATTTGTACTTTTGGGAGAACTTGGCCTTGGCAAAAGTAAAATCCAGACTAGCCAATAATCGAACGGCAGTTTGAAGGTCAGAGAGTCTCTCCCTTATCTCGTTTGTCAACGCCAAGAGAATATTCCGAACCTCCAGTTCGGCTAGCTCTTTGAGTTGAACCAATTGATTATTAAGTTCTAGGGCCTCCAAAGGTTCCAAGAAAATCGTTTGGCCACTTGAGCTAATGCCATGAACCACACCAGCCAGCTCTTTACGATTGTCTGCCCGGACTGGGATGACAAATCTTTCATTCCGAATTGTAATTACATCATCCTGGATGACCCCGGACCCCATATACCTTTTTAAAATCTGTTCCAGCAGATGATAGAGCCGATTTCTGATAACGCCGATTTCATTGCGAATTTTCTTCAGTGGTGCACTTGCGTGATCTTCAACTTCCCCAGACCGGCTAATCTTACCCATAAGTCCGGAAGATAGTCCTCCAAAATCGGGCAAAGTTTGGCCCATCTCAACTAACTTGGATAAATCTTTGGCGTAAGCTTGAAGCTTCTGCTTAACTGTTTGCGAACAGAGCAAAAGCCCTAAAATCTCCAAAATCTCTCTGGGATTAATTGCGACCCCTTCTATCCCAAGCTTTTCGAACAGTAAAGAAAAATCACCTAGCTCGTTAAAAAGGAGCCCGTGACCCGATTTGAGAAACTTGAGGCACTCTTCTGTCAAATCAAATTGTCTTTGAATCTCGATTTTACTCGAGAAAGGGGCCAATTGTTCGATAAGTTGGGCGCCCAAGGGTGAATCTGCAAACTTAGTTAGGATTTGCTTGAGGTCTTGATATTCTAGAAACCCATTGTTGACAGAAGTCATTAAATGTGGGGAGCTTATCGGCAAAGCCTGAAACCCATTATTATAGGCTTTAGACGAACAAACCGTCAAACATTTATTTTAGAACCGCTCAGGAGACTTGTCAAACCACACCACTGGATAAGGGGATATCAAATCCTTTCAGGTAGCAGATAGGTGTCTCCTCAGGAAAATCATTGGAGACACCCTAGATTAAATAAAGCCGTCCAGGTCAAGCAGACCGGGGGAGTACCCTAGTGACAAGAGTTCATTTCCTGGTGTTGTAGACTAATCTCTTCCAGTTGTATCGTTGTGTGGTCAATCTTAAATTGACGTCGGACGATTAGACTGAGTTCTTCGAGAATCTTGTGTCTGTCTTCGTTTCCAGAAAGAACCGCATGGCAACTCATGGCATGCATTCCTGATGTCAAAGTCCAGACGTGAAGGTCATGAATAGATTTCACGCCTTCTACTTTGCAAAGCTCATTCCTTACCAAATCCAGATCGATGTGGGTGGGTGTGCCCTCCAAGAGGATATCCACAGAATCTTTGACCAAACGCCAAGAGCTATAAAGAATCAGCCCAGCGACTAGAAAGCTGGTCAAAGGATCTGCGAGATACCACTTCTTAAATAACATAAAAACCCCTGCAAGAATGGCGCCTACAGAGCTAATAGCGTCAGCAGCCACGTGGAGAAGCGCTCCCTTCACGTTCAAGCTTGACTGTTGTGATTTATGCAAGAAATACGCGCAGGCTAAGTTGATAACCAGTCCTAAAGCTGCAATGAACAGCATAATTCCACTTTTGATTTCCGGTGGGTTCTTCATTCGATAGTAGGACTCGTAGAAAATGATCAGAGAAATGATTACTAGAGTCGTGCCGTTTGCCAACGCCGCCAAAATTTCCACTCTGAAAAATCCATAGGTTTTTGCCGCAGTAGCCGGACGTGAAGAGAACCACAAAGCAAAGATACTCAGTCCCAATGCCGCAACATCAGTCAGCATGTGACCTGCATCCGCCATTAAAGCCAAGCTGTTCGTAAACCATCCACCCAGGAACTCAACAACGGTAAAGAGGCTTGTGAGACCCAAAGCGATTTTTAAAGCGGAGTGTTGACTGCTGCCGGAACATTGCGACGAGGTGGGGTGGAAGTGAAACTCAGGCATGATCCTATGCTTGTTTCAGTCAGACTCTCAAACACAGCTTCCTGAAACTGCAACTTTAGACAGGTATTCGACGTGAGGGAAAATTAGGTAGCCCCTACATCATTTCGAGTTCGATTTTTTACGCGATACATCGCTTGATCTGCCAATCGGACAAGCTCCACTTTGGTGGCAGCATCCACAGGGAAGGCAGCCACACCAAAGCTCGCCGTGATCTTAACAGTCACATGGTCCTCTAAATTGATAGAGGTCTGATTCAAAAGGCTACAAAGTCGCTTAGCCACGAGCAGAGCGTTTTCTTTGGAAGTTTGTGGAAGCAGAAGAATAAATTCGTCCCCACCGTAACGATACGCTGTGTCGATATCTCTGAGATGTTGCTTAATAAGATCTCCAATCTCTCGCAACAACCGGCTGCCACAGAGGTGGCCATGAGTATCATTGACCAACTTGAATCGATCCAAATCGAAAAAAATCAAGGCAAAGTTGTAGCTATAACGCTTTGACCGGCTCAGCTCCGCGTCAATCATATAATTGAAGTACCTTGAATTGTAAAGATTGGTACAATCATCGGTGATAGTGAGCTCTTGAATCCGTTTTACATACATCGCATTCTCGATGGCGATGGCGGCGTAATCGGCCAGAGACGTGAGCATTGAGAGATCTTCGTTGGGAAATGTTCCTTCAAAGCAATTGATCAATTCAATGACACCTAAGGTTCGCTCTTTGCTTTTCAAGGGCACACAAACAATAGATTTGATATGCGGATGGATAATGCCATCTATTTCTGGTAAAAAGCGGGGATCTTCAGAAACGTCGTTGATAATGGCAACTTCACCCGTCTGTGCCACCCAACCCACCAAGCCCTTTCCGATCCTAATCCTTACGTCTTTGATCTGGGTCGAATTCTTTCCAATGGCAATTTGGAAGTGAAGTTCTTGTTTTTTCTCATCAATCAGCAGCAATGACCACGTGCTTGGCTTTAGCAATTCGCTGATCTTGCCCATTATCAGCGTCAAGACCTCCTGCAAATCCAAGGTCGAAGTCAGAGCTTTTCCAACTTGATGAAATATCGATAACTCCTCGACTTTTTTTTCCAGTTCTTTAATTTGATCCTGAGTTATCATCCCAAAAATAATAATGTAATTGAGTTTCGAAGTATAGGAAATTTCTAATTTGTCTCTAGTCAGGAATTCTTATTCGGATGCCGAGTTCGTGATCTGGAAGACCTTCAATGCCAAGTACTTACCAGGCCGATAAGATCTGTAGTATAATCCAGCTCGAGCACTTTCCATTAAGTGTATCGGTCTTAACCCAAAATTAGCTTAAGACAACCTAGGAATCGGTTTCTGCTACCAAGAAAAGCTACTTATTAAGAGTAAAATGTTTACTAATTCCTATTGGGCCGCTTTGGGAAAGACATTTGTCTCGGTCGTCGGTGGGAATGCCATTTATTTTTCCGTCCAAGAATTTCTACCTTATCCTTTGAGGCACAGACCGTTTCACCTCGATTGGGGTATTTTCACAGATCTTTGGATCTGCCTCTTGTTTTGGGGATTTCTTGACTTGCTTGGAAAGTTTAAGCCCAAGCCAAAAGCCGACTAGCGATTTTACCGGGCTGTAGGGTCGGTTTGATATTGAATAATTGTTGCTTCCAGATGAATAATGAATGCTGTGAAGATTGGTGGTCTTGCCAACATGTTATGGAAGATTGCTGAACCGGATGTCAATCTGGTTAGGAACTTGGCTCGCGCTCTAAACATTTCTGGGATTTTGGCAATCCTATTGGTTAATCGGGGAATGACTGATGTTGTGGCCGCCAGAAGGTTCCTTAATCCCCGCCTTGAATATTTGGAGGATCCTTTTTTGATGTCCGATCTTGAAGCTGCTGTTAACCGAATATTAGCAGCCATACACTTCCGAGAAAAGATCTTGATTTATGGTGACTACGATGTCGATGGTACAACAGCGGTGGTCATTTTGCGCAAGGCACTTGAAATGCTCGGCGCTAGAACTTCATATTATATTCCGAGACGCCTTGTGGATGGTTATGGGATGAAAGCTGATGTAATTGAGCAGGCAGCGACCGAGGGAGTCAAGCTGGTTATCAGTGTCGATACAGGCATTAAGGCGTTTGATGTAGTAGAGCGTGCTTCCTGGTTAGGACTTGACTGTATCATCACTGACCACCATCTTCCTGAAAAAGGTCTCCCTAAGGCCTTAGCTGTTCTCAATCCCAAACGGCCTGACTGCCAATACCCAGACAAGAATCTCTGCGGCGTGGGTGTCGCCTTTAAGTTGGTGCAGGCCCTCTTCAAAACTGCGAACAAAGAAAAATATCTTGCTCCCTTTCTCAAGATTGTCGCCATTGGAACCATTGCTGACATCGTTCCATTAACTGGGGAAAACAGGATATTCGCAAAGTTCGGCCTGGAGGGGTTACAAATTCCCGTTAACTTCGGATTGAAATCTTTAATAGAGGTCTCCGGCTTGGAAGGCAGACTGATTACGAGTTCCGATGTCGGATTTCGGCTGGCTCCACGGATCAATGCCGTAGGAAGAATGGGAGGTGGTGAGCAGGCTGTTGAATTGTTTGCTTCCACCGACGAGCAAAAGACCAGAGTACTTGCCGGCGAGATGGATCGACTCAACCGAGAGAGACAACAAATAGAAGGCCAGATTCTAAAGGATATCGAGAATCGATTTGATTCTAACCCCGCCCTGAGTCAGCAATGGGTGATAATGATAGATGGAGAAGGCTGGCATCGCGGAGTTATTGGAATTGCTGCGACAAAATTGACTGAGAAATTCAACCGGCCTGCGCTGGTTATATCAAAAGACGATGGGATTGGCTACGGTTCAGCTCGCAGTATTAAGGGATTCCACTTACTGAATGCTTTGGAAAGTTGCCGGGATCTTTTCGATCGCTTTGGCGGCCATGCTCAGGCGGCAGGATTTCAATTACCTGTGAAACACATGGCTGAGCTGCGAAGGCGGCTTAACATTTTTGCTGAGAAGGTAATTAAAGCTGAGGATTTGAGACCCGCATTGGAAATAGATACCGAGATTAGACTGTCCGATGTTGATGACGAAGCTTATCAACAACTGGAAAGATTGTCTCCTTTCGGCCCAGCAAACCCGGAACCCGTCTTTGCTGCCAGAGAACTCTCGGTAATCGCAGAACCCCGGCTCTTAAAGGGAAAACATGTAAAATTCCGGGTGGAGCAGGATGGGAAGGCACTGGATGCCATTGGTTGGAATATGGCTCAATACTATCAGCCTATTCAAGAATCGAAAGCAATTTCCCTGGCCTTTACACTCTCCCAAAATTCCTTTCAAAACATGAAATTCCTTCAGCTCATCGTCAAGGATCTAGAGATCCTCTAGCTGTAAAACTCTTTGGAAACAAGGCACATAAAATTTGGCCGCACCTTACCGATGATCATTTTGATCACTGTAGTCAGCGCAGTCATCTTAAATTATTACAAGCGTTCAAACTTCTTTAGATATCCGGCGAAACCGGAAACAAAGCTTCTGCCTGAGAATGTCTCAGATGCCACTCAGGGTTTTTCTTTTTCTCAATCGGAGCATGGAAGAACCACGTTCGTATTCCATGCTAAGTCCAGGCTAGGCTTTAAAGACAATATGAATCTTCTGGAATCCGTGACTGTGAAGGTTTTCGGAAAGGATGGAGACCGTTACGATACTATCACAAGCAATCAGTGTGAATATGATCAAGCCAGAGAAGAAATTGTTTTCTTGGATAATGTAGTCATTACTTTCGGTCCGATAAGTAAAACGGCAACCCCTAGCGGAAGGACCATCCCCAATGCTCTACTAACAGTGGTTAAGGTCAGAAGGATTAAGTATGCACAAAAAACTGGAATTGCCGAAACAGAAGACGAAGTGGACTTTGCAAGGGGGCGCATTCATGGAAAAAGCTGCGGACTCACCTACGACTCCAAACTGGGCTCAATTTATCTCCATTCTCAAGTAGAGATTTTTGTAGATCCGGCAGGCCCCGAGGATTCAGAGATTCACCTCAAATCGGACAGCTTAACGTATTTTAAAGCTTCGAACCGGATCGAGATGCGCTCAAACGTCCTGGTGGAGAAGTCTTGCAACCAGATACGAGCGAATGTGATTGAGGCGTTCCTTAGTGATGTTGATTCTACCCTCACTCGAATCGATGCTAGGAAGGACGTTCATTCTGTTTCGCGCGATCCAAAATTTATGTTGCAGGTTGATGCTGAGAGCGTCTCTTATTTTTTCGGCAAGACGGGACGCTGGCTGAGTAAGGTGATCGCTCAAGGTAACGTGCAGTCCCGATCGCTAGACCCTGAGCTAAAACGAGATATTTCGGCGAATCGAGTGGAGCTTTCTCTAAGGCGTA
This sequence comes from Acidobacteriota bacterium, assembly GCA_003224725.1. Taxonomy (GTDB): domain Bacteria; phylum Acidobacteriota; class Terriglobia; order Versatilivoradales; family Versatilivoraceae; genus QHZQ01. The sequence goes on along the minus strand of QHZQ01000014.1, from coordinate 38,692 downwards.
ATAGCAACTTGGTGGATAAACTCGTGGCTTCTGGAAATGTCGTCGCAATATTGGCTGATAAGAAACCCGCGAAGACAGGACCCCTTCGGGGCCCCAACCGAGATGTCGAACCCGGAGACAAGATCGTTAAGTCACCACTGATGCTGGTCTCTTTTGAACCCGAGGAAAGAAAGGTTTCTCGAATAGAAGCGAAGGGCCCCAGCTCCGTGGAGGAACTACCTGTCTACCCCAAAGATGATAGAAAGGTTCTTTCAGCACTGGAGATGACATTGTTCTTCGAAAAAGGCTCCAACAATCTTGAAAAATTCACAGCTAACAAACAAGTACACGTTGAGGTGATCCCTCCAACGGGTCCTGTTAAGAAAACCACGAGTGATCACTTGATAGCTCTCTTTGATCAGCAAAACCGCCAGATTAGCCAATTGCACCAATTTGGGAATTTCACTTATCAGGAAGAGGGGCGCCAAGCTACGGCGCACGAAGGCCAGTATTTTGCTCAAAACAAGCTTGTAGCGCTTCACGGCAGTCCACAGACCAGAGACGTTAATTCGAAGACGACCGCAGATATCATTGAGTTTGATCAATTGCAGAATCTTTTTAAGGCTCGAGGTACTGTGCGTTCGGTTTTTTATAATCGAGACCAGCAGACGCACGCAGGAATGTTCCAGCCTGGCTCCCCAGTCTTCGCCTCATCGGATTTTATGGAAGCCCAGACAAGCAGTGGTATCGCTAAGTACTGGAAGAAAGCCAAATTGTGGCAGGAAGACCAAGTAATCAGTGCGGAAACTATCTATTTGTATCGTTCCGAGAAAAAGTTGGTCGCTGAGAAAAATGTGCGGAGCTTTTTTTATATCGAAGATCAAAAGACATCTGCGAAAAAAATGGAGCGTAAACCTGTTACCATTCAGGCCGAAAGAATGGTATACGAAGACCGATTACAAAGGGTGCTTTATGAAAGGAATGTTCAGTTAAACAGCTGGATGGGGGTCCTGAACTCAAGGCAGTTGGAAGTATTTCTAGAGTCCGAAGAAAATCAGACCTCAATTGAGCGTATTCTGGCGAAAGGGGGAGTTAAAATTTATCAGCCCGGCCGAACTTCATGTTCAGAGTCAGCCGAATATTTTCGAAGCGAAGAGAAGATCGTTTTGGTTGGTGGACCGCCTAGAGTCGTAGACCCTGAGCGGGGTTCCACGGTTGGGGCTCGGTTGACTTTAGGTTTGAATGATGGTAGCATCTCGGTCGAAGGAAATTCTGAGACCCGACCCATCACTAGGCAGCGCGTGGCAAGATAAGCAAAAATGCAGATCTTGAAAACGGTCAACCTGGTCAAATCCTTCAAAGGACGTCGGGTCGTTAACGACATCAATCTAGGGATCCAGCAAGGTGAAGTCGTAGGATTGCTGGGGCCGAACGGGGCTGGCAAAACCACCACCTTTTATATTATTGTTGGGTTGACTTCTCCTGATGGAGGCCAAGTTTTCTTGGATGGCAGGGAGATTACCGATCTGCCAATGTTCCTCAGGGCGAGAAGTGGAATCAGTTATCTCCCCCAGGAGCCATCAGTCTTTCGCAAATTGACGGTTGAAGAAAATGTCATGGCGATCCTGGAAACGTTGCCTCTTAACGGAAAAAGAAGGAGAGAGAGGTTGGATGAATTAGTGGAGGAACTGGGACTGAGCCATGTGCGAAAAAATCAGGGCTATATGCTTTCAGGAGGGGAAAGACGCAGGGTTGAAATTGCTCGGTCTCTTGTCATCTCTCCTTCTTTCATTTTATTGGATGAGCCATTTGCTGGAATTGATCCAATTGCGGTTTTCGATATCCAGAGGATTATTAATCATCTTAAATCCAAACAAATCGGAATCTTGATTACAGACCATAACGTCCGGGAAACTTTGAAGGTTACAGACCGGGCTTACATCATTAATGAAGGAAGGATTTTCACAACGGGTACCCCAAAAGAGCTCGCCTCAGACGATGAAGTGAAAAAACTTTACTTGGGCGAAAGTTTTCGCCTGGAATAAAGGTTTATGGCTTTTCTAGAGCAGAAGCTGAATGTAAAACTCGCACAAAAGCAAATCCTGACACCAGGATTAGTGCAGATGGTAACCGTCCTGGCGCTTAACAAGCTGGAATTGTCTGAAATGATTTCCCAGGAACTGATGGAGAACCCGGTTTTGGAAGAGGAAATGGAGACGACGACCAATATTGAGGAAACTCAGATCAAGGAAGAACGGTCGGTTGAACCCGCAGACAAGGAAATTATTGAGAGTGGTGCACAGAGCGGTGAACGGGCCGATCCGTTTGAACAAATTGATTATGGAAGTTTCTTCGATGATTATCTCGATCCTGGTTACAGGACGCAGATGCCGAGCGAGATTGTTGAGAAACCGGCCTTCGAAAACTTTTTGACCAAGCCCACAACCCTTTATGATCATTTGCACTGGCAGTTAAGTCTTTCCCTGGTTCCGACACACATCTCGGATGCCATTGTTTCAATCATTGGCAACCTAAATGAAGATGGTTACTTAACAGCCACCGTTGAAGAAATTGCTGCCACAGGAGACCACAGTCTTGAAGATGTGGCCGAAGGGTTAAAGACTCTACAGACATTTGATCCCGTCGGAGTTGGCGCTAGGGACTTGGCTGAATGTCTGATGATTCAACTCAGGCACTTGGGTGAGGAGAATTCCATCGCCGCGCAAATCGTCCTAAATCACCTCAAGCATCTTCAAAATAAACATTATCAGGACATCGCACGATCCTTAGGCAAGCCATTAAATATTGTCTTAGCCCAGATTGAGGTCATCAAGAAATTAGATCCCCGGCCTGGACAACGATACAGCAAAACCGAAACTCGCCTTGTGGAGCCTGATGTCTTCATTGTTAAAACGGACGATGTTTACTCCGTGGCCATCAACGAAGATGACCTCCCTCAGCTAAGGCTCAATCCCACTTACAAAAAGCTGATCGAGCACGATGGGTCTTCAAAAGATGTCCGAGATTATGTTAAAGAGCGATATTCGTCGGCGATACAGTTTATTAAGAATATTGAGCAACGCAAGCAAACCATCGTTAGGGTTTGTGAAGCCATCGTTCGTCGTCAGGCGGAGTTCCTGGATCAGGGAATTGATCATTTACGACCCATGATGATTAAAGATGTTGCCGAGGAGGTGGGCGTGCACCCGTCCACAGTCAGTCGAGCGGTTGCCAACAAATATGCACACACCCCTCAGGGCGTTTTTGAACTGCGATATTTTTTCTCCGAGGCCGTCCAGGGGCCGGCCGGAAGCGGCATCCCTTTGATCATTGCAAAGCGCAAAGTTAAAAAATTCATCGACGCGGAAGATTCTTCCAAGCCCCTGACTGACGATCAAATCACTAAGATGCTAAATGATCAAGGGATCATGGTTACCCGAAGAACCGTTGCCAAATATCGCGAAGACATGAAAATTCCTAGCACCCATCAAAGGAGAGTTAAGATTACGAATTCTGAACTTTCCACCCCTCATTGCCCCAATAAGCAAACATAATCGTAAGAGCACTTATTCTCCAGTTCAGCCTTTGAAGGTGACATCCTGAAGGCTTATCTTGATTGGCTCGAATCAGGACTTCGAATTTACTTGACGAGGTTGTCATGAAAGTTGAATACACCGGCAGACAAATTGAAATTACGCCCGCTATCAAAAGATTTACCGAAGATCACCTGAGAAAGATCCGAAAGATTCTAGGGGAAATGATCGAGGTTCATGTAATCCTGACGGTTGAAAAGTATCGACACATTGCTGAAATCAATCTTAAATCGAGGACATTTAAAATAAACGGTATCGAAGAAACTCACGACATGTATACCTCCATCAACGCGGTTCTGGAGAAAATCGAGCGCCAAGCTTTGAAACATAAAGGCAAAAAGATTGCCAAAAAGAGAAAGCCCGGATCCGGCTTACCTGCAGTTATTTCATCTTTCGCTGTTGAACCCACGCGTGGCAATTCGGAAACTCCGCGGGTAATCAAATCGAGGTCCTTTGCAGCAAAGCCCATGACCGTCGAAGAAGCTGTTCAGGAAGTAACCAGCTCCAGGAGTGAATTCATCGTCTTTCGAAATGCAGAATCTGAAAGAGTAAGCGTTGTGTATCGACGGAAGGACGGGAATTTTGGATTAATTGAACCGTGAACAACCGTTAAGCGACGAGGTACCTCTCATCCAGAATAGTCATGATTACACAAGTTATTGTTGCTTCACTGCATGCCCTTTTTACAGAGAAATGGTGTTGTACTTGGCTCTCTGTTGTCATAAGTTCCAACTACACTCTCCAAAGTTTCTAAGTGCATAGCGCTGCGTGTATGGCCTGCTTTCCCGTCGCTAGTGTCCTCAAAGTGGGAAAAGGGCTGTCAGACTTGTTCCGCCGACGTCTCGGGTTCGACGATTCCGTCAAGAGGCTATGAAGAACGTTTCGAAAGCGGCGAATACCCCTTTCGTCATTATCACCGGTCTGAGCGGCTCTGGGAAAGGCACGGTGCTTAAGGCCTTCGAAGACATCGGTTATTTTTGCGTGGATAATCTCCCCCTGGAGCTCATCCTCAAATTTGCAGAACTTTGTAACCGAGCAGGCGCACAAATAAACCGTGCTGCCATCGTGGTCGACGTCCGCGAAGGTTCCGAGCTTGCAAAATTTCCAAAAGTCTTTCAAAGGTTGAAGACATATGAGTTGGAAGTTAACTTGGTCTATCTCGAAGCTTCCGATGCCTCACTAATCCGGCGCTACAGTGAAACACGTCGCCCTCACCCACTGACTCATGATAAGCCCATTCTTAAGGCTCTAGCGGAAGAGAGAAAACGTTTAGCTCCTATTAAGAAACTCGCCAACACCGTGATCGACACGACAAAATTCAATGTTCACGAATTGCGACGTTATGTTGCTGACAAATTTCAGGAACAGAAGGCTTCCAACCCTTTGCTTATTTCTTTGATTAGCTTTGGCTTCAAGCATGGCGTTCCGGTGGAATCGGACCTGGTTTTTGACGTAAGGTTTCTTCCTAATCCCAACTTTGTTAGAACATTACGAGAGAAGACGGGACAGCATAGAGAGGTCATCACTTACATGAAATCCTTTACTCAGACAACCGAATTCTTGAGACGAGTTTCAGATCTTTTGCTATTTCTGATTCCCAATTATATCATCGAGGGGAAAAGTTATTTGACCATATCCATAGGCTGCACCGGAGGGCAGCACCGATCCGTGATGATGACGGATGAGATCAACAGCATCTTATCTTCGCAAGGCTACAAAACCAAAGTCGTGCATAGAGACATGAAGGCTTAGTCACTGGCAGTAGATCTATATTTTTCAGCTTTCCATAAAGAAGGGAGTGTGGAATAAATGATGAGCCGTCGAACTTTGTTGCTGGGTGGACTTTTGGCGCCCCCGCTCCTCAATCTCCTGGCACTTGAGAAGCCTTCAGACAAGAAGCACACCAGAACAAAAAGGTTACCCCTACCCTCCGATATCCATCTGCTCGATTTGAGGCATGATTTTGAGGAGTATAACTATCGTGCACCTTACCAATTTGGTGGACGCACGGTGGACCGGGTGACCTTGTTGAATGTCCGTGTCAAGGTTGAAACGCCTTCCGGCAGAAACGCATCTGGCTTCGGCTCGATGCCACTTGGCAACGCATGGTCCTTCCCCTCCCAAGTTGTCAGCTATGACCAGACTCTGGAGGCTATGAAACGGCTGGCAACTGAGATCCGAGACATCACAGCCGCATACTCAGAAACGGCTCATCCCATCGATATCGCCTGGGAGCTTGAGCCCGCCTTTCTCAACGCAGCCACAGCGCTGTCAGGCAAGATGAAGCTGTCCGAGCCTATTCCGAAACTTTGCACCTTGGTGGTCGCCAGTTCATTTGATGCCGCCATCCATGATGCTTATGGGAAGGCAAATGGCATCAACTGCTACCAAGGTTATGGTCCTCAATATATGAGCCACGACCTCAGCTTCTACCTCGGACCAAAGTTCAAAGGGGAATACCTAGACCAATACCTATTGAAGAAGCCGACTGAATCCATCTACCTATACCACTCTATAGGAGCATCGGATCCCATTTTTGCATCCGACATCAAGCACAGAATTGGCGATGGATTGCCGGAAACCCTGGATGAATGGATACAGTCGGATGGTGTTACACATCTCAAAATCAAGCTCAACGGAGCCGATTTGAAGGTGGACGTCGATCGGATGATCCAGATTGACAAGGCTGCCACAGAGGCTCAACGTCGTCGGGGTGTCACACAATGGAAATATTGCTGTGACTTCAACGAACGTTGTAAAGACGTCAACTATTTGCTCACGTTTCTCGAAGAAATCAAAAGACAGTCCCCGGCGAGCTTGACCCGTCTCCAGTACATCGAACAGCCCACTGCACGCGATCTGAAATCGAATCTGCAAAATGTCATGCATGCAGCGGCAAAAATCGTTCCGGTTGTGATTGACGAGTCACTGGTGGATTTGGAGAGCTATCAATTGTCCCGCCAACTGGGTTACACCGGAGTTGCCCTTAAGGTCTGCAAGGGTCAGACGAACGCGTTGTTGATGGCGGCGGCGGCCCAAAAATTCAAATCCTTCCTCTGCGTTCAAGATCTTACCTGTCCTGGCGCGTCTCTGATTCAGTCGGCCGGATTTGCAGCTCATATTCCGGGAGTCTCCACGATTGAGGCGAACAGCCGCCAATACGTCCCGTCCGCCAACGAAAAATGGAAAGACCGATTCCCTTCGATTTTTGAAATCCACAATGGACAATTGGGTACAGGAGTCCTGACAGGGCCTGGTTTGGGTGCCGTCTAACCAAAAAACTGACTGACTCAACAAATCCGAATTGCTATAGAAGGCCGTTCGAGTTCCTGAGCCGCAAATCAGAAACTATTCTCAGCAATAAGTCTGCGAAGATAAGCCAGCATCTCCCGTGAGGCCCAGTCGGTGGGGCCAATGACCTTGAGTGCAACTTTCCCTTTCTTATCCAGAATATAGGTTTCTGGAAATTTGAATGTGCCGTAGAGCGTAGAAATTTTCCTATCGAAGTCGGAGTAAACTGGAACTGTAAAACCATTCTGGGCTATAAACTGGCTAACGGCGTCCTAAGATTCATCGACACTTAAAGCCAAAATGGCAAATTGACTTTGGTCCATCTGCCGCTGCAAGAAATCCAGGGAAGGCATCTCGTCACGACAGGGAATGCACCAAGTAGCCCAAAAATTGATCAGGACCACCTTTCCTTGAAAATTAGAGAGCGAAAATTGCTTGCCGAATTGATCCTTGAACGAGAAACTTGGTGCCTTTTCACCTTCGACAGCAGGCCCTTTAGATTCTTCTTGAATTCCCCTCGAAGTACAACCGAAAAAGGAGCCTAAGGTCAGAAGAAGCATTGAGAGTTTGAATGTCCTTCTCATAGCTGGCGCACCTAACCTTTGGTTGTCGAAAAGAATTCTAAAATAAAGCTGACGTATTCTTGAGCGGCAGACCCGCGACTGGTCTCATGTGGAATGAATGATTGTCCCAAGATTTTCAAGGGCGTCACTTTTTCCTGGGCCAAATGGGCGCGTATGCCTTGGAGGAGGGGTTCATTCTTGAGAATTGGAAGTAAGAACCCGGCTTCGCTTGGTCACCTCAGCTCGTGTCAGCGTCATTTTCAGAGCTGGTGGGGTGATGAGCGTTGTTACTATGACCACAATGATCACCGCTGAATAGGTCGAAGAGCTTACTACGGGACTGCCCTTCAACATCAATGAGGCCCCAATGCTCGCAAAAATGAGTCCCACTTCCCCTCGCGGTATCATTCCAACTCCCACAGAGAGACGGTCGAGGCCTTTCTCTACGATTCCGAAAGAACAAACTTGCTTACCCAGAATGGCCGCCAAGGTCAACGCCGCTGCAAATCCCAAAATGTCGATTTTCGCAAAATTGCCCAGATTGACGCGAGCCCCCATAAGCACAAAGAAAATGGGCACCAGAAAAGAACTGATTGGCTGGACTAATTCCTCTATGGAATGATCTCCACGATCTGTGAAGTCTTCATAGTGTACTGGATCTAAGATTAGACCGGCCGCAAACGCTCCCACAATGGGTGCCAATTCTATTCTGTTCGCCAGATAAGAAAGCAGGAAACAAAAAGAAATGCTGGTTGCCAGAAGCATACCTCGAATTTTGAGCTTCGACGCGATCCCGAACATTAGGGGCGAAAGACGCGACCCTGCCCAAATTGCAATCACCAAGAAAGCTACCGCCTTGAAAATGATAACACCTATGTCCCAGCTTGAAATGCTGGCGCTACCCTCGTTGGCCGCTTTGATAATGCCCGTAACGGCGGCTAAGATTACCAAACCCATCACATCGTCGATCACCGCAGCGCCCAGAATGATGCGAGATTCTTTTTCACTAGTCTTTCCCAGATCTTTCAACACTCGTGCAGTGATCCCCACGCTGGTGGCAGAGAGCGTTGCACCAATAAAGACATGGACCAATGTGTTTGCTTGCGGGAGGAAGAAAGCGCCCACGGCCCATCCTAATATCATCGGGGCGACCACGCCCAATAGCGCCACTAGAAATGAAGAAATTCCCACCTCCATCATCTCTTTTATGTTGGACTCAAGCCCCACTTCGAAAAGAAGAAGAATGACTCCGATTTCCGCCAACATGCTGATGATTTCGTCACTTTTCAAATATTCCAACCCATGAAATCCCACGAGTGCTAGATTACCCATAACCACGCCAAAAACCAGTTCACCTAAAACAGCAGGTTGCTTGATGCGTTCAAAAAGGTCGCCCCCGACTTTGGCCGACAGCAATATAATCACGAGAGAAATCAGCACGTGGGCTACGGGATTCGCTTCGTTCGGTGGGAATTTCTGCGATGAGGAGGATTGGTCCGATGTCGAAGGCGCTTGCGAGAAAGGCGCCGATAGACAAGAGGGATCAGGAGCCGGAAAATGTTTCCAGGAAACCTGCAACAGACAAAGAAATCCCGAAACAATGAGAAACCTAACAACTCTGAGACACATCAGACCCATTTATTTCTTATACTTCTTAAAGGGTCGAACGGGATTGACCTTCCAGTGAAGCAAAGCCTTAAAAACCGCTGGGCCTATACTTTTGTTAGGAGATGACCGAGCTTTTCTTTCTTGGTCTTCAGGTAGTACTGGGTAGATCGGCGCGGAGCAATCTCAATGGACAATCGCTCCAATACTTGGATTCCAGCCTTTTCCAGGGCCTTGAGTTTCTGTGGATTATTTGAAAGCAAGCGGACTCTTAATATTCCCAAATCCTTCAGGATTGCCGCACAGGCAGCATAGTCTCGTTCGTCATCGCTGAATCCCAGTTTCCGATTGGCTTCCACGGTATCAGCGCCTTTGTCTTGAAGTTCATAAGCGAGCAACTTGTTGAGAAGCCCAATCCCACGTCCCTCTTCAGGGTGATAGATAAGCACGCCTCTCCCAGCTTTGTTAATACGGCGCATGGCAAACTTTAGCTGATCGCCACAATCACAACGCGTGGAAGAAAAAACGTCACCGGTAAGGCACTGAGAATGAATACGAACTAGAGGAGCATGAGTCGAGTCTAAATCTCCCTTAACCAGAACTACATAGGAAGACTTGTGCGCTCGGTTAGTCGCTTCGTAGCCAAGAATTCTAAATCGCCCTTGCTTGGTCGGCAAAACAGAGGCCGTAACCCTTTTGACACCCATTTTCTTAGGTTCTCAAACCAGCGAATTAGGCAAGACGTGGGGGTTTCCATCTCATCTACGTCAGAAGAACATCATCCTAGCGGAAATGGAAACCCCTGTCAATTTAGGCCGCCAGCCCTGATCACCACCTAATTTCGAATTTGCCCAGGGTTAATGATCCTGCGGAAGGGTGCGTGCATATGCTGGTGAAGAAAAAATGGCATGACCTCTTTGTGATGTTGACCCTATAAACCTAGGTGGTGCCTTTAGGCAAGGCCGCCCTGCATAAAGGTCATTAACCAGGAAGCCACGAGAATCGCCTGGGGGTCAGCTAAAGTAAGGGTGGCGCCGAACAGGTCACTTCGAAGCCACAGCGATGTATGCTTGAGGGGGGTATCCGAAAGAGTCGTAAAGATTGATTCTGTCAAAGCCAGCCGATTCAAGCAGAGTCTTCAACTCAACTCGACTAAGAAATCTAAAATGCCCTTCTTCTTCCAAATGCAGTAAGAAGGCCGCAGAGTTGGCAAAGGACCTGACCGCATTGAGAAAGTCATCCCTTGTCATGTTGTGGGGAATCACATAGTCAGGGTTAGTTTCAACCTGTTGAATCAATCTCGTATAGACTCTGGACATATCTACATCGGGTCTAAATGTGGAAACCACTAGTTTCCCTTCCGGCTTGAGAATTCGGTGAAATTCCTGCAGTGACTCTTCCGGATTAAATAAATAAGAGAGGACGATACTGCTGAGGATTTTGTGGAATTGCGCGTCCTGAAATGGAAGAGAAAGATCGAGGGTACTTTTACGGAAATTTAGCTTTCCAAACCTTAATAGACTGGTATCCAACTTCGAATAATCCAAGTGATTGCCTTCGAGAACGTGGCAAAACTGCCTGGGATCTTTGAAGTCTTCCGCTACCAATTTCTTCAGGACAAAGCGGGCGGCACGGTTCATGTCCAAAATGATTTCTGCTTCCCCGCGCGAAAACTCTTTATGGAGACGACGGACATCTTTGGAAGTTAGAATCTTGCCGCGCAGGATCTCGTGTAAGAATTCCGAGTAGTCTTTTGTCCAAAGGTCTACTGAGTAATCAGGCAACCCTTCAATCTTCCCCTTAAGCTTGGTTACACTGAAGTATTCACCCTGCAAAAGCCTCCAGATAGGTTTGAGACGACTAACTTCCAAATTGGCCAACCTGAATTCGAAACATCCCTCATTGAGGTCATGGTGAGCGGCCACACGGGACAGTCGCTGCCTGGATTTTTCCAAAGCAGAATTCACAAAATCGACGGTAAGTATCTTAGGGCAACTACCGTTTGAACTTCGAAACAAACGTCGATACTTCTCATCATTCATCAACGCCTGATTAAACAATCCCGTACCGCTCCCTAAATCCCCAACCAATTCTCTTGAGTGGATTTCCAGCAATTCGATCTGTTTTGCCATGAACCCTTGATACTCCTGAGTCTCAGCCATCACGTCAAATCCAATTTCTAGCTGTCCCTGGCCTAGAAGATATTTTTCCCAGTAATCTGTCTGATTCCTTATGGCAGACTTGGGGGTACGACTCCATTCAGCATTTCTTAATTTGGTGGCACCAGAAGGGGGGGAATCCAGAATTTCCGTATCCTCGATAAACAAATAACGCCAGATGTACTTTGTGATGAGCCGATAAGTCTGCAAAGCCTCTTCATTCGTTGTGGGCATATGCCCAGTGGGCAATTCAACAACTTCCCGCGGACCCTTAGCCTTGATGCTCATAATGTCACGGATTCGCCCGGGATTAATCCAATCATCGTATTTCCCGTACAACCAAGTTACAGGGATTTGTATTTTGGCCATGTCGCGTTTTGCGTCGTCCAGAAACGCCATGCCACTCTTGATGGCATCGGAGCAGAATCGATCATTATCGACCAAATGGCCAAGCACATTGGTTACACCACAGGAGATTCCCTTTTGGTAGTTGCCTATAAAGTCCACGCCGCCAGTCGCATTGCGAATGGCGGCCTGGGCATCGGAGGCTCCCCAGGCAGTGGGCACGACGAGCCATGCAGGCGGTTAAGCTGAAGGATACGAGGATCACATCCGTGGGCACAAAACGAGGGTTATCATAAACAAAATCCAGAGCAGTTAAGATGTCCTCCATCCCCTGGCTCAAAGTCATGTTGATCATTTCTTTGCCCTCAAATCGACAACTGGGATCCTTGTAACTTTCACCTATGCAGCGAATGCCATCAAAACGAAGGACGACAACATCCCGTTGGTGTCTCTTGAAATTCTCAACCAGAGTAAGGGCCAAGATCCCGGTAGTCTCTTTTCGTCGACCAAATGCCGGTGGAATAATGACGACAGGTGCCTTAATCTTTTTCTGGCTCTTGGAAGTCGTGTTTAAGATGGCAACGATTTCTTCATTTCGATGATTAAAATAGGTAACGATGTCAACAGGGGACTCGATCTTTTGACGGTCTGTTAATCCCAGCCAGCGATGACGGTAATAGTTGAGTCCGTGGGACGCAATTCTTCTGGTCAATCGCGAAAAATTTCGAAAAACGTCGAGCTGTCTTCGCTCTTTCCTACGTCGATCAACTT